>CAZGBU010000113.1:0-6181 GCA_964523945.1 uncultured Oscillospiraceae bacterium
AGGAGGTTTACAATGAAAAGGAGAATACTTTCCATATTCCTCGCGTCTTTTGTCTTGGTTTCCTGCTTTGCCATCCAGGCAGGGGCTGTATCTCTGGCAAATATCGACTTTGAGAACGAAACTATTTTTGTGGCTACAGGCACCCAGTGGACAGAGGATCCGGAGAGCGGAATTATCATCACCACGGCGCTTTGGGATGACAACCTCACCATCGGTACAGAGGAGCACTCCAGCTACAGGCTCTTTTTTGGCAACACGCTCTATTTCCGCGATACGGAGAACGATCCGTGGGTACAGCTGGTCATCCCGGAACGGCCGGCGGCGCCCGACACAGTGGCCGGCGGCCACAGCCAGATCACCGGCGTTTCAGCTGATATGGAATATGCCTTGGCGGGGGGAGATTGGCAGCCCTGTACCGGCAGCACTGTGACGGGCCTCGCCGCTGGCACCTACCGGGTGCGCTATCGGGCCACCTCCAGCGCCTTTGCCAGCGAATCCATTTCCGTCCGGGTGATGGCAGACGCCATCTCCTTTACGGATGTTGGCAGCTCCAGCTACTGTGCCGAAGCAGTGGATTGGGCAGTGACAAACGGCGTCACGATGGGCACGACCAATACCACTTTTTCGCCCACCGCCCCCTGTAACCGTGCTCAGGTTATCACCTTCCTTTGGCGGGCTGCTGGCTGCCCGGAACCGAAGTCGGGCTATATTGACTTCGATGACGTTCCCTCTGACAGCTATTATTTTGACAGCGTCCTTTGGGCGCAGCAGAATGCCATTGTCACCGGAACGGGAGATTTTCTCTTTTCCCCTGCCAGGACGGTGACACGGGCACAAGTGGTCACCTTCCTCTGGCGGGCTGCCGGGGAACCTGCGGCCAGCGGTACTGATTTTACAGATGTTCCCTCTGACGCTTACTATGCCCAAGCTGTGGCCTGGGCAGTAGAAAACGGCATTACGCTGGGTACAACGGATACCACCTTCTCCCCGAATGCCCCCTGCACCAGAGCGCAGGTCGTCACTTTCCTGTACCGGGCATACAATCCCTAATCATACAGGCAACAAGAATGTACCTGCCGGTTCTGAAGACATACATTGACAATCGGAGCCGCCGCGCAGCTGCGCGGCGGCTCCAGCTTTTATTTTGACTCGTTCAGATAATGCATGATGGCCAGCACGATGCCGATCAGCACATACAGCCCGACAACGGCCCGCACGAACCATGCGGCCAGCCAGCCGATCAGCGGGATAATTCCCACGATCCAGCCAAGCACGCCGCCGATCACACCGACGATCAGATATGCGACAATCGAGATCACCAGCCCGCTGCCGCCGCTGCCGCCAAACGAGAGCGGAAAAAACGGTTTCCACTGATTCATGCGCCAATCCCCCTTTCCGGCAATCCGATCAGCAAGCCGCTCAGAGCTGGCTAGCGGCGGCAAAGGCGCTGCGGATGCCCGTCTGGATGTCGCAGCCGCCGCCGACGTCCCCGATCAGATAGAATTCCGGCGCAGCGCCGGCATAGCGCAGCGCAGCTTCCGTGCAGGGCTCGACGCCGCCGCACACGACCACATTGTCGGCAGTGAGCGTGTGCTCGAGCCCGCCCGCATCGCAGTAGGTGACAGAAGTGGGGCTGACGCGTACCGTCGTCGCCCGCATGATGCCGCGCAGATTCTCAAAATGCTCCCAGTACGGCGCCATATAGCCGTAGCCAAGCGCCGGGTCAACGCGGATCCATGAGATGGTGATGCTGTGCAACGGCGAGGCCGTTTTGGCCAGGATGTCCTGTCGCGTCAGACAGGTTACATTGTGGCCGTGCTGCGCCAGATAACAGGCTGTCTCGATGCCGGTTTCCGAGCAGCCGACGAGAATTACGTTTTGTCCGAGCGCGGCCTCATGCCCGATCACATCATGGCAGGTCGGCAGGGCAGGGGAGCCGTCCGGATTCCGCATTCCATCGATGTCAGGCAGTTTGGCCCGCGAGCCGGTCGCGGCCAGAATCGCATCGAAGCCGCCGGCAGACAGTTCCTCCGCGCTCGGCTCGCAGCGCAGCCGTACCGTCACGCCGGCGCGTCCCAGCGCACGGATCAGCCAGAGCCGGTAATCCTCCAGCGGCCATTTAAACGAGAATGTGCCTGCCAGACAGAGCTGACCGCCCAGCCGCTCACTTTTCTCGTACAGCGTAACGCTGTGCCCGCACTCTGCTGCAGTGATTGCCGCCTGCATGCCGGCCGGCCCGCCGCCGATGACGGCGACTTTCTTGGCCCGGCGCGGCGGCTGTACCATGTGGCGCGTCTTCAGCTCCACGCCGAATTCCGGGTTGACCGAGCAGACCGCTGTCCACGGCGCGCGCCGCCTGCCATGGCAGCGATTGCAGCGCAGGCAGGGGCGGATGTCCTCGCCGCGCCTCTCGAGTACCTTTTCATAGTAGTCCGGATCGGTGAACTGGCCGCGGCCGACACTGACCAGATCGCACGCGCCGGCTGCAAGCAGCCGTTCCATTTCCTCCGGATCCTGAAACCCGCCGGCTGCGGCAAGCGGGATGCGCACGCCGGCCTCTTTCATCTCGCGGATGAAATCAATGCAGTGATGCTCACCCCGCGAGAATGTGTAACCGGTCGGATGCGAGTCGACCATACTGCCCTCGCGTACGGTGATCAGGTCGACCAGACCCTCAGCCAGCCGGGCAAACGTGATGGTGTCGGCAAGCGTATAACCCTGCCGCAGGTTTCCGGTCGCGCCGTGAGGCGCCTCGCCCATCATCATGATCTCAATGATGAACGCCTTGCCGCATGCGGCTTTGATCGCCCGGCACAGCTCGAGCGGAAAGCGGCAGCGGTTTTCCGTGCTGCCGCCGTATTCGTCGGTGCGGCAATCGAGCTGTGCGTCAAGGCTGACGTTCAGCGAGACGCCGTCAAAGCCCCAGCTTTGATAGAGCTGGATCCGTTCCACACATGACGCGATGGCGGACTGAATCTGTGCTTTCGTCGCCATCTGCCCGGGCGGCGGGGCGGTGAAGCCCTCGGCGCTCTGGATCTGATCCGGCGTTCCGCCACCGACGCTGACACCGGGCGCAAAGGCCGGCATACATTGTACGACGACCTTGGAGCCATAGAAATGGACGTCGTCGGCGAGCTGGCAGAAGTAGTTGTGCACGGCCGGGTTGTCCAGATCAAAGCTGTATGAGTGCGCAAAATCGTGCCAGGCCGGCATGCTGCGCACTTCGGGACGGAATGCGTCGCACACGACGACGAGCGCATTGCCCCGCCGGGCGGATTCCCGGTGGAAGTGAATAAACTGCTCGGTCGGCCACTCCTCCGGCCCCTGGATCTGATCCGGCGCACACTTCGGCTGGACCATGCGGTTGCGCAGTACGGCGCCATTTGGAAGGACGAATGGCGTCAGCAGCGTCTGGTATCGATGGCTCACTGCAATTCCTCCTTTTTGCGGCGGCTCAGAGCTGAACCGCGCCGCGGCCAGGCTGCTGATCCGGATCGGCAATGGCGTCACGCAGCTTGTCGAACAGACGCCAGAACGTCTCAAGCTCTTCCGGTGTGAGCGCTTCATTGAGCCGGCGCTCTTTTTCGTCCATCTGCTTGGAGACAACTGCCTGAATCTCCCGGTAGCGGTCGGTCAGTGTAATCTTCTTCAATCGGGCGTCCTGCGGGACGGAGGTGCGCGTAATCATGCCATTTTTCTCTATCAGCTGCAGCATACCGGACGTGGCCGAACGGCCGATCCCGAATTGCCGCTCAATGTCGCGTTGGAAGATGTCAACGCCACGGCGCTCGGCGGTGTACAGATAATCAATGATGAATGCCTGCGTGCCGGTGATCGGCTCGAAGCCGCTTTTGTCCGCATCTCTGCCGATGTACTGACGCATGGCCTTTCCAAGCCAGATCAGATCCAGCGCGATGCGATGCTGTTTCCCCACTGGTATCGCCTCCTGTTTTTTGTTTGCTACCGCACAAGATACTGCACTTTCCGAACAAAGTCAAGGGCTTGTGCGAAAATCAGTGCAAATTCTTTGCAATGCGCAGAAGTTGGTGCACCGGGCACTCCGCAGGGGAGCGCCCGGTGCACCGGTGCGTGGGGTTGGGTTCACTCCAGATTCAGGTGGCGGGAGAGAACCCGTTCGGTGATAATGTGAAAGACAACCAGCTGTACGCCGACGATCAGAAAGAGTGCCAGCGCGGCAAGCTGGATCGAGCCAAACGCGCCGCAGGCGCGATAGACCGACCGGACAAATTCATTGAGGGCCTCGGGCTGTGTCCCAAACAGGAAGCTGAGAAAGACCGATGTCAAAATCAGCAGTACCGTGGAGATCAGAATATACATAACAACGGCCATGCCGACCCGGCGGCGGAACAGGTGCCCGAGCGCAATCGAGGCATAGACCTGATAAATGCTTTTTCCAATGGAAAGCAGCGCCAGCACAATGACTTCGACGAAGATCAGGATCATCTGCCAGGCGGGGAAGTTCTCGTCACCGGAGAGCAGCCGGCCCAGGCTGCGCAGGAAGCTGAGGGAGTCCTGTCCCGGCAGGATGATGAGGATGGTGCACGCGCCGACCAGGATGGACAGGAAAAGCATCACCACAGCGGCGAGTCCTTTGGAGGTGATAAGCTGCCATGCCCGCACGGGGAGCGTAAACATGAGATAGCCCTCGTCGCGCAGCAAACCGTTGTAGAACCGCTGGAGAATAAACAGAATCGTGAGTACGACCATCGCGATAAAGATGCCGACGTAGACAAGCATCGGGATTACCGTCGAGATGTCGCCGAGCAGGCCGGTCAGACGGCCGCCGTTATTGAGCGTGAAGTGGTTGACCACGGACAGCGCCAGGATCGCGCCCCACAGAGGCAGGAAGCTCCTGAGCATCGAGCGCAGGTCATATTTGAGCAGCTTTCTCAGCATGCGGCATCGCCTCCTTCCACTGGGAGCATGCGGAACATCTCGCGGAAAAGCGCGTCGACGGATTTGCCGTGCGCATCGCGAATGTTGTCGACAGTATCGTGCAGTACAATTCTCCCATCTTTCAGAAAGATCGCCTCGTCGAGTACGCGCTCGATATCGCCGATCAAATGGGTGGAAATCAGCACAGTGCCGTCGGACGAGTAGTTGGTCAGAATGGTGTTCATGATGAAGTCACGTGCAGCCGGGTCAACGCCGGCGATTGGCTCGTCGAGCAGATAGAGCTTCGCACGGCGGCTCATCACCAGGATGAGCCGCATTTTTTCCTTGGTGCCCTTGGACATGGTCTTAATCCGGCTGAATGGCGAGATGCCCAACGACGCGCACATGCGTTGCGCGCGCTCACGGTCGAAATCCGTGTAAAAATCGGAGAACAGGTTCAGCAGGTCGCGCGCCCGCATCCAGTCGGCAAAATACATCCGGTCAGGCAGATAGCTGACAACCGCTTTTGTCTCTGGACCAGGCGCGGCACCGTCGATGGCGATTGCGCCGGAAGTGGGCTGCAGCAGGCCGCACAGCAGCTTCAGCAGCGTGGTTTTGCCCGTGCCGTTCGGGCCGAGCAGGCCGACGATGCGGCCGCCTCCGAGTGTGAGGTCGAGATGGTCAAGCACGACCCCGGAACCGTAGTTTTTGCACACGTCTGTGCATTGGATCAACGTGTCATTCATGGGTTGTTTCCTCCTTCTCCAGCAGCAGCGCGGCTGCTTCCTCACGGGAATAGCCAAGTTCCTGCGCTGCCGTTAAATAGTCCTGCGACGCCTGATAGACCAGCTGCCGCCGCACGGCTTGAATCCGCCTTTCGTCGGTGGTTACGACGCGGCCGCTTGTTCGGTTGGATTCAGCCAGGCCGCTTCCTTCAAGCTGTGCGAGCGCCCGCTGCATCGTGTTCGGATTGACGCCGGCTTCGGCTGCCAGGTCGCGTACGGACGGCAGACGGCTGCCGGGCGGGTAGCAGCCGGATACGATCCGGCGTGTGAGCTGCTCGTAGAGCTGCTGAAAGATCAGCCGGTCATCCGATAGGGTCCACTCCATCGGCACACATCCTTTCCGCCTTATTGCACTAGGCGAGTAATACACTAATACAGACATACAAATTTGTCAAGCCCCATTTTGAAAAAAGATAAAAAAATTCTGGGATGCCATTGGCATCCCAGATTAGGCCTTGTTTGAAAAATAAAAGTTGCACAATAGGACGCAATATGTAAAA
>CAZGBU010000114.1:0-6110 GCA_964523945.1 uncultured Oscillospiraceae bacterium
ATAGAATGATGGTACGGATATAGGTGGTGAGCATGGCGCGGCTCCTTTCCGGCGGCGGACAGCCGCTCATCGGTTATTGTTCGCACCTGCCGCACAGAATATTACCATGGCGCGGCCGCACTGGAAAATCCGCGCGTATTTTCAGGGGACTTGCCCTTGATTTTTGTCGATGAATGCGATACTATAAAATGCAATGGAAAACGGAAATATCGAATATTTATGCATATTATTCGGCTGATCAGACGAAATATGCAGACTATATGCAAAGGGTGATGCAGATGCAGGCGATTCTGATTCTGGCGAACGGGCGCGTATTCCGCGGGACGTCCATGGGCGCGCCGCAGCAGAAGGTGTTTGAGGCGGTGTTCAACACATCGATGGCCGGCTACCAGGAGGTGCTGACCGATCCGAGCTATGCGGGCGAGGGCATTGTGATGACCTACCCGCTGATTGGCAACTATGGCGTTAACCGGGAAGATCCCGAGTCCTCGCGCGCCTGGGCGGAGGCGTTTGTTGTCCGGCGGCTCTCGCCGCGCGGCAGCAATTTCCGCTGTGAGGGAACGCTCGATGCATACCTCAAACAATATGACATCACCGGCATCTGCGACGTCGACACGCGTGGCATCACACGCGTGCTGCGCGACGAGGGCACGATGAATGCAATGATCACCACGAATCTGGACATCGATATGGAGCAGGCGCTTGCCGAGATCCGCGCCTACCGCGTTACGGGCACAGTCGAGCGAGTCTCGCGCAGCGCTGTGCAGGTCTATCCCGGCAGCGGCGGGCCGCGCGTGGCGTTGCTGGACTACGGCGTCAAGGAGAACATCATCCGCTCGCTGGTCAGACGTGGCTGTGAGGTGACGGTATTTCCGGCGCACACGCCGGCGGAGACGGTACTCGCCGGCGGGTTTGATGGCGTGATGCTTGCCAACGGCCCCGGCGATCCCGCCGATTGCAGCGACCTGATCGCAGAGGTCAGAAAACTCTATGACTCCACTCTTCCGATTTTCGCCGTCTGTCTGGGGCACCAGTTCATGGCGCTGGCGACCGGCGCGCGCACGGAAAAGCTCAAATACGGCCACCATGGCGGCAACCACCCGGTACGCGATTTTGCCAACGGCCGCGTCTATATCACCTCGCAGAATCACAACTACTGCGTCATGGCCGAGTCGGTTGACCCTGCTGTCGCTGAGGTCAGCCATGTGAACGTCAATGACGGCTCCGTCGAGGGGCTGCGTTACAAAAACGGGCGGGTGGAGACGGTGCAGTTCCATCCCGAGGCGTCGCCCGGGCCGCAGGATACTGCGTATCTGTTCGACCGCTTTGTCGCCCGGATGGGAGGGAAATCGTAATGCCGAAAAATCCCGAAATCAAAAAGGTACTGGTGATCGGCTCCGGCCCGATCGTGATCGGCCAGGCTGCCGAGTTTGACTACGCCGGCACACAGGCGTGCCGGTCGCTGCGCGAAGAGGGCGTCGAGGTCGTGCTGGTCAACTCCAACCCGGCGACGATCATGACAGATAAAGACATTGCCGATCACGTCTACATTGAGCCGCTTAACACGGCTTCTGTCACGCAGATTATCGAGATGGAGCGGCCGGACTCGATCCTGCCGACATTGGGCGGGCAGACGGGCCTGAACCTGGCAATGGCGTTGGCAGAGGACGGCACGCTTGAAAAATACGGCGTTAAGCTGCTCGGTACGTCGGCCGCGTCGATCCGAAAGGCCGAGGACCGCCAGGGCTTCAAGGACACGATGGAGGCCATCGGCCAGCCGTGCATCGAGTCGCTGGTTGTCACGAATGTGGATGATGCAGTTCGATTTGTTGAGCGCGTTGGCCTGCCGGTTATTATCCGCCCGGCCTATACGCTCGGCGGTACCGGCGGCGGCATCGCCTATACGATGCAGCAGCTCCATGAGATCGCGGCAAACGGTATCCGCATGAGCCGTGTCGGCGAAATCCTGGTTGAACGCTGCATCTCCGGCTGGAAAGAGATCGAGTATGAGGTCATCCGCGACAGCGTGGGCAATGTCATCACTGTCTGTAATATGGAAAATATCGATCCGGTCGGCATTCACACCGGCGATTCCATCGTCGTTGCGCCAAGCCAGACACTTGCCGATAAGGAATATCAGATGCTGCGCTCGGCCGCGCTCGACATTATCACCGCCTTAAAAATCGAGGGCGGCTGCAACGTGCAGTTTGCGCTCCATCCGGAGTCATTTGAGTATGCAGTCATTGAGGTCAATCCGCGTGTGTCGCGTTCGTCTGCGCTTGCGTCGAAAGCGACCGGTTATCCGATTGCCAAGGTCGCGGCCAAGATCGCGCTGGGATACACGCTCGACGAGATCAAAAACGCGGTCACACAGAAGACCTGCGCCTGCTTCGAGCCGATGCTCGACTACTGTGTCGTCAAAATTCCCAAGTGGCCGTTTGATAAGTTTGTCCGCGCCAGCCGCATCCTCGGGACACAGATGAAGGCAACCGGTGAGGTTATGGCCATCGACAACAGCTTTGAAGGGGCGCTGATGAAAGCCGTCCGCTCGCTCGAGCAGCATACCGACTCGCTCCAGCTCACCTCGCTGCTCGACCTGACCGATGATGAGGTGCGCCGCAAGCTCGAGATCCAGGACGACCAGCGGCTGTTTGTTGTTGCCGAGGCGCTGCGCCGCGGCATTTCCAAAGAGGATATCCACAAAGTGACGATGATTGACCAGTGGTTCCTCGATCGCATCGGCGATATCGTCGACATGGAAAATGAATTGCGCCGTGGTATTCCGGATGCGGATACGCTGCGCCGCGCCAAGCAGATGAGCTTCCCGGACAGCGTGATCGCATCCCTGTGCGGATCGACCACGAAGGAGATCAAGGCGCTGCGTGACGCGCTCGGCCTGCACGCCGTGTTCAAAATGGTCGATACCTGTGCGGCCGAATTTGACGCTGCTACGCCGTACTACTACTCCACCTATGACACCGAGAACGAATCGCTCCAGGATGACGCGGATGAGCGCAAGGTGCTGGTTCTCGGTTCCGGACCAATCCGCATCGGGCAGGGAATCGAATTTGACTTTTGCTCTGTGCACTCGGTCTGGGCATTGAAAAAGCTCGGCTGCAAGACGATTATCATCAACAACAACCCCGAGACCGTTTCCACCGACTTCGACGTGGCGGACAAACTGTATTTTGAACCGCTGACGCCGGAGGATGTTGAGAACGTCGTCGAGCTGGAGAAGCCGTGGGGCGCTGTCGTCCAGTTCGGCGGCCAGACAGCGATCAAGCTGACCCAGGCGCTGACCGATATGGGTGTACCAATCCTCGGCACAGACGCGTCGGGCGTTGATGCGGCGGAGGACCGCGAAAAATTTGATGAGATTCTCAAGCAGACCGGAATCTCCAAAGCTGACGCCGGTACGGTGTTCACCGCTGACGAGGCGGTCGCGGTGGCGGAACAGATTGGCTATCCTGTGCTGGTGCGCCCGTCGTATGTGCTTGGTGGCCAGGGCATGGAGATTGCCTACAATGAAAAGGATATCCGCGAATACATGGGGATCATCAACATGGTCACACAGGAGCATCCGATCCTCGTCGACAAATATCTGATGGGCCGCGAGGTGGAGGTCGATGCCGTCTGCGACGGTGAAGATATTCTGATCCCTGGCATTATGGAGCATCTCGAGCGCGCTGGCATTCACTCGGGCGACTCGATCTCTGTCTATCCGCCGCTCAATATCGAGCCAAAGCATCAGGAGATTCTGACCGACTACACCCGCCGCCTGGCGACGGCGCTGCATGTGGTGGGACTGGTCAACATCCAGTTCGTTATCTACAACGACAAGGTCTATGTCATCGAGGTCAACCCGCGCTCTTCGCGGACGATCCCGTATATCACCAAGGTAACCGGCGTACCGATCATCGAGCTGGCAACGCGCGCCATGCTCGGCGAAAAGCTGCGCGATATGGGCTACGGTACCGGGCTGTATCCGGCGGCGAAGTACTATGCAGTCAAGATGCCGGTGTTCTCATTCCAGAAGCTCGTCGATGTCGATATGGGCCTTGGACCGGAGATGAAATCGACCGGCGAGGTGCTGGGCATTGACACGCTCTTCCCGCAGGCGCTGCTCAAGGCGTTCAAGGGTGCAGGGATGGAACTGCCCAAAGCCGCCTCGAATGTTATCATCACCGTCAACGATCAGGACAAGGGCGAGGCGCTCTCCATTGCGCGCAGTCTGGACGATCTCGGCGTCAACCTCTATGCGACGGCGGGTACCTGCCAATTCCTGCTCGATGCCGGCGTCCATTGTCAGAAGGTCAATCGCATCGGCGAGGAGAGTCCGACCATCGGCGACATGGTCTCGATCGGCATGGCCGACATGGTGATCAATACGCCCAGCCGCGGCAAAAAAGCCGATGGCGACGGCTGGAAGATCCGCCGGATGTGTTCCGAGCGCAGCATCCCCTGCATCACGGCCATCGATACCGCGCGCGCCATTGTTACCGCGCGCCGGCAGGGAAGAAGCCGCGAGCTGCAGGCCATTGATGTGACCAAACTGTGAGGAGGCTTTGCCATGCAGCATGAAACCGTCATTGTCCTCGACTTCGGCGGGCAGTATAACCAGCTGATTGCGCGCCGCGTGCGCGAATGCGGCGTCTATTGCGAAGTCAAGCCATATACTACGCCGTTCGCCGAGCTGAAAGCCATGCGACCGATCGGCATCATCTTCACCGGCGGCCCAAACAGCGTATACGATCCGGAGTCGCCGCAGGTGGATTCTGACATCTTTTCCTGGGGTGTGCCCATCCTGGGCATCTGCTACGGCTGCCAGCTGATCGCCCACAATCTGGGCGGCCGTGTGACCGAGGCGCAGGATGACGCTGCCCGGGAGTATGGCAAGACTGAAACCTATTTCGACACCAGCTGTAAGCTTTTTAAGGGCCTGCCAACCCAGGGCATCACCTGGATGAGTCACGGTGATTATATGGAAAAGGTGCCTGAGGGATTTTCTCTGGTGGCCCACTCTGACGCTTGCCCCAATGTGGCCATCTGCGATGAGAGACGGGGTTTCTACGGCGTGCAGTATCACCCCGAGGTCAACCACACTCAGCACGGCACTGAGATGATCCGCAACTTCCTCTACGAGATCTGCGGCGCTGCGGGCGACTGGACCATGGGCGATTATAAAGAGACTGCCATCCGCCAGATTCGGGAAAAGGTGGGGGATGGCAAGGTCTTGTTGGCCCTCTCCGGCGGTGTGGACTCCTCCGTAGCCGCGGCTCTGGTGGCCGAGGCCGTGGGCAGCCAGCTGACCTGCGTGTTTGTTGACCACGGCCTGATGCGCCTGAACGAGGGGGATGAGGTGGAGGATGCCTTCCGAAAATGGGACATCAATTTTGTCCGGGTCAATGCCGAAAATCTGTTTTTGAGCAAGCTGGCTGGCGTCACCGAGCCGGAGCGCAAGCGCAAGATCATCGGCGAGGAGTTCATACGGGTCTTTGAGGCAGAGGCCAAAAAGATCGGCCAGGTGGACTATCTGGTTCAGGGCACCATCTATCCCGACGTCATTGAATCCGGTACCGGCGATGCCGCGGTGATCAAGAGCCACCACAATGTGGGCGGCCTGCCGGACTATGTGGATTTCAAGGAGATTATCGAGCCCCTGCGGATGCTGTTCAAGGACGAGGTGCGGAGCCTTGGCCGGGAGCTGGGACTGCCGGAGTATTTGGTCATGCGCCAGCCGTTTCCGGGGCCGGGCCTTGCGATCCGTGTGATCGGCGAGATTACCAAGGAGAAGCTCGACACCCTGCGCCTGGCGGATTTTATCTTCCGGGATGAGATTGCCAAGGCCAACCTGGAAGGCACGATGAACCAGTATTTCGCGGTGCTGACCAATATGCGCTCCGTGGGTGTCATGGGCGACGGCCGAACTTATGATTACACACTGGCCCTCCGCTCCGTTACCACCACAGACTTTATGACCGCCGACTGGACCCACATCCCCTACGAGGTGCTCGACCGGGTCAGCGTGCGGATCGTCAACGAAGTCCCTCACATTAACCGTATCGTGTACGATATTACGAGTAAGCCTCCGGCGACGATCGAGTGGGAAT
>CAZGBU010000115.1:0-6003 GCA_964523945.1 uncultured Oscillospiraceae bacterium
CGAAGGGTATTTCGTCTATTTTCTGCACGAGCAGAAAAGATACCCGCCGGAGGCAAAACAGACCAAAAGTCCGCGCCCGGCGAAACGCTATCACAAAAGACCCGCCAAAGGCAAAACAGACTCAAACTCAGCACCCCGCCGCCGCAAAGTCCATCCGCATCAGCTGTTTGCCGTTCGGCAGCGGCTCTGCCGCCGCTGCCGCCTGCCGGTAGCCGCATTCCGCCATTGCGCACGCCAGGGCCGCCGGCGTCACCGGGCGGTGCACCCGGTCCAGCCCGTCAAACACATGCAGATAGGGCGAGTCCGATACCCAGCCGTCTTCGGCATCAATTTGAATCACGCACGAGACATAGCGCGGCTGCACGCGCTGCACCGCCCGCTGGAAACACGCGCAGCCGATGTATTCGACCAGCAGGTCCGCGATCACCAGTTCCGCATGCGGGAGCGCATCCGTCTCCCTTGTCAGGTCGATGCGCAGGCAGGTCAGGACGCCGGCCGGCGCCGGATACCGGCGGGCGGTTTCCGCCAGATAGGCCGCGTTGATGTCCACGCCGTACACGGCCCGGAACTGGTCCGTCCGGATGTACTCAAGGCCGTTGCCGCCCGCAACGCCGAAAATCATGACGCTTTCGGCCGGAAATGCGCCGAGCTGTTCGCGCATGATCGCATTCAGCGCCTGCAGCTGCCGGACCGAGCCGAGCTGCATATGGGCCTCATAGTCTGCCAGGGGGATCTCCTCCCAGGGATTTTTCATCGCCGCACGCTCCCTTCCGCTGCTGCTTCCATGATACAACGGGCGGAGACGGATGGAAAGGGGAATTTTTCGGGCCGGTCTGCGCCCCAGGGAACCGGCAAAAACAGGGGCTTGACTTTCATCCGAAACCGGACTATAATGCTCAAGATCCGAATTCGGATCATATGAGAGGGGCGATACGGATGGAAGGACCGATCACAGGTCGGCTGGCGGAATTCAACCGGCTGTATAAGCAGCTCGACGCGCTCTACCATGCCTACGCGAAGCGGCAGGGCATCGCGGACATGGCGCTGTGGCTGCTCTACTCGCTGTATGAGAGCGGCGGCGGCCAGACGCAGCGCGCGCTGTGCGCGGACTGGCATGTGCCGCCGCAGACGGTCAACTCGGCGCTCAAAACGCTCGAGCGGCAGGCGCTGGTCGCGCTCGAGGCCGCGCCCGGCAGCCGGAAAAACAAGCTCGTCGTGCTTACGCCCGCGGGCGAGGCGTATGTCCGCGCGCACATCGCGCCGTTGGTGGACGCCGAAACGCGCGCGTTTGCGGCCATGCCGCCGGAGCAGAGCGCGCAGATGCTGGCGCTGACGCGGCAGTATATCGCTGCGCTCGAGGCAGCGCTGGACCAGGCGCCCTAGCGGCGCGCCGTCCCGATTCCCGCGGCCAGCATGCGTGCCGGCGCCGCACCCGCCCGGCTTCTGGCTGAACCGGGCGTCTATTTTGCACTGCAGGAGGGGTATCTGTTATGAATTCTGCCGCGTTGTTTGCCAAAACGCCGCCGCGGAAGCTGTTCTGGATCGCGTCGATTCCCGGCGCGATCAGCATGCTCGCATCGGCGCTGTATCAAACGATCGACGGCGTATTCGTCGGCCAGTTTCTGGGGGCGACGGCCTTTGCCGCGCTGAACCTGGCCATGCCGTTTGTCATCATCAACTTTGCGCTGGCCGATCTGGTCGGCGTCGGCTCGGCGGTGCCGATCTCGGTGTGCCTGGGCCAGAAAAACGAGCGGGAGGCGCGCAATATCTTCTCGTGCGCGTGTATCCTGATCGTCGCCGCGGGCGCGCTGGTCGGCGCGCTGCTCTACGCCGCCGCGCCGCTGCTGATGCGGGCGATGGGCGCGGACGGCACGTTTGCCGCGCTGGCGGTGCAGTATCTGCGGGTGTACGCGGTCTGCTCGCCGCTGACGACGGGCGTGTTCGCGGTGGACAATTACCTGCGCGTGTGCGGGTACATCCGCGGCTCGATGGCCGCGAATATCGCGATGTCCCTGGGCATCGCCGTGCTGGAATTTGTGTTTCTCGGCGTGCTGCGCTGGGGCGTCTGGTCGGCGGCGCTGGCGACGTGCACGGGCATGCTCGTGTGCACGCTCGCGTGCATGATCCCGTTTCTGCGGGGCCGGGCGGTGCTGCGCTTTGTCCGGCCGCGGTTTTCGGCGCGGCTGATCCGGCAGATCGTCGCCTGCGGCAGCCCGAACTTTTTAAACAACATCGCCGGGCGCATCACCTCGATCTTTATGAATGCGATCCTGGTGCGCATGGGCGGCGAGACGGCGGTGTCCGTCTACGGCGTGCTGATGTACGCAGAGGGCTTTGTCCAGCCGCTGCTGTACGGCATGTGCGATTCGCTCCAGCCGGCGGTCGGCTACAGCTGGGGCGCGCAGCGGTTTTCGCGCGTGCGGGCGATCGAGCGCTGCTGCTTCACCGCGAGCGCGGTCGTCTCGCTGGCGGCGATGGCGCTGCTGGCGCTGGCGCCGTCTTCGATTGCGCGGCTGTTTGTTGCGGATGCGGACGGCCCGGTGATGGCGCTGGCCGTCCCGGCGCTGCGGCTGTTTGCGCTGACGTATCTGACGCGGTGGATCTCGTTTGCGACGCAGAGCTACATGCTCTCGATTGAAAAGCCGTTGCCGGCGTCGATCATCTCGGTGTCGACGGCGCTGGTGTTCCCGGTGGTGCTGGTGCTGGCGCTGCGGCCGTTCGGGCTGACGGGCATCTGGCTGAATTTTGCACTGACGCCGCTGCTTGCGGCAGTGCTCTCGCTGGCGATTCTGCACCGGCTGCGTCCCGTGCTCCGCCAGCCGGACCCGCCGGAGGGGCTTTTGTGATGGCGTGTAGCCGGGCGCCATCCGGGAGAGCCGGCTCCGCGCAAAAAACTGCCGCAGGATCAGACCGTCCTGCGGCAGTTTTCTTTTCCTGTGGATTCGTGCGGCCGCTGCGCTACGCCGTTGCCGTGAGTTCCAGCAGCTTGTCCAGGATGTCCTTCACCGCCCAGAACCGATGATCCGGCAGCCGGGAAAGGCGCTCTGTGATAAATTGCATTGCGGCGGTGCGCTCGTCGCAGCTGCCGTTCTCCGGTGTTCCGAACAGGAGCAAATCCGCAGGCACGGACAGCAGGGTGCAAATTCGCTGTAGCGTCGCCAGGGACAAACCGGCCGCGCCGCACTCGATCGCGGAAATGTGCTTTTCGCCAAGGCCGAGCAGTTCCGCAAAACGCGCCTGCGTCAGCCCCGCGCTCTCCCTGACGCGCTTCACGTTTTCCCCGATTTCTACGTTGATGGGCTTTTTCTCCGTCATCGTACCACCGCCTCTCTTTGTTAGTTTATCTAACGGTGGTGTTGACTATAACTATCTATACTTATTATAATAAGTAATAATAAAATCGTTACTTTCGAAAATATGGGGGCAATCCGCGCCCGCGAGCCGATGCGTGCGTCCCGTCTTGCCGACTGGATATGGGGGTGATGGCATGGGGTATATCATCTATGAAAAGAAATACGCAATGTGCCTGGACTTTTACACCCACGCCGTGTTCCGGAATGGACGGCGGGGCGCCCGTAGCACGAACCGCGCGTCGCAACAAAGATTTGCCGTTATCCACGTCAGGCCGCGCCAATCGGCGCTGGCGTTCTGGATCTGTGCGGATTGTTTCGGCAAGGCGCTGATTGCTGATTTGCGAGTTTGTTTTGTCTCCGACGGGGCAAGGTGCTGATTTGTGAATCTGTTTATGCCTCCGGCGGGTTACTTTTCTGTTTGTGCAGAAAAGTAACCAAAAGAGCACACTCAGGGGCGGGGCTTTTCACAAAGCCTCCCCGCCCCTAAGAACCCCACCCCCCGAAACCTAGGGGCTGAGGTTCGCCTTGTTATATCAAACCTGATTTGCTGGTATTCTATTCTGCTGCCGCTGTCTGTTCCTTGCGGCGGCGCTGGAAAAAGGGCGACGGGGATTCTGCCCGCGGTCATTCTGGACACCGTGAACGCCAGCGCCGAAACGCGGAACCGGCGGCGGGAGCAAAAACGACGCGGAAGCAAATCAGATTTCGTCAGGAGTAAGACCGCAGACAGCCTGCAAATCTGCACAGGGATAGGGGCGTCGGGGGAAGGGCATTGGCGCCCTTCCCCCGACCCGCCCTTTCTTTCCTCTTTCTTGCCTGTGCCCTTTAGGGTATGGCGGAGCAAAAGAAAGAGGCCGCCGGAAGCAAAACAAACTGGCAAGTCCGCGCCCGGCCAAAACAAACCGCGCGTCCGCGTCCAAACAAAAACAAAACGCCGCACCCGTCATGGGCGCGGCGTGCGTTCGCTGGTCAGACCCAGCAGATAATCCACCGTCGTATGGTACAGCTTTGCCAGCCGGATCAGCACATCCGTCGGCACATCGCGCAGCCCGCGCTCATAGCGCGAATACTGCGGCTGCTTCATCCCCAGATAGGCCGCCACCTGCGCCTGCGTCAGGTCATTGTCCTCGCGCAGATCCCGCAGACGCGGGTAATAGTTGTCCATGCTGAACCACCTGTAAAACCGTTTGGTATTGACACAATAGCATTTGCATGATATCTTTGCTTTATTTCATAACCATATGGTTATTTTATGGGAGGAAATCCGCATGGAAGTTTACGAGGGAATGTATTACCTGCTGTTTAATGCCGTAACAGATGCGCTTGTACAGATCGCCGAACAAAACTATGGTCGGGCGGCTGAGCTGCTGCGCGAGGCGCAGCGCGCCTGCGAAGAACGATATATCGAAGCGGAATAACAGAACGGTCGCACACTTGCAAAACGCGCCGGCGCGCGGTAGAATAGACGTTACTTGCAGACACGAAAGGAGCGGTCCCATGCAGATCTTCCCGGCCGGGTCATACGACGTCGCCGTCGTCGGCGCCGGCCACGCCGGCATCGAGGCGGGGCTGGCCTGCGCGCGGCTCGGCGTGCGCACGGTCGTGTTCACAATCAATCTCGATGCCGTCGGCAACATGCCGTGCAATCCCGCGATCGGCGGGACGGGCAAGGCGCAGCTCGTCCGCGAGCTCGACGCGCTCGGCGGCGAGATGGCCCGCGCCGCTGACGAGACCTGCATCCAGTACCGCACGCTCAACGCCGGCAAAGGCCCCGCCGTCCATTCGCTGCGCGCGCAGGCCGACCGCCGCCGCTATGCCGAGCGGATGAAGCGCACGCTCGAGCGGCAGGAGAACCTCGATCTGAAGCAGGCGATGATCGTCTCGATCGAGACGGACGGCGGCGCGGTGTGTGCGGTCACAACGCAGCTCGGCGCGCGCTATGACGTCCGGGCCGTGATCCTCGCCACCGGGACGTATCTCGAGGGGCGCGTCATCACCGGAGAGGCCGTCTATCCCTCCGGGCCGGACGGGATGCACGCGGCGATCGGGCTGTCGGCGTGCCTGACCGCGCTCGGCCTGCCGCTGCGCCGGTTCAAGACCGGCACACCGCCGCGCGTCAACGGCCGCAGCCTGGACTTTGCCGAGATGGAGCGGCAGGACGGCGATCCGGACGGCATCGGCTTCTCGTTTTCGACCGCCCGCCGGCCGGAAAACCGCGCCTGCTGCTACCTCACCTATACCACCGCCGACACGCACCGCATCATCCGGGAGAACCTGCACCGCTCGCCGCTGTTTTCCGGCGTCATCGAGGGCATCGGACCGCGCTACTGTCCGTCCATCGAGGACAAGGTTGTGCGTTTCGCGGACAAGCCGCGCCACCAGCTCTTTCTCGAACCGTGCGGGCTGGGCACGGAGGAGTGGTATGTGCAGGGGCTGTCCTCGAGCCTGCCGGAGGACGTCCAGCTCTCGCTGCTGCACACGATCCCGGGGCTGCGCCGCGCCGAGATGATGCGCCCGGCGTACGCGATCGAATACGACTGCATCGACCCGACGGCGCTGCGGCCCACGCTCGAGTGCAAGGCCGTGCGCGGGCTCTACGGCGCGGGGCAGTTCAACGGCTCGTCGGGCTATGAGGAGGCCGCCGTGCAGG
>CAZGBU010000116.1:0-5994 GCA_964523945.1 uncultured Oscillospiraceae bacterium
GGAACGGCAAAATTTTTTACACTTCTATTGCTTCTTTATCGCACATCAGCAAATATTGCCGGCACCAATCATGTTGTGTCAGAACAAACTGCTGTAGATTTGTTCCCGGGTTTCTGCTATACTTTTTCTTGCGAAAACAGAGCGCTGAATCGGGATTTGCGGAGGTGCCAGCATGAAGGTTAAGAAAGCACGAAAATTACGAGACGCAATTTTTGTCGTGGGTGTTGTACTGATGCTGTTGGGGTATTTTTATGAACCTCTCATTGTTGTCGGTGCCATCGTGACCTGTTCCTGCCTGATTCCGCATTATCTTTTTAATCGATGCCCGCATTGCGGAAAAAACTTAGGCAGAAGTGAAGGCGAGTTTTGTCCGCATTGCGGAAAGCAAATCGACTGACCATTTCGGCTGATTGGGAAGTTGGCCGCCGGATTCAATCGCAATACAGCAATCGGAGCAGCGATTTTCACGCAGAAATAGCTGCTCTTTTTTGTCCCTGCGGGCAAAGGGCTGGTTTCCCTTGACATTTTGTCCGGGATGGCATACATTGATACAATACGAAGTACGGTAGTATGGATGCGGAAGGGCGGCGGGGTATGGAGCATACGATTCGGGCGATCGCGCACATCCGGAGCGATTTCCCGTCCAAGTTCGGCATCCCGCGGCAGAGCGGCCTGGTCGACGAGCTGCGTGCGGCGGTGGTATTTGAACCGGAATTCCGCAATCCGGACGCGGTGCGCGGGCTGGAGGGCTATTCGCACATCTGGCTGATCTGGCAGTTTTCTGCGTCTGAGCGCGGCAGCTGGTCCGCAACGGTGCGCCCGCCCCGCCTCGGCGGCAATACGAGAATGGGTGTGTTTGCCACGCGCTCGCCGTTCCGGCCGAATGCGCTGGGGTTGTCGTCGGTGCGGCTGGAGCGGGTGGAACTGGATCCGGCGCTCGGGCCGGTGCTGCATGTGCGCGGCGCCGATCTGATGGATGGCACGCCGATTTTCGACATCAAGCCATATGTTGCGCAGGCCGACTGCCATCCGGATGCGGTCTGCGGCTTTGCCGACCGGGCAGAGGATCCGCTGCTGGAGGTCGAATGCGCAGAGGCGATGCTGCAGATTGTGCCGGCAGATCGGCGTGCGGCGCTGCTGGAGGTGCTCTCGCGTGATCCGCGGCCGGCGTATCAGCGTGATCCGGATCGGATTTATGGCATGTCATTTGCGGGCTGCAACATCCGGTTTCGGGTGACGGAGCAGCTGCTGCACGTACTGGAGATTGAAAAACAGTAGACAACGGAAAGAGGGATGGGGCCATTGGGGATTGTGGAACTGCTGCTGCTTGCGCTCAGCCTGTCGATGGATGCAGCCGCGGCTGCTGTGTGCAAGGGGCTGGCGCTTCGCCGCATCACGGCGAAGCAGACCTGCGTGGTCGGCGTATGGTTTGGCGGCTTTCAGGCGCTGATGCCAGCGATCGGCTATCTGCTGGGCGCGGCGTTTGCGCAGTACATTACGGCATTTGACCATTGGATCGCGTTTTTGCTCCTGGCGCTGATCGGTGGCAATATGATCCGTGAGGCGCTCTCCGGCGGGGACGAGAGCGCCGACGCGTCGCTGAACTGGCGCGCGATGCTGCCGATGGCCATTGCCACGAGTATCGACGCGCTTGCGGTCGGCATTACGGTTGCGTTCCTCATCGATGGAACAGGCGAGCTGCTGTTCGCGCTGGGGCTGATCGGCGTGACGACATTTGCGCTCTCGAGCTTAGGCGTTCTGGTTGGTCATACGTTCGGTGCGGCCTACAAATCCCGCGCAGAGCTGATCGGCGGCGTGATCCTGGTGCTGCTGGGGCTGAAAATCCTGCTGGAGCACCTGGGGATCCTGGGATAAAGCGGCGGTTGACACGTTGGCAGATCCATATTAAAATGGCATATGTCAGAAACAGCCGGCGCCGTTGCTGCGCCGGTGCAACAGAAAGAGGGAACAATTTATGAGCGATTGCACACATTCGTGTGAAAGCTGCGGCGAGGATTGCGCCGAGCGCACTGCGCCGGAGAATCTGCGCGTGCCCTGCAACGACATGTCCAGCATCAAAAAGGTGATCGCGGTTGTCAGCGGCAAAGGCGGCGTCGGCAAGTCGATGGTGACGTCGATGCTGGCGGTGGCCGCCCGGCGCGAGGGCTTTGACGCGGCAGTCCTTGACGCTGATGTGACCGGCCCGTCGATTCCGAAGGCGTTTGGTCTGACGGGGCTCGCGACCAGTTCTGAGCTGGGCATTCTCCCGGTTGAGACAAAAACCGGCGTCAAGGTCATGTCGGTCAACCTGCTGCTCGAGCACACGACCGATCCGGTCGTGTGGCGCGGCCCAGTGATCTCCGGCGTCATCACCCAGTTTTGGACCGACGTTGTTTGGGGTGAGGTGGACTATCTGTTTGTCGATATGCCGCCCGGTACCGGCGACGTGCCGTTGACCGTGTTTCAGTCCCTTCCAGTCGACGGTATCATCATTGTGACAAGCCCGCAGGAGCTTGTCTCGATGATTGTGGAAAAGGCGGTCAACATGGCCGAGCTGATGCATGTGCCGGTGCTGGGCATTGTGGAGAATATGTCCTACTTTGAGTGCTCAAACTGCCATGAGCGGCATGAGATCTTTGGGAAGAGCCATGTGGAAGCGGTGGCAAAGGCGCATGGCATCGAGCGGATTGCCCGTCTGCCGATCGATCCGAAGCTGGCGGAGCTGTCCGATGCGGGTGATATCGAGCACGCTGATCCGGCGTGGCTCAGCGAAGTTGCAAAGCTGATTGATCTGTAATGTAATCCGTAAATAGCAGCCGGCCGGTTGGGATGCGCCAACCGGCCGGTTTTTATATTTGATCTAATCGGGCCAGACGTGCGATCTGTTCGGCGGCTTGCTCCGGCGAGCGGTCGGAGACATCAAGCCGCACGGCGTCCAGCCGGTCATAGAGCGGCAGGCGCGGCAGACTGCGCGCGATCACATCTGCCGAACGCCGGCCGGCGGCCACATCACGCGCGAGCCGGGGGCGCAGGACATCCGCCCGGCAGACGAGTGCGATACGATGCACCTGGCAGCCGCATGTGTCGAGCCGGGCGAGCAGATCGTCCCAGATGGCCTGCTCGTGCAGCACCCAGCAGAAGATGACATGGTCGAATGCAGCACAATGCAAAAAATTGTTCAGCAAAAAGGCGATATTCTCCATCACCATCTGCCGGGTCTGCTCTGTCACCTGGAACGGATGCATGTCCCAGCACCAGTCTCCGTCGAGAAAGACACTTCGCGCCAGGCGCGCTTTCAGGCACTGGCTGACCACCGTTTTACCGACGCCCATGGTTCCGCCGATCAGATAGAGTTGCTTCATGCTGCAAGCCCTCCTCTGCGGCCATGATAGCAGGCGTTCCGCAGCGCGTCAAGCACTGTCCGGCACGTGCGCGGCGACAAACCAGCGCCCCAGATGGATGCCGAAGCGATCGGCGCTGTGTTCAAAAAACAGATATCGCTGCTGGCCGGCGATGACCACGGTGTAGCGGTCGCCCTGCCCGCCGGTTTTGCGCGAGGCGGCCGGCCGGATATCCAGCACCCGGTCAATCGGATAGACCCGCCCGTCGTCCCAGGTGAGCGAGCGCGGCAGCATGGTTCCCGCCTCATCAAATTCCACGCTGACGCGCACATAAACCTTTTCGTAACATTCTGCCATCACGGTTGGCCTCCCTTGACATTCAAGCGGAATGCACTATAATAATAGAACAAATGCTCTATTATTATTTTACGGCGCAGTGCATGCGGTGTCAAGGGGAGGGAAAACATTGGAACGGATGATCCTGCACAGCGATCTGAACGCATTTTATGCCTCCGTCGAGATGCTGCTTGATCCAAAGCTCCGGGGGCGGGCGGTCGCCGTGTGCGGTTCGGTGGAGAACCGGCATGGCATCTGCCTGGCGAAGTCGCAGAAAGCGAAAGAAGCCGGGGTCAGGACCGGTATGGCGGTCTGGCAGGCGCGGCAGTGCTGCCCGGAGCTCGTTGTCGTGCCGCCGCAGTATGAGCAGTATTTGAAATTCTCCGAGATGGCGCGGGCGATTTACCGGCGTTATACCGACCGCATTGAGCCGTATGGGATGGATGAGTGCTGGCTGGATTTGAAAGACTGCACGGCGCGCAGCGGGCAGGCGGTCGCTGATGAGCTGCGCGCCGCCGTCCGGGAGGAGCTTGGGCTGACGGTCAGCATCGGCGTTTCATTTAATAAGGTGTTTGCGAAGCTCGGCTCCGACCGGAAAAAACCGGACGGGACGACGGTGATCGGCGATGATTTCCGCGAGACGATCTGGCCGCTGCCGGCGTCGGAGCTCCTGTACATCGGCCCGGCAACCACGCGCAAGCTGGCCGCACACGGCATCCGGACAATTGGCCAGGTTGCACAGGCGTCGCCGGCGTTTTTGCAGCGCCTGTTGGGGATCAATGGCCTGATGCTGCACCGCTTCGCCAACGGGCGGGACACGGCGCGCGTCACGCCAGGCGATTACGTTCCGCCCATCGGTTCGGTCGGCCATGGCGTGACCTGCACGCGCGATCTGCGCGGGGAGGACGAGGTATTCCGCATCCTGCTCGAGCTGGCGCAGGACGTCGGACGCCGCCTGCGGCAGTATCGGCTTGCCGCCGGCGGCGTGCAGATTGCCGTGCGGGACAGCATGCTGCGCACCAGCCAGTATCAGACGCAGCTGGAGATCCCAACGCAGGATGCGCTGGAGCTGGCCCGCTTTGGCCGGACGCTGTTTGCGTCGTATGCCGGCGGGCCGGTGCGTTCGCTCACGATCCGCGCGATCGCGCTGTGCGAGCAGGCGCGTCCGCAGCAGCTGACGCTGTTCGACGACGACGACCGGCGCCGCCGTCGGGACCGGCTCAACCGGACAATCGATGAGCTGCAGGGGCGCTTTGGCAAGCGGGCGGTCTATCCGTCAAGCCTGCTGCTCAACGAGACGATGCCGCACGATGGCCGGCATGCGGTGCAGATGCCGGGACTGATGCATCAGTAAAACAGCGTGCGCGGGCGGGGCGGTTATCCGCTGCCGCGCGCTGCGATCATGCTGCGCAGTACGGCAGCTACGCCGTCCTCGTTGTTCGAACCTGTGATGAGATCCGCCGTGGCCAGGCAGTTCGGCGCGGCGTTGGCGACGGCGACACCAAGCCCGGCGAAGCGGATCATGTCCACATCGTTGTCAGCATTCCCGAACGCGGCAACCTGCCCGCGCGGTACACCGAGCAGGCCGCACAGCGCACGGAGCGCCGCGCCTTTTCCGGCGCTCTGATCGACAACCTCGAGCAGGTGGCGTGCAGAGTTGGTCAGATAGACATCGTCTGCCGCTGCGGCAATGCGTGCTTCGAGCGCCGTGCGCTGCTCATGCGAGGGGCAGACGATATTGAGACTGTCGAGCGAGCGCTCATGCGCGCGGACGAACGCGCGTACATCGTCAAGCGGCCGGCGCGTGCCCTGGATGTATGGCACGTAGGCCGGCAGACAGCCAAATTGGGTCGGCTGCTCCACATAGCGCCGATCCGAATAGGGAATACCGTCCACAAACGCCTCGAGGATCATCTCTTCCGGTACAGCGGCAAGAACGGCGTGTACAGCCTGCTGTGAGAGCGTGCGCGAAACGATCCGATCGCCGCCCGGCACGCGGTTGACGGCCGCGCCGTTGGAGGTGATCGCATAGCGGATGATACCGAGCCCGGTCAGCTCGCGCGGCAGTGCAGCGAACGAGCGGCCGGAGGCGATGACAATCTCGATGCCGCAGGCAGCCGCCTGACAGAGCGCCTCGCGCGTGGCAGGCGAAAGGGTCGAGTCGGTGTGCAGTGTTGTGTCGTCAAGGTCGAGCGCGACCAGACGGATGGAATCATAGCGCATAACAGCACCTGCAATCGGTTTGAGATAGCGTTATTCTATCACAGGATGCGGCAAAAAGCCAGCTGCGCGGCTGGATACGGGAACAGAAGGCCGT
>CAZGBU010000117.1:0-5978 GCA_964523945.1 uncultured Oscillospiraceae bacterium
GCGCCCGCCGCTTCCGGCCGACTGTGGAGCGGGCTGCTCAGCCTTCGTTGGTCAGGTACTGCACCTCGCCATAGGTCTGAACGACTGTGTCGGGGATTGTGATGCCAAGTGCATTCATCGTGTCGGAGTTGACCGAGACGAACTCAGCCGGGACAACGACGGCGGGAATCTCCGCAACCGGCGTGCCCTCGAGCACCTGCACGGCGAGTTCGGCGGTCTGTTCGCCGATGGCGGTATCGGACATTGCGAGCGTCGCCAGGCAGCCGGACTGCACAGTCGTCGCTGAGCAGCAGTAGGTCGGCACACCGGCGGCATTGCACAGCTCCGCGACCAGGTCGACGGCGGACTGCACGACTGAGTCATTGGCCACGAAGATGCAGTCGACGCCTTTATCGAGCAGGCTCTGTGCGCTTGTCTGCACGTCGGCCGACGAAGCGACGGTGGCCTCTTCATAGGCGATGCCGTTCGCGTCAAGGTATTCGCGTGCACCCTCCATGGCGCTGACGGCATTGACCTCGCTGGTGCAGTAGAGCAGGCCGACGGTCGAAATATCCGGCGTGATTGCAAAGCCCAGCTCGAGGATCTCGCCGGCGGGGATGGCGTTGGAGGTCCCGGTGGCGTTCATGTCGGGCGTGTCGAGCGCGCTCATCACACCGGCTTCGACGGGTGCGGCCACGGAGCAGAACACGCAGGGCGTATCGGATTCCAGTCCGACAAAGGCCTGCGTGGCCGGGGTGGCGATCGTAACGACGAGATCATAGCTGCCGTCGTCCATGCCCTGGCAGATGGTGGCGAGGTTGGTTGCGTCGCCCTGCGCGTTCTGGTAGTCGATCTCGAGGTTTTCGCCCTCGACGTAGCCGGCGTCCTCCAGCCCGGCGACCAGGCCGTCGTACATATCCAGGAACGCGCCGTTTTCCACCATCATGACGACGCCGATTTTGTACGAATCATCGTCCGCTCCGCCGTCCGACGAGCAGGCGGCCAGGGCGAACAGGGCGCTGAACGCCAGGATGGAAGCGAGCAGTTTCTTCAATGTTTTCATGGGATTTCCTCCTGATATGTTTTGAGCTTGTCAAATGCCTGCTGCAGCATCTGAGCGGTGACTTGGTAGGGATTGTGGTCAATGTCGTGCATGGTCAGCACTTTTGGGATTACGCGGACGAGCGCGTCCTCAGGTACCTCAATGTCCGCAAGGGAGGTCGGCAGGCCGATGGAGCGGTTGAACGCGTACATCGTCCGAAACATCTCATCCTGTCCGTCGACAAGCAGCAGAATCAGGACGCCGAAGCCGACGACCTCGCCATGCAGGTGGTTCTTTTCCACGGGGAGCTCGGGGAATGCGGTCAGCGCGTAGAATACCGCATGCGCCAGCCCCGTGTTGTAGTCAATGATGTGTTCGGTGGTCACGAGAATTGAGACGATAGCAGTCGTGACAATGATGGTCAGAATGACCTGCTCGACTGCCGGGGAGCACAGGCCGCTCTTATGGTCGCGCATGGCCGCAGCGCCATAGGTGAGCAGCGGGTCGAGGCACATCCGGCTCATGCCGACGCCGAGCCAGTGGTAGTGCGCAAGCGTATCGCCGCGGGCGGAGACGGAAGCCTCAAAACACTTCGCGTAGGTGTCGCCGATCCCGGCCAACAGATATCGGGGCGGCGCCTGGGCGATCACCGTCGTGCACAGGAATGCGTGCTCGGGCGGCTTCGGCAGGAAGCACGGGGCGGCGAAGCTGCCGTCCGGCCGGTAGAGGATCGATACGGCGGTGCAGGCCGCGCAGGTCGATACAATGGTGGGGAATGTAAAGACCGGCTTTCCGGCGCGGTGCGCCACGACCTTTCCGGTGTCGATCGCTTTGCCGCCGCCGATGGCGAAGATCATATCGGCCCGTTGTACGCTCGGCGCTTCGAGCAGTGCGGCGACGTTTTCCTCGCTGCACTCGCCGCCGTACCATCGGAACTCCTCGATTTCAATGACCCCGTCGCAGGCGCGGGCGATTTGCGCGCCGATGGCAGCCAGCGCTTTCTTCCCGCCGATGCAGACGGCCCGTTTGCCGTATGGCCGGCAGATTTCGCCGATCCGGTCACAGACGGTTTCGCCGATTGAGTACGACGGCAGGTGGATGGAATAGTCTGTCATACTTTCACTCCTCACAGTCAAACGATGCGATCTGAATGATATCCGGCGCGTAGCGTGCACCGATGGCCCGGTGGAGCGGATGCTCCAGATACCGCGCGAGCGAATCCGGCCCGGCAAGCGTTATCTCAATCATGACGTCCATATTCTGCGGGCGCTTTACGGTGTTGCGCACAACGCGACAGGCAAGGATATCGTCCGGCAGAGCAGCGCGCAGCGCCTGGAATGTCGCGCGGTAGTCGCGCTCGGCCGCTTCATCGAACCGGCCGGGGGAGAGCTTCATGAATACGAAATGCCGCATGGGGTTCGCTCCTTTCGGGAAAACTGCAAATAAAAAAAGTCCTGCCCTTTTTGAAAAAAGGACAGGACGGTAAATTCCTGCGGTGCCACCTTCATTGGTCAAACGACCCACTCACGAGAATGCAAACACATTCTCTGCCTTTAACGCAGGCATACGGTTGGGATACTCGGCACAAGCCTTTTGCCCTTCCCTCGGCGGTCCATTTGCCGTATCGCTTTCTGCCGGGTTTCCAGCTGCCCCCTGCTCTCTGTGAGTGCGCTTACGGTTTGATCTCCGCCTCATCGGTTTGCGGTGATATGAACTTGTTAGCTATTATACCGGCCTGGCGCGATTTGTCAAGCACTTTTTTCAGCCGGCGCAGAATTTTCATCCGGACAGCGCCCGGCCAAGCCAGACGAATGCCAGCCCCAACAGGAAAAAACCGGCCAGCAGACCGGCTGCGACAGCGGTGAAGCGCACTGGGCCGAGCCGCTCCAGATTCATGAAGTGATACGGATACGGGCTGGACCGGCCGGGGATCGGGCCGCACAGCCGCGCGCGCACCAGAATGAACGTGAAGTACGCCGCCGGTACGATCAGCCACATGGCCGCATCCGCCCCGCTGAGCGTTTTGTCTGCGAACAGCAGCCACTCGGCGACCATCAGCACCGGCGAAACGCCGTGCAGCAGGCTCGACGCACGCCCGGCGGCAAGGGTCTCGCCGCGCCGCGCCGCACCGGGCGCGAGCATGGTCCAGTAGACGATACCTGTCACCGCCAGGCAAAGCGTCATCGCAAGGCGCACGCCGGGCGCGCACAGCGCGTGCCAGAGCGCGCTCTCCGGCCGGAACGACGCAAAAAACAGCGCCGCCTGTGCGATCGCCGCGGCCAGATTGCTCAGATTGGTGTAGTACAGAAACATCGCGCGGCGCGCCGGTCCGTCCGATGCACGGTAATGCAGCCAGAGCCCTGCCGATGAACTGAGCGCCGTCAGCAGGAAAAACAGCCGTTCCGTTGTGCGGCTCCCTACGCCGGGCCGACCGGAACGCCGAGCGGCGCGTTGGCCGGTTCGTCGAGCCGCTCCGGGTGCGCGAGCAGATGGCGCAGCAGCGCGACGGTCTTGGAGTAGTAATAGCCGTCGGCAATCCGCTCGTCGAGCGTGATCCCAATTTTGACGACCTCACGCATCTCAGCGGTGCCGTCCGCCTGATAAAACGGCGCGAGATGCTTTTTGCCGATCACGACGAACACCGAGTTGGTACCCCAGTCGTTGAGGTGGTGGTATGCGGCGTTGAGGCGGATCGAGCCAAGGTTCGAAATGAACAGCGTGGCATAGTCCGGATCGGTCTTGATCAGGAAATTGGGCACGCGGCCATAGTAATCGAGCCGGTGCAGGATGTAAATCAGGATGCGAAGAATGAACCGCGGCAGCTTTGACAGTGTTGCCATGCCGGCAGTCGAATTATCGACAGTATCCTCGCGGCGGCACTGGGTGATCTCCTTGGTGAGCATCGCATGGATTGTCTCAAACGTTGTATCCTCGGGAAACTCCAGATAGGCAAGCGCCTCGCCGCCATTGTCGGCAAACTGCTTTTTGACCACAAACGCAGCGGAGACGACGTTGCGCTGGTAGGTTCGCCCGCCCTGGATGAACCGGTTCATCTTCGGCCGCTGGACGACCGTGCGCACAAGCGCCGCAAGGATGACGTGGAACAGCGTCAGCTTGATCCCGTCGAGCGTCTCATTCTTTTTCTCCAAATAAGCGAGAATCGGCGCAGTCTCGATTGTTTCACTGAGGAACGCCTCGTTGTCTGCGCGGTGCGGCATCAGATATGGGGTAAACGCGTGCATTGCGTCGACATCGCGCAGCCAGGCACCGTCTTTCCGGTCGCCGCGCCGCCTTTTTTTCTCTGCCAAGAGGCATCAACTCCTTACAGAGTCCCAGTATACGCGCTTCCGGGCCGTTTGTCAAAACAGATGCAGACAAAAAAACAGGCCGCGCCGGTCAGGAAATCCTGACCGGCGCGGCCGGCGAAGCAGTGTGCGTCTGCACAGGGCGGTTACTGAATTTCGATGCGGCGCGCAGCCGGAACCTCCGGCGTCTGCTTCGGCAGCGTCAGCTTCAGAACGCCGTTTTCAAATGCGGCGGTGATGTCGCTCTCCCGGATGCCGGAGACATTGAAGCTGCGCGAGAACGAGCCATAACGGCGCTCGCGGCGAACATAATTTTTGTCCTTGTCCTCCGTGCTTTCCTCGTGTTTGGCCGATATGGTCAGCACGCCGTCTGACAGATCAAGGCTGATGTCCTCTTTGTTAAAGCCGGGCAGCTCAGCCTCCAGCAGATAGTGGTCACCCTGGTCGATAATGTCGGTGCGGAAACCGCCGTCGGCCGTTACCGGGGTGAACAGATCCCGCTCAAAGTCATCGAACAGACGGAACAGATTGCCAGCGCCACGATACGGAACCATATTGAACATAATGCATTACTCCTTTTTTCCGACCCCTTTCCGGGGTCCCCCTTGATTTCGTCTTTAGTATACGGGATAAATGTGAACAAATATGCGTGTTTTTATGTCCAAACTGTAAACTTTAGCACTCTTGAAAAGAGAGTGCTAAAGTTTATTCGCCGTCCGTGGCGCGCGGGGAGAAGGGGATTACTGGCGCAGTGACGGCCGGATCTTCGGATGTGGCGTCGCGGAGGTAGAGATCCTCGCACTGGCGCTGTGCTTGGATCAGGACATTGATTGCCGCTTCGCTCGCACGTACCATAATGAGATACATTTGCTTGTAATCTACTCCCCCGTCGAACATAGGATCACTTCCTTTGTAGACATATTTTGAATGCGTTTTGCATCTAACTCCACCACCGTAGCATGTTTTTTCGATAAGATAGCCACGATAGATGCAAAATATGTCGAATTTGGGGCGATAATATGGCTGAAAAAAGTCTATCCATTCGGATCGACGACAGGCTGCTGAACAAGCTCCACGTTGTTGCAGACTACGAGGGGCGTTCCGCCAACAGTCAGATTTTAATACTCATCCGGGAGTGCGTAGAGCGCTATGAAGCCGCGCACGGGAAGATTGAGCAGCGCTGAAGCTGCGCGTTGCATCTATTGCGAGCAGGCTGTTGTTTCGCTAAGTGTGCCGGCATGGTTGACAGTTGCCGGCACAGCAAAAGGGCCGCCCAATTGGGCGGCCCTTTTGCTGTAGGTTCGGCTCGGCAGCGCGGCGTCAGAGCGCCTGCCCGCGCGCATAGGATTCGGCCAGGTATGCGTCGTCCCATTTCCCTGCCGCGACCAGCAGCGGAAGGCGGATAAAACCCCAGCCGTCGAACGGCGCGAGCAGCGCCTCGCAGTGCGCGCGGTAGTCAGGATTATCCGGCGCGCCCTGCGCAAAGATGCCGAGCAGCTTGATGCCGGCGGGAACGCGGCAGCCAGTCAACAGCTCGCGGTTCAGGCAGAAATGCCGGTTCATGAACTCCCACGCCTCGCCCTGCGGGTAGCCCATGTAAACGCCCGCGCCGAGCACGACCGCGCCGGCCTCCCGCAGCGCCTCGAAATAAG
>CAZGBU010000118.1:0-5956 GCA_964523945.1 uncultured Oscillospiraceae bacterium
TTGCTATCTTGTTGCTTTAGAACAAGACTACACATTTTTCAAACAAGGCCTAACCCCACGGAACTGCGTCAAGGAAAGCCGCGCTTTTTTGCGCAGGAAACAGCAGGATCTCTGAAAATTTAACGATTTTTTCATGATTTGTCTGGCCATACAGACTATAATCCAATATAATCAATCCAAGCGGCATATCCAATGCCCAAAGGGAGGATCATGTGATGAAATACTGCAAATCATGCGGCGCGGCGCTGCTCGACGGGTTCCGGTTCTGTGTCCAGTGCGGCGCGACCGTCGGCACGGATGAGCCGGCGGCAGCTGCGCAGGGAGAGCCCATCCCGCACGCTGCATCCGCTGCTGTCCCTGTCTCTGGGCCGGCAGCCGAGCCAACGGCTGCGGCCATATCCGAGTCTGCGGCCCCGGTGGAGCCTGCCGCGGATCCCGTGCCCGCACCTGTGCAGACCGATTCCGTCTCCGGTCTGCCGGAATTGAAACCGGAGTACAGTGCTCCGGCCGCGGCGCAGAACGCCGCCCCTCCTTCGCAGGCCGCAGCAACCCCGGTTCGCGAGCCTGTGCCGCAGCCCGTCCGACCCGCCGCGCCGGTCCAGGCGGAGGACGCGCCTGCCGAAAAGACGGGCTTGCTCGGATTTGACGGCGCGTTTGTCGCGCTGCTGCTGTTCTGCCTGCCCGGCGTCGGTCTGATTACAGCGATTATCTGGGCGCTGGGCGGTGCCAAAAACCCGAGCCGCAAAAACCTTGCCCGCGCATACCTTCTGCTGATTCTGGCGCTGTGCCTGTTTGTCGGCTGTATCGCGCTGCTGATGTATCTAATCGCAGGCGACCAGGTCCGTGCTTTCTTTTCGTACATCGAAGCCTATTGGGAAGGACTTCCCATGTTGCCCCGCTGACCCCGCCTGTGCCCCGCCGCGAAAGCGGCGGGGCTTTTCTTTTTATCATCTACAAGGAAACGCCCGCAGCCGCTGCAGCGGCTGCGGGCGGGATCCGGCTCAACGGAAACCAGGCTTTTTCTTCAGCTTATGCTTACCCTTTTCGTCCACAATATAGGTGTTGTCAAGCTGAGCGGTCAGATTTTCCCGCACAGCCGCAACATACGCTCGCCGCAGCGCATCGCGCTCGGCCGTCTCCTCCGGTGTCAGCGCACGCGTTCTGGCCAGCCGCGCCAATTCATTGATGCGGTCGATTTTCTGCTGGTCGATCATACTATCGTCTCCTTAGAGAAATTCCTCAATGGTAACGGCGGTGCGACCCTTCCGTGTCGTGCCATCCACGCTTTTGAGCCGGATTCGCCCGCGTCCGCGCACCGAGATCAGGCTCCCGGGCGCAACCGTGCGGTCCGGCTTGTCACACGGCAGATGGTCCAACGAGACTGCGCCGCGCCGGATCAGCTCAGACGCTGCCGTGCGGCTGACATCGCACCCGGCGGCAACCACGCTGTCAAGCCGCAGCGCCGCAACGCTCTCATGGCGCTCGCGTACCTGCGCCTCCGGCACGGCCAGCTCCGCCAGGGCAATCTCCTCGACACTGAGCCGAACGCGGCCAGCCGATGTCAGATTCTGCAGCACATACGGCAGGATCTCACGCGTCACCAGGAAGTCGCAGCTTGTCCGGCCAACGTAGATGTCTCCAATTGTCTCGCGTTTGATCCCGCTGCCCATCAGGCTGCCGAGCATATCGCGGTTCGTCGGCGGCCGCTCGGCGCGAAACTGCGCGCGCACGGCGGCGATTGGGCCGTCGCCTCCTGTCATCCACGACTCGTCCAGATAGTCCGGGAGGAAGCAGCATACGGCGCGCTCAGCCTCCGGCACGCCGCCGAAGAAACAAAAACCGGCCGCGCCGGCCGCATGCAGCAGCTGCCGGCAGAGCGCCTGCTCACGCCCGGTCAAAAAATTGGTCGCCGCCGGAATGCTGCGCCGGTCCGCTGCGGTCATCTTGTCGAGCACGCGCGCAAGCAGAATTCTGTCCTCGTCTGTCTGTGCGAAGCGCGCCACCAGTTCCGCCTTTTCCATATCGTTGATTCACCCGAGCGTATCTTATCACACCGGCGCCCCCGCTGCAATTGACTTTTTTGCGCAAATCCGATACCATGGCAGAAAAGGAGATGATCATCTTGGCCACGACGGAACTCAAAGCGGCCTGCCGCGGCTGCCACGGCGGATGCATGCACATCCTGACCGTAAAGGACGGCCGCATCGTCAAGGTTCGCCCGGACCCCGACGGACCGCTCAACAACGGCCACGCCTGTGTGAAAGGCATGAGTATCATCGAGCAGATGTACCACCCCGATCGGCTGGTTTACCCGATGCGCCGCACCGGCGCGCGCGGTTCGGGCCAGTGGAAGCGCATCAGCTGGGACGAGGCCTATGACGAGATTGCATCGCGCCTGAGCAGTCTGATGGAAACATACGGCAAAGAATGCGTCGCGATGATTTCCGGTACCGGCCGGCACCATCTTGCGCAGTTCTGGCGCTTCGGCAATGTACTCGGCACGCCGAACGCGACCTCCTCCGGCGCGCTGATCTGTCTGGGCCCGCGCAAAAATGCCGGCGAATTCACCGCGGGGCTGTTCGCGGGAGTTGACTACTATGGCGACGTCAAGCCCGCGGGCATTCTCGTCTGGGGCGCAAATCCCGCGGTCAGCGGCGCGGACGGCGAGCTGCAGTGGCACATTCAGGACGCCGCAAAGCGCGGCACGCATCTGGTTGTCGTCGACCCACAGCCCACTGCGCTCGCCAGGCAGGCGGACGTATGGCTGCGGCTGCGACCGGGGACAGATGGTGCGCTCGCCCTCAGCATTTTAAATGTGCTGATCGAAGAGGATTTGTACGACCACGACTTTGTGGACAACTGGACTTACGGATTTGACGCACTGCGCGCGCGCTGCGCCGAATACAACCCGGAACGCGTCAGCGAGATTGCCTGGGTGCCAGCCGAACAGATCCGGCAGGCCGCACGGCTGCTCGCCGCCGTCAAGCCATTTTCGCTCGAGTGGGGCACCGGCGTCGAGCAGAGCACCAACGCCATCCAGACCTGCCGCGCCATCTATATGATTCCCGCGCTGACCGGCAACTACGACATACCGGGCGGATTTGTCGAGAGCAAGGAAATCGCACCAACCGCCGACCCGCTCTTTGACCGGCTCTCCCCCGAGATGGCCAAAAAATGCATTACCGGCGGCTATCCGCTCAACGACGGCACGATGACGCCGAAGCTGTTCGGCCACCCGTGGCTGACGCTCGACGCAATCAAAACCGGCCAACCCTACAAGATCCGCGCGCTGCTTTCCAACGCAAACAACACGCTGCTCTCCGTACCGGACAGCCTGCACTCCTACGAGTGCCTGAAGGAACTGGAATTCTTCGTGTATATGGACTTCTTCCTGACGCCGACGGCGGAGCTGGCCGATCTCGTGCTGCCGGCGGCGCTCTGGCCGGAGATCGACAGCGTCTACTGCATGCCCGAGTTCGGCGACCAGGCCGCACTGTGCATGCGCAAGGCCGTGCAGGTCGGAGAATGCAAATCCGACGAGGATTTCTTTCTGGAGCTGTGTGAGCGCATGGGGCTTGACTACGGGGCATCCTCTCAGCTGGAGCTTCTAAACGAAAGCCTGGCCGAGATGGCCCGCCGCCGGCCGGAATACGCCGGCATTGACTTCGATCAGTTCAAAGAGCTGGGCTACATCGTGCCGGAGCGAACCTACCGGAACTATGAGACACGCGGCGGCTTCCGCACGCCGTCGGGCAAATTTGAGCTGTGGTCGCACATCATGGCCGACGCAGGGCAGGACCCGCTGCCATGCTGGGTCGAGCCGCCCGAGACGCCGGTCAGCCGCCCGGATCTTCTGGCGGCGTATCCTCTGGTGCTGACGACCGGCAGCCGCCTGACGCCATATTTCATCTCCAACAACCGGCAGATCGCATCGCTGCGGCGCCTGGCGCCGTTTCCGACGGTTACACTGCACCCCGACATCGCTGCTGCACACGGCATCGCAGAGGGCGACTGGATCTGGATTGAGACAGCGCGCGGCCGGATCACACAGCGTGCCCATCTTGAGCCGCTGATGGATCCGCGCGTCGTCAACTGCGAGATGGGCTGGTGGTATCCCGAGGCCGGCGCGCCGGATTACGATTGGGCGATCTCCAACGTCAACGTGCTGACCGTCGGCCAGCCGCCGTGCGATCCGGTCGGCGGCGCATACCAGCTGCGCGCGCTGCTCTGCCGCGTCTACCCAAATCCGGATGGCCGGCAGATCGAGCAGCGCTACGAGCGCTCCGCCCTCGCCCGGCCGCCTCTTCGGCGCGCATAAACACACCACAGAACACACGGGCAAAAAAGGCGAACCGGCAGTCCTGCTGCCGGTTCGCCTTTTTTCTTTCACAATTTCATCCACAAAGCCATGTGCAGAACAGCAGAATGGAATCATCTGAAGGAAGGAAACGGGGCACTCCAGAGATTGTCCGGAGCGCCCCGTCTGCACTGAAACTTCGCTCAGATTCAGATGGTGATATTTTCGCACTAGCGCATCAGGATGGTTGCCGCCTGTGCACGGTTGGCCGTTCCGCCGGGCAGCAGCATCATATTGCTGTAGCCCTGGACAAGTCCCTCGGCCAGCGCCCATGACAGCGCATCGACGGCATACGTGCTGACGCTCGCCGCATCCGAATAGGCCGTCAGGTCGCCGCGTGCAGTCACATCGCAGCCCTTATAGGCCGCATAGCGGTAGAGAATTGCCGCAAGCTGCTGTCTGGTAATCGGATCATTCGCGCCAAAGCTGCCGTTGCCATAGCCGTTTGCGATCCCCACGCTGGCAGACCAGCGGACTGCCGCCGCACAATAGGCAGTCGACGAAACGTCCGAAAACGCCGTCTCAGACTGGATGGTCGGGCTGCCCTCAAGCCGCCAGAGAATCGTGACAAGCTGTGCGCGGGTCAGCGTGCCTGTCGGGTTGAATGTCGTCTCTGTTGTACCGTTCATCAGATCATGCTCATAGGCGTACACCGCCGCGTCGTAGTACCAGTCATCCACATCCACATCGGAGAACGGCAGCGCGCTGGCCCCATTCTCTTCCACAAAGGCTGCAGAGATGGTCACAGAAGACTGGGGCATCACAAAGGTGTATCCGGTATCGCTGACCTTTGTCAGCGATACCGGGCCGTCGCCGGTGACGGCGGTCAGCGAGCCCAGCACATACCCCTCGTCCGGGGTTACGGTGACGGTTACGATCTGACCAGCCGCCGCCTGTGCAGGGCTGACGCGCACAGAGCCGCCGGTTACGGGGCCGGTTGGAACCGTCGGGTTGGGATCGACAAAGCCCTCCTGCTGCTGGTACACAGCCACCGTGCCGGACACCTCATTGGCCGCCAGCAGCAACGGATATCCCGTGGGACTCTGAGTGGCAGGAACAGCGCACATGCCTTCCACCGATACATCACCCTGTGCGGGATCCGTTCCCTGGTCTGGGAAATCCACCGAGAAGTCGCGGGAATTGATATAGCCGCAGAAGAAGACATTTTCCGGGTCGGTGATATCATAGAGCATCACACCACCGATGCGCTCCAGGCCGATATAGGCATAGGTGCGCTCACCCACCTGGGCCACGGTGACGCTCTCCGGCTCCGGACCCTTGGCGTCGCTGCGGCCGTCCATCTTGTTATTCTTGTTGGAGGCGTTGAAGTTTTCAGGGTAGAGTTCAGCCGTCAAACGCTCAAAGTCGCTGCCGCTGTCAAACACCTGGGTCAGGCCCTCGTCCGTCACCTCATAAATGGAGAAGCTCCGTCCGCCCAGAATGAAGTTGACCGCACCGGGTACATCGGGAAGCCCCTCCATTTTACCCTTGTCCAGTACCTCGACTTTTACGTCCTGTTCTTCGCCGTCATCCATCACGGTGCCGATTGTTACCTTCGTGATGTTTTCGAAGGCGTATTCACAAGTGTTTCAGGAGTGT
>CAZGBU010000119.1:0-5948 GCA_964523945.1 uncultured Oscillospiraceae bacterium
AGCGCCACGACACCAAGATACAGCGCGCCAAACAGCGTGATCTTCATAATGATTTTCTGGATGAATGCAGCCGTCGGCCTGCCGGGGCGGAAGCCCGGGATCAAGCCGCCGTTCTTCTTGAGGTTATTTGCAATCTCAACCGGGTTGTACTGCACCACCGCATAGAAGTAGCTGAATGCAATGATCAGCAGGAAGTAAACGACTGCATAGACGACGCCGGTCGTATCCGTGATGTTCAGCACGAATCTGCCAAAACTGGACGTCCAACCGCTCGTGTCGATGAACGCCAGTACCGTGGCCGGCAGCGACGCAATCGACTGCGCAAAGATGATCGGCATAACGCCGGACATATTGACCTTGATCGGCAGATGCGTACTCTGTCCGCCGTACATTTTCCGACCAACAACACGCTTGGCATACTGCACCGGGATGCGGCGCTCGGAGTTCGTCACAAAGACGATCAGGATCACAAGCAGCAGCACGCCAATCAGCAGGCCAATGGCCGCATACCACGCCAGATCGCCGCTCGCGAGGTTGGTGATCAGCGAGCTGACCATTGACGGGACACGCGAAATGATCGACGCAAACAGAATAATGGAAATGCCGTTGCCGATGCCAAACTCCGTGATCTGTTCGCCAAGCCACATCAGGAACGCCGAACCTGCGGTGAATGTCAGGATGATCACGATATAATAGATCGTGCCGGATTCGGAGAGCAGGTTGTAGTTGCGCAGCATCACCGTGTAGGCAAAGCCCATCAGCAGGCCCAGCGCAACCGTGACATAGCGGGTGATGCTGGCAATTTTCTTCTTGCCCTCTTCCCCACCGTCCTTCTGCATCCGCTCGAGCGCAGGAATTGCGATGCACAGAAGCTGCATGATGATCGAGGAGTTGATATACGGCTGAATGGAGAGCGCAAAGACGGTCGCCTGTGAAAAAGCGTTGCCGCTCATGGCGTTGTACAGCCCCAGGACGGTATCGGACAGCGCGTTCTGGAAATAGAGGCTCAGCGCCTCAACGTCGACAAACGGAACCGGGACCGCATTGCCCAGGCGGTAGATCAGCAGGACAAAGAGTGTAAACAGCAGTTTCTTGCGAAGCTCAGGAATTTTCCAGGCATTTCGAAGCGTGTCAAGCACTCAGACCACCTCGTACTTTCCACCTGCCGCTACGATCTTCTCCTTTGCGGACTCAGAAAAGGCTGCCGCCTTGACCGTGACTTTCTTGGTAACCGAACCATTCCCAAGCACCTTAATGCCATACGGGCACTTGGAAACAACGCCCTGCGCCAGCAGCGCCTCAGCGTCGATGACAGCACCGTCTTCAAACGCATTGAGCGCCGAGACATTGATCGCCGTCAGCGGCTTGGCGAAAATGTTGTTGAAGCCGCGCTTCGGAACACGGCGCACCAGAGGCATCTGGCCGCCCTCGAAGCCGACGCGCACCTTGCCGCCGGAGCGGGCTTTCTGGCCCTTATGCCCGCGGCCCGCGGTCTTGCCGTTGCCAGTGCCGCAGCCGCGGCCCTTGCGCTTGCCGACCTGCGTGGAACCGGCGGCAGGAGAGAGTTCAGAAAGATTCATCCTCTTGTACCTCCTTATTCCTCAGTGACCTTGAGCAGATAGCCGATCTGGGCGATCTTGCCGCGGGTCTGTGCGTTATCGGGCTGGATGGTCTCCTGGCCGATCTTGCGAAGTCCAAGAGAATTCGCCGTTGCGATATGCTTTTCAAGCCGACCGTTCAGGCTCTTGACCAGCGTAATCTTCAGATTTGCCATTGTGTCGAGCCCTCCTTAACCTTTCAGCTCTTCGACGGTCTTACCGCGGATGGCGGCAACTGCCTCAGGGCTGCGCAGGGACTCAAGGCCCTGCATCGTCGCTTTGACAACATTCTGCGGATTGTTCGAACGCAGGCACTTGGTGTGGATGTTGGAGATACCAACTGCCTCCATCACCGCACGCACGGCGCCGCCGGCGATGACGCCGGTACCTTTGGAGGCCGGCTTGAGCAGCACCCGTCCCGCGCCGAACTCACCGATCACCTCATGCGGGATCGTAGTGCCGGAAAGCGTGATCTTCTTCATATTTTTCTTCGCGTCGGCGATGCCCTTGATGATCGCCTCGGAAACCTCAGCGGCCTTACCCAGGCCATAGCCAACGGTGCCCTTGCCGTCGCCGACGACGACGAGCGCGGAGAACTTCATGACACGGCCGCCCTTGACCGTCTTCGCGACACGGTTCAGGGAGACGACCTTCTCAATATACTCAGAGGAGGCGTCGGTATTGTTGCGGTTGTTGTTGTAAGCCATAACGATTTCCTCCTCCCCTTAAAACTCGAGTCCGCCCTCGCGGGCGCCCTCAGCAAGCTCGGCCACGCGGCCGTGGTAGACATAACCGCCGCGATCAAACACAACAGCAGTGATGCCCTTGGCCTTCGCGCGCGCAGCAATCATCTTGCCGACCTCGCGGGCAGCCTCTTTGTTGCCGCCGTAGCCATTGAACTCCTTGTCGAGCGTCGACGCGGACACGAGCGTCACACCGGCGACATCGTCGATGATCTGGGCATAGATGTTCGCATTGCTGCGATAGACGTTCAGGCGCGGTCTGCCGGATGTGCCGGAGATCTTGCCGCGGACGCGGACGTGGCGCTTGAGACGCTTTGCATTGGTATCAACTTTCTTAATCATTTACGGCACACCTCCTTACTTACCTGTCTTGCCTTCTTTGCGGATGATGACCTCATCTGCATACTTAATGCCCTTGCCCTTATACGGCTCAGGCGGGCGCTTGCCACGGACTTCCGCCGCGAACTGCCCGACGAGCTGCTTGTCGATGCCGGAGATAACGACCTTGTTCTGATCCGGGACATCAATCGTGATGCCGGGGATCTCGTCGACCGTCACCGTGTGCGAATAGCCCAGGTTCATGACAAGCTGTGTGCCCGTCTTCTGTGCACGATAGCCGACGCCGTTGATCTCAAGCTCCTTCTTGATGCCCTCGGTCACACCGACAACCATGTTATGCAGCAGCGTACGGGTCAGGCCGTGCAGGCTACGGTTTTCTTTCTCATCGTTCGGGCGGGTGACCGTCAGCTCACCGCCGTCGACGCTGATCTTCATATTGTGGTGGAATTTCTGTTCCAGCGTACCCTTTGGGCCCTTCACCGTGACAACATTGCCGTCAGCGATCGTCACCTCGACGCCAGCCGGTACGGTGATGGGCATTCTTCCGATTCTAGACATCGCAATGCTCCTCCTTTACCAGACAAACGCGAGGACTTCGCCGCCGACATGCGCTTCACGCGCTTTTTTGTCAGTCATGACGCCCTTGGACGTGGAAATAATCGCGATACCGAGGCCGCGCAGAACCTGCGGCAGTTCCTCGGCGCCGGCGTAAACGCGAAGGCCGGGCTTGGAAACGCGGCGAAGGCCGGTGATAACCTTCTCCTTGCTGGGCAGATACTTCAGCGTGATGCGGATAATGCCCTGCGTATCGCCCTCAACGAGCTCATAGGACTTGATATAGCCCTCCTCCAGAAGAATCTGCGCAATGGCCTTCTTCAGCTTGGACGCGGGAACATCAACAGTCGCATGCTTGGCGGAGTTCGCGTTGCGGATGCGGGTGAGCATATCCGCAATGGGATCGGTGATCTGCATGGATAAATTGACCTCCTTGTAAAGGTTACGGGCAAGCCCGTTGCAGCGGCGGAGTATCAGCCGAATGCGGGCGGCGCATGCCGCCCCATCTTCGACAGACTTCCGGCGCCAATTGACAAATTCTTACCAGCTGGCTTTCTTCACGCCAGGAATCTGGCCCTTGTAGGCCAGCTCGCGGAAGCAAATACGGCACACACCATAGTCGCGCAGATACGCATGCGGGCGGCCGCAGATTTTGCAGCGGTTATAGCGGCGGGTCGAGAACTTCGCCGGTTTCTGCTGCTTCAGGATAATTGCCTTTTTCGCCATCTTCTAATCCTCCAATCAAGCGTAGAAAGGAGCGCCGAGTTGGGTCAGCAGCTCTTTGGCTTCTTCGTCGGTTGCCGCCGTGGTGCAGATGCAGATATCCATACCGCGGATGACGTCGACTTTATCGTACTCGATCTCGGGGAAGATCAGCTGCTCTTTCAGGCCGAACGCGTAGTTGCCGCGGCCGTCAAACGAATTCGGATTGATGCCACGGAAGTCGCGGACACGCGGCAGCGCCACATTGAACAGGCGGTCGAGGAATTCCCACATCTTCGCGCCGCGCAGTGTGACTTTCGCGCCGACGGTCTGGCCCTCGCGCACCTTAAAGTTCGCAACAGACTTGCGGGCAATCGTCGGGACCGCTTTCTGGCCGGTGATGATGCCCAGGTCACGGACAATCGACTCAACGATCTTCGCGTTGTCCTTGGCCTCACCGCAGCCGCAGTTGACAATGATTTTATCCAGCTTCGGGATCTGCATGACGCTCTTATAGGAGAACTTCTGCATCAGAGCGGGGGCGATCTCTTGCTCATATTTCACTTTCAGTCTCGGTGCCATAGTTCTTCGCTCCCCTCCTTAAAACTGCTCGCCGCACTTTTTGCATACGCGGCTCTTCTTGCCGTCGACCTGAACGGCGTGGCCGACGCGGGTCGGCTTGCCGCACTTCGGGCAGACGAGCTGGACCTTGCTGACATAGATGGGGGTCTCCTTGCGGATAATGCCGCCCTCTTCCCCCTGCCGGCGCGGCTTGACGTGGTGGGCACACATATTGACGCCCTCGACGATCAGCTTGCCCTCTGCCGGCATGGCGGTCAGCACCTTACCCTTCTTGCCTCTGTCCTTGCCCGACAGAACGCAGACGGTATCGTTCTTCTTAATATTCATTCCAGGTACCCTCCTCAAACCACTTCGGGCGCCAGGGAAACGATCTTCATATAGTCATGATCGCGCAGCTCTCTGGCCACAGGCCCAAAAATACGGGTGCCTCTCGGGTTCTTATCTTCCTTGATCAGGACGGCCGCATTGTCGTCGAACCGGACGTAGGAACCGTCGGTGCGGCGAACGCCCTTGGTCGTACGGACGATCACGGCCTTGACGACCTCGCCCTTTTTCACCGTGCCGCCGGGAGCCGCCTTGCGGACAGACGCGACGATCACATCGCCGATATTGCCGTATTTGCGGCGGGAGCCGCCCAGGACGCGGATGCATTTAATTTCCTTGGCGCCGGTATTGTCGGCAACCTTGAGATAGCTTTCTTCCTGAATCATCGATTGCCAACCTCCTTACTCAGCTTTCTTCAGGACCTCGACGAGTCTCCATCTCTTGTCCTTTGAGAGCGGACGACACTCCATGACACGCACGGTGTCGCCGATCCCGCAGACGTTGTTCTCGTCGTGCGCCTTCAGCTTATAGGTTCTTTTGATCGTCTTCTTGTACAGCTTGTGCTGCACGCTGTCTTCGATCGCAACCACGATGGTCTTGTCCATCTTATTCGAGACGACCTGACCAACCCTGGTTTTGCGGAAAGCTCTTTCAACACTCACTTGCGCTTACCTCCTCAGGCCTCAGGCCGATTTTCCTTTTCCCGTAAGATTGTTTTGACTCGGGCGATGTCCTTCTTCACCGTCTGGATCCGAACCGGATTATCCAGCTGGTTCGTCGCGTGCTGCATGCGGAGCATGAACAGATCTTTTTTCAGATCCAGCAGCTTCGCCTCCAGCTCGGCGGTGGTCATTTTACGGATTTCTGCTGCCTTCATCATACTTCACCACCATTTCCGGTTTCTTCGTCTTCCCGTGCGACAAACTTGCACTTGATCGGGAGCTTGTGCATGGCAAGACGGAGCGCCTCGCGGGCGGTCTCCTCGCTGACGTCGCCGATCTCAAACATGACCTTGCCGGTACGGACAACAGCGACCCAGTATTCCGGGGCGCCCTTACCGGCGCCCCTACGGCCGCCGAGCGCTTTCTTACTGCCGGGCTTGCCC
>CAZGBU010000120.1:0-5922 GCA_964523945.1 uncultured Oscillospiraceae bacterium
CGGCGGCGAAGCCGGCTACGGCGCGCCGAACGCCATGAGCCCGACCGGCACGTTCAACGTCTGCCGCGCCTATTCGCGCATCCTTGAGTTTGACCCGGTCACGCTCGAGTCGGTCTGGGAGTGGCGCGTGAGCTACGGCCCGGACGCAAGCCGTTTCTTCTCGCCGCTCATCTGCGATGTGCAGCGCCTGCCCAACGGCAACACGTTCATTGTCGAGGGCATGAACGGCCGCTTCTTTGAAGTCACGCCGGAGGGCGAACTGGTCTGGGAGTACGTCTCTCCATACACCTCCGCCGGCGTGCATGTCGCGTTTCTCGGGCCACAGGCCGGCATCTCAACCTACCGCGCCTACCGCATTCCCTATGCGTGGACGCCGGTCGAGCAGCCGCCTGTCCCCGTACCGATCCAAAAACCGGTGCGCAGCGAATTCCACGTCCCCGGCACGCCGGCGCTGACCCCGGTAGCCGACACGCTGCCGCAGCTGTAAGCCCACCCGAAAGGAGCTTTGCCATGTCTCAAAAACCGAGCATCATCCTCATGTTGGCCGACGACCTCGGCATCGGTGATCTGTCGTGCTTCAATCCGGACTCGAAGCTCCGCACCGAGCACCTTGACCGGCTGGCCGCAGAGGGCCTGCGCTGCACCGACGCGCACGCGACGAGCGCGCTGTGCACACCTTCGCGCTACGGTCTGCTGACCGGGCGGTACAACTGGCGTTCGCGGCTCAAGCAGGTCGTCATCATGGGCTATACGCGCCACCTGATCGAGGACGGCCGCGCAACGCTCGGCACGCTTGCGCAGCGCGCCGGCTACCGCACCGCCGTCGTCGGCAAGTGGCACCTCGGCGTCGACTGGGCGATCGAGGGCGACGACGCCGCCTTCCAGCCCGGCGCGCCGCTCCGCGCGGACGACGGCGAACCGTGCGTCGATTTCTCGCAGCCGGTGAAAAACGGGCCGAACGCGTTCGGCTTTGACTACAGCTATGTTACGCCCGGCTCGCTCGACATCGCACCATACACCTTCCTGGAGAACGGACGCGTCACCGCACCGCCGCTCGGCCGCTCCGGCGACCCGGACTTCTATTCCGCCGGGCCGCGCGGCGTCGTCACCGACCCGGCTGACCCGCGCGTATCCACCTGGCCAGCCGGCGCGATCTCGGCGGATTATGTCCACGAGCACGTTGTGCCCGACTCGGCGGAGCGTGTGCTCCGCCTGATCGACGAATATGCAAAGGGCGACCAGCCGTTTTTCCTCTACTATCCGATCCACGCGCCGCACCTGCCGTGCCTGCCGACGCCGGAATTTGCCGGCAAGTCCGCCATCGGGCCGTATGGCGACATGGTGCTGATGATCGACGCAATCGTGGGCCGGATCATGGACAAGCTCGAAGAGACCGGCATCGCCGACAACACAATCTTTCTGTTCACCAGCGACAACGGCAGCGAAAACTCCTATCCGCAGTTTGGCCACGAGCCGAGCTATCTCTATCGCGGCCACAAGGCCGACATCTGGGACGGCGGGCACCGCATTCCCTATATCGTCCGCTGGCCGGGGCGCATCCGTCCGGGGACGACGGCCGACCAGACCGTCTGCCTGTGCGACACGTTTGCCACGCTGGCCGACATCCTTGGCCAGACGGTCGCGGACAATGAGGCCGAGGACAGCGTCTCGCTCCTGCCGGTCTGGGAGGGCAGCCGCGAGCCGGTCCGCACCTGTACCGTCCACTCGTCCGGCAGCGGCTTTTTTGCCATCCGCCGCGGCAAGTGGAAGCTCGAGCTGTGCCAGGGCGCCGGCGGCTTTGCGCCGCCTGACCCGAGCCAACCGGCCGTCCAGCTCTACGACATGGAGACCGACATTTCCGAGACGACAAATGTGGCGGAAGGACACCCCGGGGTCGTCGAAGAGCTGACCGCGCTGCTGACCGCATGTGTGAAAAACGGCCGCTCCACCCCGGGCACGCCGCAGGAAAATACGGGCCCGGCATGGTGGCCGCAGCTCAACTGGATGGACCCGCCCGACGGGATGTGAGGAGGTACGGGCCGTGTACGATATCTTTGTGGGAACCAACTCCGTGCGGGGCAGCCGGGGCATCTATACGATCCGGCTCGGTGCGGACGGCGCGGCGCGGCAAACGCACACGCATCCCGCCTACAACGCCGGCTATATCGCGCTGCACGGCGGGCGATTGTTCGCCGTCAGCGAGGGCATGACGTTCCAGGGGCTGGCCGCCGGCGGCGTGTGCGCCTATGCCATCGCACCGGACGGCGGCCTGCGCCTGACCGGCAGCCAGCCCTCGCATGGTCAGCGGCCGTGCTGCGTCTGTGCGGACGAACAGACAGTCTATGCCGCCAATTTCTATGGTGGAACGCTCGCGGCGTTCCCGCTGGCCGCAGACGGCGCGCCCGGCGCGGCAAGATATGTCGTGGCCGAGCCGGCGCTGCCCGGCCTGCCACAGGCGCTGCACTGTGTGGGGCTGCTGCCGGACGGACAGACGCTCGGCGTCGTCTCGCTTGCACGGATGAGCCTGATCCTGTACGATGCGCCGACCGGCCGGCGTACCGCGGAATACACCCCGGAGCCGGGGCTGCATCCGCGCCACTTTGCGCCGTCGCCGGACGGGCGATGGCTGTATCTGCTGATGCAGGAGCCGGCGGAGCTGCATGTGCTGGAACGGACGGACAGCGCGCTCATCTGCCGGCAGAAGCTCCGCCTGACCGGGCAGCCGCTGGTGTTTGGCGCGTCAGCTGTACGCGTCAGCCCGGACGGGCAGTTTGTCGCTGCAGCGGTGCGCGACAACGCCACGCTGTATCTGCTGCGCGCGGACGGCGCCGGCGGCTGTCTCGCGCCGGCTGGGGAGACAATTCTGCCGGGCGCAGTGCCGCGTGACTTTGCATTTACGCCGGACGGCCGGTTCCTTGCTGCGGCGATGCAGGGCAGTGACACGGTCAGCATTCACCGCTTTGAAGACGGGCGATTGGCCGAATGCGCGCGCATCGGCATTCCATCGCCCGCATCCATTGCAATCCGGGAGGTGACGGCATGACCGAAGCAGACCGCATGGAAGCGCTCGCACAGGAGGTCGCGCGGCTTCGCGCGCGCGCCGAGATCGAAGAACAGATGGCGCGGCTGCAGCAACTGCTCTCATCCGGGCGCAGCGCAGAAATTCCGGACGCGCTGTTTGCGCGCAGCACGGCGGACGTGTCATTGGAATTTGGCGCGTCGGGCCAGTACATCGGGCTGAAAAAGCTCGCAACCTTTTTTGAAAAAGACGTTGTGCCGGGGCAGTTCCAGATCGCGGCACTCGCTTCGCCATCGATTACAGTCGCGCCGGACGGCCGGTGTGCGCACGGCTGCTGGACCGTGATCGGCATGGAACTCGACGCCGGCGACCTCGGCGCCGCGCCGCCGTCGGACGCGCAGGAGCGCGCGCTGCTCACCTCGCGCACGCAGGACGGGCAGGCGTACCGCGCCGAATGGGTCTGGCAGCGCTGGCAGGCCGAATTCGTCTGTGAAGAGGTCTGGCGGCTGCGGCAGCTGCGCATTCTCGACCTGCTGCGCAGCCCGATGGGCGGCGACTTTGTCCGCTTTGCCACAGAGCGCTGGGCAACAGACGGCATCCGGCTCGACCGGCTGTTCACCTCGAACATCCCGTTTGCGCCGGGCGAGCTGCCGGAAAATCTGGCAAACGCCCCGACCTCCTGGCACTGGCAGTACCGCACCGACGCCCTGCCGCCCGAGGACTTTTGAACGCGGAAAACCCGCCCTGCTCGGCAGGGCGGGCTTTTGTCCTGCGGCCGCGCTCAGGCCTGCGTCAGCGGGCGGTGCAGCAGCGACGGGTCGCGCAGGACGGCCTGATAGTCGTCATAATTGCGCCGCAGCAACGCCGGCGTGTCCAGCCCATAGGGGCATTTGGACCTGCACTGGCCGCAGTTGACGCAGTCTTTGATCTTCTCCATCATCGCCCGCCCCTCGTCGGAGAGCATGATCGACGTCGGCGCGCGGCGCAGCATTAGCGCCGAACGCGCGCACGAGGAGATTTCGATGCCCATCGGGCACGGCATGCAGTATCCGCAGCCGCGGCAGAACTCTCCCTGCAGCTCGGCGCAGTCGCGCGCGATCACCGCCTCGAGCTCCTCTGTCAGGGCCGGCGGGTTCTGGATATACGACAGGAATTCATCCAGCTCTGTCTCGCGCTGGATGCCCCAGATCGGCACGACACTGCCCTGCTGCATCATCCATGCGCAGGCCGCTGCGGAATTGGTGAGCAGCCCGCCGGCCAGTGCCTTCATGGCGATAAAGCCCATTCCTGCATCCATGCAGCGCGCTGCGAGCGCAAGCTCCTCATCCGTCGACAGGTAGCTGAACGGATATTGCAGCGTCGCGTACAGGCCGGAATCCACCGCCTCGTTCGCCACAGCCAGCGAATGGTTTGTGATGCCGATGAAGCGGATCTTGCCGGCGCGCTGCGCGCGCTCTGCCGCATCGTAGAGCCCGTCCGCGCCGCCCGGCTTCGGGCAGAACGGCGGATTGTGGATCTGATAGACGTCGATGTGGTCGACACCGAGCGTGCGCAGGCTCGTCTCCAGATCGCGCTCGAGCGCCTCGCCGGTGCGCGCCATCGTCTTCGTCGCGATGACGACACGGTCCCACGCCCCGGCGAATGCCGCGCCGAGCTTCTCCTCGCTGTCGGAATACGCGCGCGCCGTGTCGAAATAGGTCACACCGCCGTCGAGCGCCCTGCGCAGCAGATGGACCGCCTCTTCCTTGGAAATGCGCTGGATCGGCAGTGCGCCGAACCCGTTTTGCTCCACCGTCAGCCCGGTGGCGCCGATTGTGATTGCCGCCATTGGGTCCCCCTCCTTTTTCTCTTATTATCCGGCACATGGACAGGGATGTCAAGCAAAACCGGCTTGTCAGCGCTGCGCCGGCGCGGTATGATGGAGGAAACCAAACTCGAGGAGGCTGTTGCTCATGGACAAAAACCAGATCATCCGGCACCTGGACGGTTACGATGTCATCTACCACAGATCCGAACGGGTCTGCATCGAACGCCCGGGCGACGACCCCGCCGCCGGGCGTACACACGGTCCGCTCAACCCACGCACCGTCGTCTATCACGCGGGCGATCCGTCTCCGCGCGCAGGCGAGACGGCGCCATGCGATTTTTCAGTGGAATACGACACGCCGCTTGTCATGCGCGACGGCGCGACGCTCCGCTGCAATATTTTCCGGCCACTGACCGACGCGCCCACACCGGTCATCCTCTGCTGGACGCCGTTCGGCAAGGATCAGCCGGTCTTTGTTCCGCCCGCCGGCGGCGATCCCGTGGGCACGGCCATCGCGCAGGGGATGCGCGGCGGCTCGGCCTGGCGGCTCAACCATGGGCCGGACCCCGTCGTCTGGCTGCCGCACGGCTACTCGCTCGTATTCGCCGACGTGCGCGGCGCGTCCAATTCCGAGGGCATTGCCGAATACTTCGGGCAACGGGCAGGACTCGGATGATCTGTACGACGCGATCGAGTTCATTGCCGCGCAGCCCTGGTGCACCGGGCGCGTGTGTACAATGGGCGCGTCGTGGCTGGCAATCTGTCAGTATTACGCTGCGGCAAAACAGCCGCCCCATCTGGCCTGTATCGTCCCGTGCGAGGGGCACGGCAACATGTACCGCGACGAATACGTCCGTATGGGCATCCCCGACATCGGCTTCGCGCGCGATTATTTTACCTCCGGCGAAACATATCAGGAGGACGTGCGCGCGATGATCCGGCGCAACCCGCTCTGGAACGCCTACTGGGCATCGAAGTCCGCGCCGTTTGAGCGCATCGCCGTGCCGGCCTACTTCATCGGCGGCTTTTTCAGTTTTTACCATGTGCGCGGTACGTTCGAGGCCTTCCGCCGCATCCCGGGTGAGCGCAAGTGGAT
>CAZGBU010000121.1:0-5685 GCA_964523945.1 uncultured Oscillospiraceae bacterium
ATACAGGGTATACGGGTTTTCCAGGCTCATGTTTCATTTCCTCCAGTCTGAATAGACGCACTAGCGGTCACGTCAATATTTTTCTCCATCAGCAGCAGATCGCCGAATGCCCCCGGCGTGCTGCCCACGGTTTGAAACCCATATTTGGAATAAAAGCGAACTGCCGTCTCATTGCGCTGCGAAACGCTCAGCTGCAGGCGCTTCCGGCCGCGCGGACGATAGAACCCGACCGCATGGCCCAGCAGCTGCACCCCAATCTCATGGCCGCGCCAGTCCGGCTTCAGATACAGGAACGGGATATAGCCGACGCCGTGTTCGGCAAAACGGGCCGGGTCGAGCTGCACCAGCCCGATCACCTGATCGCCGGCCATCGCCTCGACCAGCGCATCCGGCTCACGCTGCGCCGCACGGGACGCATCGCGCCAGAAGCCCTCGCCGGCAAATCCGGCGTCGCTTCCGTAGACAAGCCGCCATGCGTCGAGCCGGAACGCGAGATATTCGTCCTTTCCGCCCTGCAGCGGTCGGAACCATGCATTCAGATCATACGCCTGTCCGCCTGCGCTGCGCCACCAATTTTGCCGCGCAAGCGTCGAGATCTCGTCGGTCAGGTGAGAATTGTCGTTATGATACGCCAACGAATATGTGCCGTTTTCATAATGCAGCAGCGTGACGGCGGTATTGTCGCTGTGACCGGCCTTTTCCTTGCAGTCTGAAAAAAACAGCCGCTGCAGCACGCCGCGAATCACCGCGCCGTGCGCGACGATCGCGATCTGCTCACCGGGATGCGCTTCGGCCGCTTCGGTCATTGCCTCCAGGAACCGATCCGTATAGGTCAGGAATGGCTCACTGCCCTCGACCTGCCAGAGCTCCGGATCATAGTTGAAGGTATGCAGCTCGTCGGGCTGTGTGTGACTGATCTCACCAAATGTGCGCTCCTCCCACACCCCCATATTGACCTCGCGGAACCGCGGGTCTGTCTGCAGCTTCAGATGCTTTGGTGCACAGATCGCCGCGGCGGTCAGCTGCGTGCGCGTCAGGTCGGAGCTATAGCATGCAGTGATCGGAATCTGGGCAAAACGCTTCGAAAGCGCCTCGATCTGACGCTTTCCGTTTTCCGTCACAAGGGAATCATACTGTCCATGGATGCGGCGGTAGACGTTGCCCTCCGCCTCTGCATGGCGAATGAGATAGATGTCTGTCATAAAACGCTCCTCAATACGGAATCACACCACCAGTCAGCTCACGTGCGTCGAGCTGCTGTTCAGTCAGAAAATCGCACAGCTCATCGCGGATCCGGATGCAGGCCATCGGGTCGACCAGATTCTCTGCACCGACGCCAACGGCGCATGCGCCGGCCAGCATCAGCTCCGCTGCATCACGCCCGCAGTGTACGCCGCCCATGCCGAGGATCGGCAGGTTCACGGCCGAAGCAACCTGCCAGATCATGCGTACCGCGATCGGCAGAACAGCCGGTCCCGACAAACCGCCGGTGTTGTTGCGCAGAATCGGCCGCCGTGTGAGCACATCGATGCGCATGCCGAGCAACGTGTTAATCAGGCTCAGCCCGTCCGCGCCGCCGCCCTCAGCCGCACGCGCAATCTCTGCAATATCGGTCACGTTCGGCGAAAGCTTGACGATCACTGGCACTGTTGCACCCTCGCGGGCAGCCCGCGTTGCGGCTTCCGTCGTGTCTGCATGCATGCCGAACGCCTCGCCGCCGCAGTGGATGTTCGGGCAGGAGATATTGACCTCAATCAGATCGACGCCGGCATCGCTCACCTTTTCGGCCAGCTCCCGGAACTCCGCCGGCGTATTCCCGGAGATGTTTGCGATAATGCGCGTGCCACTGCGCTTCAGGTACGGCATCTCGTTGGCACAGAACGCGTCTACACCCGGGTTCTGCAGCCCGACGCTGTTGAGCATGCCAGATGGCGTCTCTGCAATGCGCGGAGGCGGATTGCCCTGCCGCGGGTGCACGGTCAGTCCCTTGACGCAGATCGCACCAAGCCCGGACAGGTCGTAGTACGCTTCAAATTCATGGCCGAAGCCAAACGTGCCGGACGCGGCAACAATCGGGTTGGCCAGCCGGACGCCGCACAGCTCCACAGAAAGATCAGGCATTCCAGTCGACCTCCTTCGCATCAAACACCGGCCCGTCCATGCATACGCGGCGGAAGCCGTCCACCGTCGCACACGAGCAGACCAGGCATGCGCCAATCCCGCAGCCCATCCGCTGTTCGAGACTCACAAAGCACGGCACATCGCCCGTCGCCTGCGCCACCGTGCGCAGCATCACCATCGGCCCGCAGGCCAGAATTGCATCATAGCGCCGCTGCGCCAGTGCTTCCGTCACCCCGGCAGCCACAAAGCCCCGCACCCCGAACGAACCGTCGTCTGTCATCCAGGTAACCGAATCACAGAGCCCTTCAAATACATCCTGAAGCGCCACGCGGTCTTCTGAGCGGAAGCCGAGCACAGCGTCGCACGCCGCAGCGCGCCGCGCGGCAAATACCAGCGGGGCTGCGCCGACGCCGCCGCCGGCAAGCAGAATGCGTCCGCTGATTTTCGGAAATCCATGGCCAAGCGGGCCAAGCACGTCAAGCATCTCCCCCGGCCGGCGCTCGGCCAGCCAGGCCGTTCCCTCGCCGCGGATCTCAAAGAGGACCCGGATCGCGTTCCCCTGCACATCGCAGATGCTGATCGGCCGGCGCAGCATCTTATCGCCGCAGCGGAAATGCAGGAACTGCCCCGGTGCAGCCGCCGCAGTCAGCGACGGGGCGTCGAGCGTCAGCGAACAGTAGACGCCGTCGCGCCCAATGGACTGAATTGGATAGCATGTGTTCATCACATCACCTGCACATACGCCGAAAGCTCGTTGCGCATTCCCTCTGCGGCCTTGCGGGCCGCTGCCTGATAATCCGCTCCATCTGCGCCTGTCTTCTGCCAGGCGCACATCAGCGAGCGCGACGCATTGATGATCGCGCCGTGTCCGTAGCGGTCGAATGCATACTGCACATCGCGCGCCGCGCCGCCCTGCGCGCCGTAGCCCGGTACAAGGAAAAAAAGCTGGTCATATTTCCGCCGCAGCTCGCGCAGCACGTCTGGATGCGTCGCTCCGACGACAGCGCCGATGGCAGAATAGCCGCTCTCCCCGAACAGATTGCGCGACAGGCGCATCGCCAGATCTGCCATCACGATATACATCAGCCGGTCGCCGGCGATCAGATCCTGCACCTCACGCGAAGATTTATTCGAGGTCTTCAGCAAAAGAAAGATCGCTTTGTCGCGCGATTTGCACAGCTCCACAAACGGGTTGATGCCGTCGCTGCCCAGATAGCCGTTGACTGTGACAGCATCTGCATCAAACGGCGCGTATTCCGTCTGGCCAATCTGGATGCTGCCGAGGTAGGCGCGGGCATAGGACTCGGCGCTCACGCCGATGTCACCGCGCTTTGCATCCATGATCACATAGAGCTCCTGCGCTTTGGCATAGGCCGTCACCTTCTCGAGCGCTGCAATACCGTGATGGCCCAGCGCTTCGAAACAGGCGCTCTGCGGCTTGACTGCCGGCACAACCGGCGCAAGCGCGTCAATCAGGCCGCAGCAGAATTCGGCATATGCTGCAGCCATCCCCTCCGGCGTTTCTCCATATTGCTCCAGATTCCGCGTGACAATTTCCGCCGGGATGTATTCCGGCCGCGGGTCAAGCCCCGCAACGGTTGGATTTTTCTTTTTTCGGATCTTCTGCTGCAAAACCTCGACGGACATTGCGTCATCTCTCCTCTGCCAAAACATACATGTCTAATTGAACGTAGTATAACACAAATTATTGTGCTTGAAAAGTCACTTTTCCCCCGCAGATTGTGGTTTTGACCCGTCCGGTCAGCGTCATGCCGGCAAATGGCGTATTGCGCGCTTTTGAGCGGAAAGCGGCGGGATCGACCGTCCACTGCTCCTCCGGGTCAAACAGCATCAGATCGGCCGGCGCACCCACTTCCAGGCGGCCGCCGTTATGCCCGATCAACTGCGCGGGATATGCGGACATCCGCGCGAGCAGCTGCTCTGTCGTCAGGAAACCGGGGTGGACCAGATGCGTCATACAGGCGGCGAAGCTCGTCTCCAGCCCGATCATACCGCTCGGCGCATCGGGCAGCGGCCGCGCCTTTTCCGCCTGCGTGTGCGGCGCATGGTCGGTGACAATCACGTCGAGCGTGCCGTCGAGCACGCCGTTCAACACGGCCTGCCGGTCGTGTTCTGTGCGCAGCGGCGGATTCACGCGCGCCAGCGTACCCAGCTCCAACACAAGATCCTCCGTGAAAATAAAATACTGTGGACATGTCTCCGCCGTCACCGGCGCGCCGGCCGCTTTTGCCCGGCGGATGATGTCGACTGCCCTGGCCGTCGAGACGTGCGCAATATGGACCCGCGCGCCGGTTTCCAGCGCGAGTGCGCAGTCGCGCGCAACCATCTTATCCTCAGCCTCGGCCGGGCGGCCCGGCAGGCCAAGCAATGCAGAGACGCGGCCCTCGTTGCAGGCGTAGTTTTTCACCATATCTGCATCCTCGCAATGGGAGATGACCATTGTACCAAGCCGCGTCGCTTCCAGCATGGCCGCGCGCATAATCGCATCGGACATCACCGGCACGCCGTCGTCGGAAAACGCACACGCGCCCGCGGCACGCAGCGCGGCAAAGTCGGTCATCGTCTCGCCGTGCTCACCGAGCGTGACCGCCGCAATCGGCAGAAGGTGCGCATTTCCGGCCTGCGCGGCGCGCGTGAGCAGATCGCGCACCGCTGCCGGATTGTCGCAGACCGGCCTGGTATTCGGCATGCACGCAACAGCTGTGAAGCCGCCGGCTGCCGCCGCGGCTGTGCCGGTCACGAGGTCCTCCTTTTCCGTCTGTCCCGGGTCGCGCAGATGGACATGGATGTCGACCAGCCCCGGTGCAAGGTAAAGGCCGCCCGCGTCGAGCACCGTATGCGTGCCCGGCGCAAGGTTCGGACCGGTCTCCGTGATGCAGCCGTCCTCACACAGCACGTCCGCTGTGCGATTTCCAATGGCCAAAACAGCGTTTTTTATCAAAAGACCCATAATTACCTCCGTTTGTTCCGCCCGCACACGGGCATACTGTTTGCAGGGGTGATGGAACATGAAAACAGGCGCATTTCTGACCGGACTGGGACTCGGCATGATGGCGGGCGCCTCCGCCGCGATGATGATGCCGGACCGCCGCTGCATCCGCAAAAAGGCACGGCGTGCGGCGCATGAGCTGGAGCACTCGATCCTCCACGCCGTGGATACGCTCTGCAAATAACCGGGCTTGGCCCGGCCTACATATTACTGTCTACAGTTTACCACAGCGCGCCTCATTCTGTAAACCAAATGTATGCGCAGTTGGAAAGAAATCGGCCAGAAGCGCGCGGCCGGCATAAAAAAGCCGCCCGAAGGGCGGCAGACCAACCGCAAGCCCGGCGAAGCGGTTGCGGCTTGGAAGCGAGGAGCAGCAGAATGCGCGCGCGATGCGCTTTGTCATGAAATGAAAAAGCTCGTCGCAAGCAATATAACGCTTGCGACGAGCTGGAAGGGACGGTTAAAATCGATATTTCCGTTTCAGCGAAAAGGCCCGCCCACAGGGCGGCCTGCCAACTGCGAGCCCAGCAAAGTGGGTCGCAGTTGGAAAGGAG
>CAZGBU010000122.1:0-3529 GCA_964523945.1 uncultured Oscillospiraceae bacterium
CATAGACATAGACCACCGCGTCGTAGAACCAATCGCTCTCGTCCACATCGCCGAACGGTTCAAGCTCTTCCGGCTCAGAGGGAGTTGAGGGGCCGGAGGGGTCGGTCGGCGTGAGATATGACCACTGAGCAGTGAATGTGATCTCGCCGGTAATGGTCACTTCCTCGCCTGCTTCGAAGGAGTCTGCTCCATCAGACCAGCCGCGGAACGCATATCCGCTGCGCGTGAGAGTGGGGAGCTTCATGGTGCTGTTTTCGGCAACCTCAATGGTGGTCACCAGACTGTCATAACCATGGTTGAGTGTGACGGTGAAGCGCGTTGCGCTGGCAGCGGCGTTGATCGCTGTGACAGTCGCACCGTCCATCGCGGCCGCGGCTGCAGCTGCGGCCGTTGCATCGGCGTGATACGTATAGGCAGTGCCGTCAGTGACTTCGTAGTGCAGCGCGGCGTCGGCGTACTCCTTGACCGACTGGTCGAAGCTGCCGCCAGTGATGGCGATGGTGCTGTCCGATCCGTTGGTTTCGTCGCCGCCATCCCGGCTGATTCGGACGTCACCGGTATAGGTGCCGCCGTTGACGGTCAGCGCGGCGGAGGAGCCCGGAACGGCAGAAGTGCTGCTGTTGCTCTCGAAGATGCGCAGAGAGAAGTTCCCGCCCGTGACTGTGCAGTTGTTCAGTGTGACATTTGCCGCGCCATGACCATAGTTCCGGGCGACGCTGATGCCGCCTTTCATGCTGTCAATGACGGTATCCGTCACCGTGACGGTTGCGCCGGCGCTGATTTCAATGCCGCTGGCGCTCCAGCCCTCGTAGACGGAGTTTGCACCGGTGATCCGGCTGCTGGTCACGGTGCCGGTCACAGTTCCAGTGCTGTCATAGCCGGCCACAATGCCTTTGGTCAGGCTGACACCCTCAGCCTGCTCGTTGGCGCAGTCAATGGTGCTGTTGGAGATGGAAAAGCTGCCGTTGCGCACGTCGAACGCGGCGCGAACAAAATTACGCACTGTGATGTGATCCACTGCGATTTCTGCTCCGACTGCGGAGGCAGGGATCTTGAACACACCGGCGCCGGTAACGCTGCTCGCTGCGGCGCCGCCGAAGTCAGTCAGCGTCACATTGGAAACGGTAAATGTGCCGCCGGTGATTTCAAAGTAGACATCTGCGCTGTCAGCGACGCCGGTGATGGTATAGCCGACACCCACGAGCGTGACATTTTTGGTGATGGTGACTTTTTCCGTGAGGCTGGCGTTGGCAGTCAGCGTGACGGTTTCGTTTTCCTCCGCTTCCTCCAGCGCCTGCTTCAGCGATGTGTACGTCTTGTCGCCGTTGATGGCAACGGTGTCAGTGCCGGTGAGCGGTCTGGCGCTCTCCGTTTCGGTACCGGCGGCGGTGACGATATCCGCCGGCGCAGACGTCTGCGAACCGGCTTGGGCCATGGCAGCAGCCGGCAGCATCGTCATCAGCATGCCTGCGGCGAGCAGCATGCCCCCGACGCGAGTCCCTATGTTCTTCATGTTTGTTCCTCCTGTGTTGATTTGATCGTGCGCCCGGATCATCCGGTGTTTGCGCGAGGGAGAATCAGGAATTCTCCCAGCCGCCGCAGCGCGTCGCTGCGATCGTTCTGATCATACCGGTATGGAGAGACAAAAGCAAGCAATTTCGACCCATTTTTTATCGCCAAATCCTGTCATGATAAATTTAGGAATCATATAGATATCAAGACAAGAGAACCAGCCAAAGAGCACCAGCGTGAAACAACCATCCCCGCAGGGAATCTCCCTGCGGGGATGGTTGCCTTATCCAGCTGCGGTGCGGCTTTTTGCCTGATAACCTTCGCCCCAGTTCCACATGGCATCCAGCACTGGCTTTAGGCTGTAGCCCAGTTCGGTCAGGGTGTATTCCACGCGGGGCGGTACTTCAGCATAGACCGTGCGAGTCAAAAGGCCGGTGCGTTCCATCTCGCGCAGCTGTGCGGTCAGCACTTTCTGGCTCACCGAGCCAATGGATTTTTTCAGTTCGCCGAAGCGCTTTGTTCCGGGCAGCAGATCGCGCAGAATCAGGACTTTCCATTTGTCGCTGATCAGCGTCAGCGTTGTCTCGACCGGGCAGGCTGGCAGCTCTTGGGCCGGCCCGGTGGCAGTCTGCTCTTTGTTTTCCACAGTATTGACCTCCTGTTAGTTTCTAATTGGTGACTATAGCACAATATTGTGCTTACTTTACAACTCAGCTGTATGGCTTTATTATAATCACAACAGGAGGGAAACGCAAGACATTCCTTCAAATAAGACCCAATAAACGGAGGTAAACAACATGAAACTCGCAGTTGTATGTGCAAATGGAAAGGCCGGACAGCTGATCGTGCGTGAGGCCCTGGATCGCGGGCTGGATGTGACGGCGGTGGTCCGGGGGGAAAACCGGACGGCAGCGGAGAAGGTGATAGAGAAGGATCTGTTTGATCTGACTGCTGCGGACCTGAACGGCTTTGACGTGGTGATTGACGCCTTCGGCGCCTGGACAGAGGAAACACTTCCGCTGCACAGCACTTCGCTGAAGCACCTGTGCGATATCCTCAGCGGCACCGATACCCGTCTGCTGGTGGTGGGCGGCGCCGGCAGCCTGTATGTCAATTCGGAGCATACCGCACAGGTGATGGACGATCCGAATTTCCCCGACGCATTTATGCCGCTGGCCCGGGCCCAGGGCAAGGCACTGACAGAGCTGCGTACGCGCAATGACGTCAGATGGACGTTCCTCAGCCCAGCTGCGGACTTTCAGGCCGATGGTGAGCGGACCGGCCGCTATCTTTTGGGCGGTGAGGAGCTGACGCTGAATGAAAAGGGCGAGAGCGTCATCAGCTATGCCGATTACGCCATCGCCATGGTGGATGAGGCGGTGAAGGGCGACCACATCCGACAGCGGATCTCCGTGGTGCGCCGCTGAGTCGCGCCTGGCCGACAGACAACGAAACAGGGAGAACGACCCGGGCGTCATCTGCGCCCGGGGCATTGTTTTAGGGTGGGGCCGCGCTGCACAGCGCGGATTTAACAAAACAAAAACAATCCCTCAAACAAATTCAAACAAGCCAGCGGTATAACACAGGAGAACGAAAACCGAACGGGTACCGCCCGCACGAGGAACAGGTTTGAAAGAGGGAGATCAACATGGAAAATTGGATCAAAAAAGCATTTCAAGATATGTGCGAGGATGCGAAAGCGCAGCACGCGGTGGACAAGGCTCAGTTTGCCGCGGTGAAAGCAGAGTCCCGCGCCCAGTGGGAGGAGACAAAGGCGATGCATAATCCCCAGCGCCGCCGGGCCGCGGCGCAGGCTGCGCGCGAGGAACAGCTGGCCGAAGCCCAGACCCGCCAGGCAGCAGCCCAGGCGCGGATCGATGCGGCGCGGGAGGACACTTGACGCACCGGCGGGCTGATGGAGACGATCGACGCAGGGCTGAGGGAAAACCGTCTCATCCGGCCGGTTCGCATTACATTCCGGTTCGCTATATCGCGGCGGCCGTGATCGCGCTGCTGG
>CAZGBU010000122.1:3629-5573 GCA_964523945.1 uncultured Oscillospiraceae bacterium
GCTGCTGGTGGTGCTGGTGCTGCCTGTGGCAGGCTTTATGCTCTACTTTCTGTTCTATTCACGGAAACTGCAGCGCAAATTTGTCAAGCGCCTGCATGCGCTGCAGCGTCAATCCTATCACAGGGACGACCGGGCCCTGCTTGATACGCTCCGGGCAGAAAATCCCACAGCGGCATCCCAGGCGGCAATGCTTTGTAGCATTGCCGACACGCATCTGTTTACCGATACGGCGCAGCAGTATTTCCCCTCCGGCGAGGCGATGTTTCCGGCCATGCTCCGCGATTTGGAAGCAGCGCAGCGCTTTATCTATCTGGAGTACTTCATCATTGAGGAGGGACGGTTCTGGAATACAATCCTGGATGTGCTGAAACGCAAAGCGGTAGCCGGTGTGGAGGTTAAGGTACTCTATGATGACATTGGCTGCATGATGACGCTGCCCGGAGACTATGATCGGACCCTCCGCGCCTACGGGTTGGAGGCGGCGCCCTTTTCCCGCCTGCGCGGCAATGCCGACAGCGAATTCAACAACCGCAACCACCGGAAGATCCTTGTGATCGACGGCAAAGTGGGCTACACCGGCGGTATCAATCTGGCTGATGAGTATATCAACGAATTTGAAAAACACGGACATTGGAAGGACAGCGGCATCCGGCTGGAGGGCGAAGCGGTGTGGGAGCTGACAAAGCTGTTTCGCTTTGATTTCGGGCTCAATCAGAAGAAGCTGCCGGCGCTGCGGGCGGATCTGTACCCGGCACAGCCAAATCGGTCGGAGCCGGGCTGGCTGATCCCCTTCGGCGATGGGCCGCGGCCGCTCTACCGCCGGCGGGTGGGTCAGAGTGTGATTCAGAGCATTGTCAGCAGTGCCAACCGCTATGTATATCTGACGACACCGTATCTGATCCCGGACAATACACTGTGCCAAACGCTCGAGTGTGCGGCACTGCGCGGGGTGGACGTCCGCATCCTTGTGCCGTATATTCCAGATAAAAAACTGGTGTATTTGATGACGAAGAGCTTCTACCCCCGGCTGATGGCGGCCGGGGTGAAGATCTATGCATACCGCCCGGGTTTTCTCCATGCCAAATCCTGCCTGGCAGACGACGCGTTTGCCCTGGTCGGCACGATCAATCTGGACTACCGCAGTCTGGTGCACCATTTTGAAAATGGTGTCTGGATGTACAAATGCGCGGCGATTGCGGATTTAAAACAGGATATCAGCGAGACGCTGACGCAGTGTGCTGAAATCACGCCCGACCAGTTGAAGACCAGCCTGCCGCAGCGGTTTCTCCGCGCGGTTGTCCGGGTCTTTGCGCCGATGCTTTGAGCGCCGGGGCTGGGACGAATCGGCGCCTGACACAAGGAGGAATGATGATGAACAAGTACCACGCACAACCGCTTGATCTGATGCAGTACATCAACACAAAATATCATGAACCGTTTATCCATATGCGCCTTGAACTGGAGCGGCCGCTGGATACCGCCCGGCTGACGGCGGCGCTGGAGCAGCTCCTCGCCGTATTTCCAATCCTGAAATGCCGGTATGAGAGCGGGGAAAACGTCTTCGTGGAACAGGAGGACCTGACCGGCGGCGATTTGCTCTGCCTGGATGACGGCGCGGAGCGGGAGGCGACCATAACGGAATCGCTGGACATGAGGAGGCAGCTGATCCGGTTTACCGTTTCCGGCTGTACGCTGTATGTCACCGTGAGCCATCTGGTGTGCGACGGTGCCAGCTTCAAACAGCTGCTCTATCTGCTGTGCAGCTTATATAACGGCAGCTTCGACGGGGACGGCGGATCTCTGATGAACCGCTCGTTTTCCCAGTTGACAGAGGGGAAAAGCGGCCCAGCTGGGACGCTTCCCATGCTGTTGTCCATGCTGAAAAACTACAAAAACCGGCCGATTTATGAGAAAACGACAGCAGAGCGCGCACAGCTGATCGAA
>CAZGBU010000123.1:0-5564 GCA_964523945.1 uncultured Oscillospiraceae bacterium
GTCACATTCCGCAATTTCGGCCTGAACGCCAGTCTGTTCGGCCTGCAGGAACAGATGCAGAACGCCGAACGGTACGGCTGCAACATCCCCTGGGCCATTTTGATGGATCCCACCTCTGCCTGCAACCTGCACTGCACCGGCTGCTGGGCTGCGGAATACGGCAACAGGCTGAACCTGACCTACGCAGAGATGGACAGCATCATTCATCAGGCCAATGAACTGGGCTGCTATCTCTTCCTGTTCACCGGCGGCGAGCCGCTTGTGCGCAGGAATGACATCATTCGGCTGTGCGAGGCGCATCCCGACTGCCAGTTCACTGCGTTTACCAACGCCACCCTCATCGATGAGGCCTTTACCGATGAGATGCTGCGGGTCAAAAACTTCATCCCCGCCATCAGCGTGGAGGGCTTCGAGGAATCCACCGACTTCCGTCGCGGCGCAGGCACGTTTCGGCGCATTGAGTCGGCGATGCAGATCCTGAAGCGCAAGCGCCTGCCGTTCGGCCTGTCATGCTGCTATACCAGTCAGAATGCCGAGGTCATCGGCAGCGAGGAATACTTTGACCAGATGATCGAATGGGGCGCCAAGTTCTGCTGGCTGTTCACCTATATGCCGGTGGGCAAGGACGCCGTGCCGGAGCTGATGGTTTCCGCCGAGCAGCGGAAATTCATGTACGAGCAGGTGCGGAAATTCCGGCAGACAAAGCCCATCTTCACCATGGACTTCTGGAACGACGGGGAGTACGCCGGCGGCTGCATTGCCGGCGGGCGGCGCTATCTGCACATCAATGCAAACGGAGATATGGATCCCTGCGCATTTGTCCACTACTCGGATTCGAATATCCGCGAAAAGACGCTGCTCGAGGGATTGCGCAGCCCGTTGTTTATGGCCTATCACGACAATCAGCCGTTCTCGGACAATCTGCTCCGCCCCTGCCCGCTGCTCGACAACCAGGGCGCACTCGAAAAGATGGTGACAGAAACCGGCGCCCGCTCCACCGACCTGCAGAACCCCGAGGACATCAAGGATCTGACCGCCAAGTGTATTCCCGCCGCCGATCAGTGGCAGCCGGTGGCAGACGAGCTCTGGGCCTGCTCCGGGCATTGCGGCAGCTGCGCAGGAGACAGGAAATAAGCGATGGCACACGATGAGGCCCCCGCGTTTGACCCGGAGGAAATCGATCACCTGCTGCGCGGCGTCATAGATGACGCAGAGACCGACGGCCTGGTCCCCTGGGCAGACGCGGCGGTCAGCCGGATGATGGCGCAGACCAGAGCGTTGGCCGGCACGGTCGTCGAATACCAGGAGCTGATGATGCGATATGCCTGCGCCATCAAGGAAGTGCGCACGAAATTCGACGTGCTGAACACCGAATTTCAGATTCGATATCGGCGCAACCCGATTTGTTCCATTCACACCCGGCTGAAAAAAACTGCCAGCATCGTGGAAAAGCTCAGCCGGCAGTCGCTCCCCTTTTCGTCCGAAAGCGTAGAGCAGCATGTGCATGACGCGGCAGGCGTCCGCGTTATCTGCTCGTATATTGACGACATCTACACCATCGCCGACGCACTGCTGCAGCAGGACGATGTGACGCTGCTGCGGCGAAAGGACTACATTGCACAGCCCAAGCCGAACGGCTACCGCAGCCTGCACCTCATCATCAGCGTTCCGGTCTTCTTCGCCGACCAGAAAAAAGAGATGACAGAAGAGGTCCAGATCCGTACCATCGCGATGGATTTCTGGGCCAGCCTGGAGCATCAGCTGAAGTATAAGCAGGAAATCCCCAACCAGAATCAGATTATCGCGCAGCTGAAAGCATGCGCCGAGGCGATCGGCGCTACAGATGAAAAAAATGCTGGCGATTCGCCGGCAGATTGAGATGCTGGCTGACACGCCGACCGAGGACGATATTCTGTTCGAAAAGCTCAGCCGGCTCGACCTGTCCATGGCGCCATAACAACCGCTCCAGCGCACATCCGGCGCACACGGGAACGGAGGATCCGATGAAATCAATCTGGAAAAAGTACCTGCCCCTTCGTCTTTTCCAGCGTTGTCTCATGGGTGCTGGCCATTCTCTTTTCGTTCTGCCTGCTCTGGGGCAAGGATAAGCTGCAGGGTAGCGCCAGCAGCTGATGGGCTGCTGCCGGCGGCCAACGTGGTGCAGCCGGGTGCTGCGGGCCGCACGGCTGCTCGACACATGCTTTCACAAGTACATCGTCGGTCCATGCCTGGAGGCGGTGATTCTCAGTGGGCTTTGCACCCTGGGGATGCTGGTGCTGCGCCTCGCCTACGCGCTGATGATCGGAACGCTGGTCGTGGTTCTCGCGCTCATTCCCGCCGTCGGCGCCGCCGTAGGCGCGTTTATGATCCTGAGTGTATCTCCGGCGCAGGCTGTTTTGTTCCTGGTCTTTCTCGTCATCCTGCAACAGCTGGAGGGAAACCTGATCTATCCGCGCGTTGTGGGATCATCGGTCGGCCTGCCGGGTCTGTGGGTTCTGGCCGCGGTCACGGTTTTCGGCGCGCTGTTCGGCGTCCCTGGTATGTTCCTCGGCGTTCCACTTGCCGCCGCATACTGCGCGATCAGCGCCGCCGTGCACAGCCGGGAAGAACGGGCCGCACAATCTGCCGCGCATACGCATGAAAAAACGGAGGCGTCCCCATGAGCGAATTCGCAACCAAGCTGACAAAGCTGTGCCTTCTGATTCTGGCCATCGCCGCACTGCTCACCGTTGCAGTCAGCATCCTGATCTTCCTGTTTCCGCACCTCCTGGGAACAATCCTGACCTATGCAGTCGGTACGGGACTGTTGCTGCTTGGTCTTATCCTGGCGGGAAGTCTCTGCGCCGCCGTATTGCGCTGAGTTTGCACGCGACAGGCCGCATCATTTTACAAAGCCAAAGCCGCCATCTCGATCGTTCCCGCTCATATCTTCGCTCGCTCTCCGTGAAATCAGCAAGCCCGATCAAAGCAAAGAATGCGCCGTGTGTTTTGCCGCCTGCAAAGCATGCGGCGCATTCTGCTGCCCGCATCGCGACCATTTTGCCGGCCCGACTTCAAAATCAGGTAAATGAATCTCCCCATGGCTCCCTACATGTATTAAAATGCAGATAAAAAGCGCACCACAGAGAATACAATCGCGAAAAAGTGTATTGTAGAATATGTTGGGAGTGAATTGTAATGCCTGAATATTCTCGTCCGTTGGGAGATGCCATCAAGCGCGCACGCAGGAAAGCTGGGCTGACACAATACGAGGTGGCAGACGCCGCCGATATTGATGTGCGCACTGTTTTAAACATCGAAAATTACAAGGGCAATCCAAAGCTGGAGGTGCTTTATCCTCTGGTTCGCGCGCTGAAAATCGACGCGAGAGAAATCTTTAATCCGGAAATCCAGCGGGACAGCCCCGCGCTGAGCCAGCTGCGGCTACTGGTCGAAGAGTGCACCGAGCAGGAAGCCGCTGCCATGGTCCCCGTCTTTACATCCGTCCTCTCTGCCCTGCGCAGCCAGGCCGCCCTGCCGATTGAATAAAAGGTGCCTGCTTTCCCCGTTTGGGAAGCAGGCGCCTTTTACGCTTCATCCGGCTCGTTGCTCAGAACCATTCTGAACCGCACGACATCGATTCTGGTTTCTCTCCCACAGGCTGTGCAGCACAGGGGAAACTGAATGAGAACCGTATCCTCATATACTTTGATGCCTGTTTTCTCTCCGCAGATTGGACATTGAATCCACCGCGACTGTCTTCGGCCGCCGTCCATCCTCGTCGCCCCCTTCCCGCGTTCCGATGTTGACCCCGGGTTTTTCCCGTCCCATATCATAAACCTGTTGCCAGCTGACGCGCGCCGGGAAACAGGCGCGCAAAAGCGGCCCCATATCAAGATGGGGTCGCTTTTGCAGATTTGGGGGTGTGGAGATGGAAATAGGCATATGCGTTTTCCTGCAGGCGGCCCGTCGCAGCACATGCACGGCGCTAAATCACAACGGGCGGATACTTTCTCTGCAGCAATACAAGAAGCAGCGCACAGCTGGTACACACCGTTGCACCTGCCAGCCAACACAGTTCTGCCGCCAGGTTGACGACAGGATCCGACGCATGCATGGCCAGAAATATGAGCTGGCCGGCGCTCGAGAGCGCCAGCAACACCAGCAGCACACTGCTCCCGTATTTGCAGCGCTGATACGACCCATACATCGCCCGGTACGTCATCTTCTCTTTTACTGTCATCATGCTGCCCGTGCCGAGCAGCAGTTCCATAAACGGGAGAATACACAGAAACCAGGCGACGCCAACATAGGCCCGTTCGCGCCCGTCTACGGTAACCAACGAACAAATCGCCCAGACTGCCAGCATCGCCGCAGCCAGCGCCAGATAACACGCCTTGATCCGGCGCAGGCCGCCGGGAAACGGCAAAAACGAGTAGTAATCCCCTGTGTACACCCAGACTTCGCGCCGGCGGCCGGACGCGTCGTGTGTGATTGTTCGTTCCCAATGCAGCAGATACCAATTGATGTGTTTCGCCATATTGTCTCTCCGTTCACGAAACTGTGCGCCGCCAGCCGGTTACAGGTTGTTGATCTCCCGCGCGCAATGGCAGGCGACAAAATGATGCGGGAGGACTTCCTCAATCGGTGGGTTTTCCTGTCGGCAGATCTCTTGTGCGTAGACACAGCGTGAACAGAACCTGCACCCCGGTTTGGGATTGATGGGAGAGGAGATCTCACCCTCAAGCAACACCTGACTTCGCTTTACATGCAGCGAGGGAATCGGAATGGCCGACAGAAGGCCCTTTGTATACGGGTGCAGATGCCGCTCAAAGATTTCCTCCGTCTCGGCTTTTTCAACCAGGCAGCCCGTATACATGACCATAATCTCATCGGAGATGTGCTTGACCACCGAAAGATTGTGGGTGATAAAAATGTAGGTCAGGCCAGCCTGCTGCTGCAGATCCATCAAAAGATTCAGGATTTGCGCCTGAATCGAGACATCCAGCGCAGACACTGGCTCATCGCACACGATAAACTTCGGATCCATTGCCAGTGCGCGGGCAATCCCGACACGCTGACGCCTGCCGCCGTCGAGCTCATGCGGATAGGAGTAGGTATAACGGCTTGAGAGGCCGACCGTGTCCATCAGCTCCGCCACCCGCTTCTGAACGGCGTCTTTCCCTTTGTAGCGGCCGGTGATTTTCAGCGGCTCGGCGATCAGCGCCGAAATGCTCATCCGGGAGTCCAGTGAGGAGTACGGATCCTGAAAGATGATCTGCATTTTCTGCTTGACTTCTTTGCGCGCTCTTCCGCGCAGGTGCGTGATATCCTGCCCCTCAAAGATCACATTCCCGCCAGTCGCTTCGTGCAGGCCGAGGATGGCCCGGCCAAGCGTGGACTTGCCGCAGCCGGATTCGCCGACAACGCCAAGCGTCTTTCCTTCCGCCAGCGAGAATGACACATCGTCGACTGCATGAAGGAAACCGCCCGCTGTCTTGAAATACTTTTTCAGCCCTCTCACTTCGAGCAGATCAGCCATGGACCGCACCTCCTTCTGCGCCGTCGATGTCATACAAATGGCA
>CAZGBU010000124.1:0-2697 GCA_964523945.1 uncultured Oscillospiraceae bacterium
CGTTTATCGACGCGAGCGTGCCGGAGCGCTGAGAACCTAACAAAGAACCGGGGCGCTGCAATGCAGCGCCCCGATTTTTCCTCCATCGGTCAGTCCAGCTTGACCAGCATCGCATCCGGCAGGCTGCAGGTCACGGTATATTCACTCTCCTCTGCCAGCCGCCAGCGCTGCACCGACAGCTCCGCTGTCTCCAGTGCAGCGTCGAGCGCTGCGTCATCTTCAAAATAGACCTGGAACTCGAATGTTGCTGTGTCCCATGCGCCGCCCATTGTTCCGCCGGTCTGCTCCATGGTCGCAGCGACCGTTTCGCCGCCGATCATGAGCTGCGCGCCGCGCGGGAAGTCAACGCCCGTCAGTGCGGCGCTGACCGTCAGCCGGTAGCCATAATCCCCGGTTCCGAACGGCTCGACCGACTCCACCGACAGCCAGGCGTCCGCATCCGGTGTCAGCGGCAGCATCTCATTCGTTCCATCCCAGACATAGACCGTCGGGCCAGTGTAGCAGACCGTCTCCACGTCGGCTGCGGCCGGATAGTCGAACGACGCCGTCACCGTGCCGGCTTCGCTGTCGGTCAGCGCGCCGGTGCAGGCATAGGCCGTATCGTCATCGTTCAGCGAGATCGTACCATATTCTTCGCACAGGATTTCGCCACCCGGGTTTTCCACCGTGAAGGTCAGCTCCATGGTGGCCTGCTCGCCGGCTGCCGCCGCCAGCGCGGCCTCTTCCCGCCGGTGGTCAAGCCCCACGCCGCGCATCCCGAAGATCCAGACCGCGCAGATGCCGGCCACGACGAGGATGCCGCCGAGCGTCACAAGCCCAGCATGATTACCGCGCCGCTTGACCGGCGCGTTGACCACGCCTGTGTTTTTCTGTTTCCGCCGAAATGCCATGATATGCCTCTCCTTCCGTCTCTTCAGCAGGGTGAAACCTGCCAGACCAAGATCCCCGCAATGGCGGCGGCCATCCGGCTCAGCCATACCATAAACGCGAGGGTCTTTCCAATGATTCCGTTTCGTCTGCCTTTTGTCTCGTCCACGCCGTGCCTCCTTCCGCAAATGGTGCAAACCGCCGCGCACACCGCGCGCAGATTCCTGCCAACCGGCGCCAGGCGCGCCGCCACCTTCCCAAAACTTCTTGTTCTGTTGTTAGAATACCAGTAATTAACCTGTCAACCATCGGAGTAAAATTCTGTTGGACTGACAAATCCCGGCATTGGTTTTTGTGGGGATTGCCCACTGGCACAAAAAAATCCGGCCTGACGGCAGGATTTTTTCGGGATATCCTGCGGAATTACGCTTTGCTCGGCAGCTCGACGATGACGTAGCCCTCTTCGTAGACTTCTTCTTTGATGGTCTGGATCCAGTAGACGGCCTTGACGAACTTCTTGCCGTCCTGCTCGAACTTATCGGTGACATAGCTCTTGATCCAGATCAGGTCGCCGACCATGCCGTGGGTCGTGATCTGCTTGCCCTTCATGGACGGGACAAGATCAAGGTAGCTGTCTTTCTCCGGGAAATCCGGCACGTCGGCCTCATAGCCGGGCAGGTCGTTCATGATGCGCCAGGCAACGGTGACAAGCCGTGCGGGCGCGGCGTTGCCAATCCAGTTCTGCGCGGCGCGGCAGACATAGTAGACCGGCATATGGTTGTAGAAGCACGGACGATGGTTCGGGACAAATCCGTCCTCGAGATGGCCGACGCCGTTCATCTCGTGGTATTCGCCGGTGGCCTCGTCGTGCAGCAGCGCCTTGGACATCATCGGGTCGGCCATAAGTACCTTCAGCGACGGCGAGCCGATCTCACCAAGGCCATGATACTTGATCTGGTCGAGCTGGGTGACGGGGCCTTCGATGAATTCAAACGGCTCGTCGCCGATATTGACGTTCTCCCAGTAGACCGGATCGCCGTGCGGCTTTGTCTCTTTGGCCCAGACAGCCTTGATGAACTCCCAGTCGGCATCGGTGTATTTATGGCGCGGGCGCAGATCCCACCACGCCGGGCACTCCCAGGTCGGGACCGGTGTCGGGTTGCGCTTGGCCGGATCGGCATGGCGGCGCAGCGACTCTTTCACGCGGTCAGTGGACGAGGTGACCAGCTCTCCGTTCTGGTTGTACACGCTGCCGCTGCCGTAGATGGCAAACGTGCGCAGCTCGCTGCCGTCGATGGTCAGATCCTCGACCTCGCGGTGGTCGCAGACGCAGTAGAGCGTGTCACCGGGATAGACCGGCTGATGGAACGTGACAACGTGATTCAGGCCGGAGATAACCAGATTATCGCGCAGCTCCGGTGGCATGGCCTCGCAGTTGCCGTCGCCGAGGTTGGAAGCAATCGGAAGCGTCGGCGTCGTGCGGAACCCGTGCGCCTTGGCATATTCCTCGTCGTTGAACAGCGGATTCTCCGGATCGTAGTTCGAGGTCTCATAGGCGACCTCCCACGGCTTGAGCTCCTTGCTGGCAAAGTGTCCCGTGCCAACGCCCGGCACGCCCTTCAGCTCGCCGGTCGGGATCTTGGCCGGGTCGATCGGGCCGCGCGTGTTGATCGCTTCGCAGGTCGCGACATAGGCGTCGAGCACCTTTTTGTCCTCGTCGGAATACTGACCGCGGTAAAAAACTTCATACTCGCTCATGATGTTGTTCCCTCCTGTAGCTGGTGATATCATCATTATAAAAATATTTTGGCAAAAAGGGAAGTCCTTTTT
>CAZGBU010000124.1:2797-5528 GCA_964523945.1 uncultured Oscillospiraceae bacterium
CGGGCGGCGCCGGAATCAGCGGTCAGTCTGCAAACGTGACATACCAAGCGCTGATCTTTTCGCCTGTCAGCGCAGTACATTCGTCAATGTAGCTGCGGTAGCAGTAGGCGTTGTTGATGTTCGCGATTGGCACGGAGTAGCAGCGGTCAAACATGATCTGCTGGGCGTTGGTGTACGCCTCTTCGCGGATCTCCGGATCCATCGTGGATGAGCCGATGTGGATCCACTCCTGCAGCTCATCGTCGTGGATGATGGTCGAGACATCTGTGCCATTCTCATCAATTTTGTCAAACACCTGAGCTGCGTCGTACGCGCCGCCGCCGGTTCCGGTCAGGGTAATATCAGCCTGCCCGTCGCGCAGCATCGGGATGGCCGTCGACATGACGTACGACTCAATATTGACGACGATGCCCACTGCGTCCAGATACGCCTGAACCGCTTCGGCCACCAGCATGTCGGTCGTCGTGTTCATCACAATCATACGCAGGACGATGTCCCCATCTTCATAGCCCTCCTGGGCAAGCAGTTCCCGTGCAAGCTCCGGATCGTACTCGTACACGCCCATCTCCTTGTAATAGCTGGCAGAGTCATTCATATTGGACTTCTGAACCGTCGCAAGGATGCCGTAGGCGGCGTCGACAATCGCCTGCCGGTCGATTGCGTGGGCGACCGCCTTGCGGACATTCTCGTTCTGGAACGCCTCGACGTAGTCGCACAGCGCAATCATCTTAAAGTCGAACGCAGAGGTGATAACCAGCGTCGTGTCGGTCTCTTCCCCGCGCTGGATCCGCTCGGCGTCGGCCGTCAGGATGTTCATGGCGACGTCCAGCTCGCCGGACTGATAGGCGATGAATTCCGCCGTTGAGTCAGAGAAGTACTTAAAGGTCACCGTCTTAGCCTCGGCCGCACCCTTCCAGTAGTCCTCGCGGGCAGCCAGCTTCGTGTAGGCGCCGTCGACGTTCTCGACAACGGTATATGCACCGGAGGTGACGGGGCTACTCCACCAGTCCTCGGCCGTCGCGGTCTCGGCAAAGGCCTTCGGATAAATCCAGGTGGTCGCAAGCGTATACTCGATCTGCGCATAGATCTGGTCCATCACCATGACGAAGGTCTTGTCATCCGGGCAGTAGGACTCATCAAAATTGATGTCCTCATAATACGAGGAGGCCATGCTGGTGGAATGCGCGACTGTATACAGGACATAGTAGACGTCTTCCGAGGTGATCGGAGAACCGTCGGAGAAGGTGGCGTCGCGCAGGTGGAACGTGCACGTCAGATAGTCTTCCGACCACTCCCAGCTCTCGGCCAGGCAGGGAATCAGCTCATTTGTGCCGGGCTCCAGCTCGATCAGCGGATCGTAAACAGACATCAGCGCGGGCGACTGGCTCTCAATCGGGTTAAATCCGTCAATGGCGCTGTTGGTACCGATGGTCAGCGTACCCTCTTCCGTCTGGCGGACAAAGCCCTCGGACTGTTCGGTCGTGGTGACATGGGATTCGCCGCTGGAATAGTCAGCCTGCGGTTCCTCCTCTTCTTCCGGCGTTTCGTCGGGCGTCTCGGGCGTTTCGGCCTGCTCGCCGCCGCTGGTATCCAGCGTTTCGGTTGTCTCCTCGTCGGACGAGCAGGCAGCCAGCACCGAGAACACCATGACAACGGCAAGAAGCAGGGCGATCAGTTTGCTGAGCTTTTTCATGGGGTATCCTCCTTATTCATGTACAGCGTTTCAGCTGATGCTGATGTAAGTAGAGTACGGCGGCCGCGGGTCGCCGGACACGGTGAAGAAATAGTCCTCCACCAGATCAGCCATAAAGCATTTGGCCTTGAGAATATCGCGCGGGAGCGGACGATGCTCGAAGTCATAGTGCCACATTGCGCAGCCGGGCTTCCCGATGCCCATCGGATCGCCGCGCATCATCTGGAAGCCGACACCGAAGCTGTCCTCATCCTTGATGGCGGCGAGCTTTTTGAGTGCTTTCATCTGCTCGGCGGTAAATCCGGCAAACGCCGCATCGTTCGGATTCTCGAGATACTTGCCGAGCAGCACCTGCGCCTGATCGAGGTTGACACCAAGCTGATCGGAGAGCGTGTCGACCGAGGTGTGGCGCATCTCCTTGCCGCAGGTGGCAAACTTGCCGACCGTGCGGATGTTGTTGACGCGCATCAGCTCCTCCATGATCTCCAGCGAACCGATGGCCTCCTTCGGGCCGACGCCGGAGCCGCCGTAGGTGACAAACACAAACCCGTAAATCGTCTTTTTCATGCTGCCCTGCACGCCCGGCGCACGGCAGCCGGCCACAACGCCCGGAATGCCCGGTTCATCCTGTGGGCCGCCGTTTTTCTGATCCGCTTCATGGCGCGCTTTCAGCCACTTCGGGCCACCCTGCAGGAACTTGTTGCTCTGCAGGCCCATGACCTCGTAGAGTTCCTTGTACGGAAGCCCCGCAATGATCGGACTGCCAAGGCCGACCAGATCATATTCCTCCACATAGACGGGATTCTCGTCCCAGTCGATGCCCGGGACAATCTTCAGATAGTCCACGGCAAAGCCGTTCTCCTCGCAGACCTCGCCGAATGCCTTACCAATCTGTTCGGTGTTGCCTGTCATCGAGCTGTAGAGAATCAGTGCCTTTCGTTTTGCCATGTCATGCACTCCTTTCAAGCGGGTTCCGCGTTCTGTAATTCGCACAAACCGTAATAGCATTTTAACATCTGGTTTGTGAAAAGTGTAATA
>CAZGBU010000125.1:0-5345 GCA_964523945.1 uncultured Oscillospiraceae bacterium
GACTGAGAATATGATTTCTCAGCCCATATTTCATCTTTGTCAACGGGTCCATCATTCAGGACGACCTGAACGAACCGATCTATGCATCCTTGCGGAACTGGACCGTTTCGGAACTGCGTGAATACCTGCTGTCCGAGCGCACAACGACCGCCGATATCCGGCGCATCTCGCGCGGTCTGACCTCGGAGATGATCGCTGCCTGTGCAAAGCTGATGAGCAACCTTGACCTGATTTATGCCGCGCGGAAGATCCAGGTGACGGCGCATTGCAACACAACCATTGGTCTGCCAGGCACACTCTCGTGTCGTCTGCAGCCAAATCACACGACAGACGATCCGGACGGTGTGATGGCATCGCTGGTCGAAGGACTCAGCTTTGGCGCCGGCGACGCTGTGCTCGGTTTGAACCCGGTCGACGACTCGGTGGAAAGTGTCACGCGTATCCTGCGCCGGTTTGATGAGATCAAGCAGAAATGGGAAATTCCGACACAGATCTGTGTGCTGGCACATGTGACAACGCAGATGGACGCAATTCGCAAGGGCGCGCCGGCCGATCTGATTTTTCAGTCAATTGCCGGCAGCGAAAAGGGCAATGCGGCGTTCGGCTTCACCGCCGACACCATTGAGGAAGCGCGGCAGCTCGCGCTGCATGAGGGTACAGCTGACAGTCCGAACGTCATGTATTTCGAGACTGGACAGGGCTCTGAGCTCTCGAGTGAAGCGCACAATGGCGCTGATCAGGTCACAATGGAGGCGCGCTGCTATGGCTTCGCGCGTCACTTTCATCCATTTTTGGTGAATACCGTCGTCGGCTTTATTGGCCCGGAGTACCTGTATGACTCCAAGCAGGTCATACGCGCAGGTCTGGAGGATCACTTTATGGGCAAGCTCACCGGCGTGCCAATGGGGTGCGACGCCTGCTATACCAATCATATGAAAGCCGACCAGAATGACATTGAAAACCTGGCTGTCCTGCTGACGGCAGCGGGCTGCACCTATTTCATGGGCATCCCGCACGGTGATGACATCATGCTCAACTATCAGACAACCGGTTTCCACGAGACAGCAGCACTGCGTGAGATCTTTGGCCGGACCGCGATTGCTCCGTTCCAGCACTGGCTGGAGAAAATGGGGTTTGTAGAAGACGGCCATCTGACGCCGAAGGCCGGCGACGGTTCCAGTCTTCTGGCATAAAGAGGAGCTCAAGCAAATGGTGGCCGACATGCTGCGCGAAATGCAGCAGGGTCAGCCGCAGCCCGCTGCCGAACCGGCCGCGGCACGCGCCACACAACCGGCCCGCGTTGATGAGCCGGAGGGCGCATTTCTTCCCGATATTACGCAGATCGATCTGCGCAAACAGTATTTGGTCGAACATCCGCAGCAGCCGGAGAAATTTCTCCAGCTCAAGGCCAGGACGCCTGCAAGGCTCGGCGTCGGGCGGGCCGGTGCACGCTATAAGACCATCACACAGCTGCGCATGCGTGCCGACCACGCAGCCGCACAGGACAGCGTGTTTTCCGAGATCCCGGAATCGTTCTGGAAAGAAAATGGCCTGCACTATGTCAAGAGCATGTGCCATGACAAAGACGAATATCTGACCCGACCTGACCTTGGGCGACGGTTTGATGAGGAGCAGCAGGCCGTGATCCGTCAGGTGTGCGGCTTAAAGCCGCGCGTTCTGATTGTGATTGGAGACGAGCTCTCCTCCGCTGCAATCGAGGCAAATGCCATTGACTGCGCCCAGGCCATCGAACAGGGACTGAAAAGCCATGGCATTACTGTCGGGCCGAAGCTGTTCGTCCACTACTGCCGCGTTGGCGCATCTGACGCCATCGGTGCAATTACCGAGGCGGAGCTGGTCTGCCTGCTTGTCGGCGAGCGGCCGGGTCTTGTTACAGCGGAGAGCATGTCCGCCTATATCACCTATCAGCCGCGGCCCGGCGTGCCGGAATCAAAGCGTACGGTTGTCTCCAACATCCACGCACAGGGAACGCCTGCCGTTGAGGCCGGTGCGCACATCGCAGATCTTCTGATGCTGATTCTCGAGCGAAAAGCATCCGGCGTAGAGCTTCGGGAGGCGATCGGATGACAGGAGATCTGATTCCAGTCCAGGTGCTGGGTGTACAGATGATTGCCAACTGCGCCCCGGCCCTGGCCGCAGAGCTTGGGCTGGACGGCAGCCGCCGTTCCATTGGACTGATTTCTACCGACTGCGACGATGCGACGTATCTGGCGCTTGACGAAGCGACCAAGGTCTCGGATGTAGACGTTGTCTATGCAAAGAGCCTGTACGCCGGCGCAGCCAATGCCTCAACCCGACTGGCCGGCGAAGTCATTGGTGTAATTGCCGGACCGAGTCCGTCCGAAGTCACCAGCGGACTGGAAGCTGCACTGCGTTTTTTGGACAGCGGCGTCGGCTTCCGCACCGCTTGTGACGAGGGTGATATCGTCTATCTGGCCCACTGCGTCTCGAGCACCGGGACATTTCTGTCCCAGCAGGCCGGTGTCCGGCCTGGCGAGGCGCTCGCGTATCTAATCGCCCCGCCGGTGGAGGCGTTGTATGCGCTCGACGCTGCAATGAAAGCGGCAGATGTCGAGATGCGAACATTTTTCGCGCCGCCGAGCGAAACAAACTTTGCCGGCGGCCTGCTGAGCGGGTCGCAGTCGGCCTGCATGGCGGCATGTGATGCATTTGCGCAGGCCGTCCGTGCGGTGGCTGACAATCCGCAGCGCTTTGGAGGTGCATGAGATGGAGTATGATAAGGATCTGCGATCGCGCCAGGAGGTGCGGCGCCTTGCTTTGCAGGCACAGAAGGCGCAGGAGGCGCTCGCCAGCTTTTCACAGGAACAGCTTGACCGAATCTGTGAAGCGGTGGCCAGCGCTGGCGAACAGGCTGCGGCAGAACTGGGACGGATGGCCTGCGAGGAGACGGGCTTCGGCAACCCGGAGGACAAACGAATCAAGAATCGCTTTGCCAGCATCGGGGTAATGGACGCCATGCGTGGAATGAAGACCGTCGGGATTCTGGCGGAGGATCCATCACACAAAACGATCGACATCGGCGTTCCGGTCGGCGTGATTGCCGGTATCGTGCCGTCGACCAACCCGACCTCGTCAGTGCTTTACAAAGCGCTCATTGCGCTCAAAAGCGGGAATGCGATTGTCTTTTCCCCACACCCAAATGCACGCAGATGCACCATGCGCGCAACAGAAATTGTGATGCAGGCAGCCGCGCGTGCCGGTTGTCCGGATGGTGCAGTTGCCTGTATCTCCGAACCGACGATGGACGCGATCGACGAACTTCTGCACCATCCGGCTGTCCGCCTGATTCTGGCAACCGGCGGTGCGGCAATGGTGCGGGCAGCCTACTCCTCCGGCAAGCCGGCCATCGGCGTCGGCGCCGGCAACGGGCCGGCTTATATCCACGCCAGTGCGGACGTTCCAGCCGCCATCCGGCAGATCATCGAGTCGAAAACCTTTGACAACGGCACGATCTGCGCTTCCGAGCAGAGCATCGTGATTGTGCAGGCACTCGAACCGGCCGTCAAGCGCGCGCTCGAGGCGCAGCGGGCCTACCTGCTCTCGGATCAGGAATCCAAACAGCTCGCCGGCTTCATCCTGCGCGCCAACGGGACAATGAATCCCGCAATTGTCGGCAAGACAGCGCATGCCATCGCGCAGCTGGCCGGACTTTCGGGCGTCCCGCAGACGGCAAGCGTGCTCATTGCACACGAAACCAGTGTCGGAGACAAATTCCCCTACTCTCACGAGAAACTCTGCCCGATTCTGGCGCTCTATGTCGAGCCGGACGAAGCGGCCGCACTGCGCCGCTGCGTGGAAATCCTCCGGTTTGAGGGCAGCGGGCACACATTTGTCATCCACGCGGAGGACAAAGAGGTGGTCCAGAAATTTGCCGCGGCGGTACCTGTTTCGCGTGTGCTGGTCAACACCCCTGGTTCACTCGGCGGCGTTGGTGCAACAACCGGTCTGTTCCCCGCGCTGACGCTGGGGTGCGGCGCGGTTGGCGGCAGCTCATCGTCAAACAATATTGGCCCGCTTGATCTGATCAACATCCGGCGCGTGGCCTGGGGCATCCGGGATAGCCGTGCGTACGCCGGGCATACTAATGCCGCAACAAACAACGACACCTGCACACACGCAGAATTTTCCGATGAGATGATCCGGCTGCTGGCCGAACAGATCATTCAAAAACTCAGTTAAGGAGCGTTTATCATGACAAACACAAATGCACTTGGTATGGTGGAAACCCGCGGTCTGGTCGGTGCGATTGAGGCAGCCGACGCAATGGTAAAGGCCGCCAACGTCCAGCTTGTCGGTAAGGAACAGGTCGGCGGCGGACTGGTGACCGTGATGGTGCGCGGCGACGTCGGCGCTGTCAAATCCGCCACAGACGCTGGCGCGGCCGCGGCGGAGAAAGTCGGCGAGCTACTGTCCGTCCATGTGATCCCGCGTCCTCATGGCGAAGTCGACGTCATTCTGGCCCACGGCCGGGATATCCCGGAAAGTGGGATGTAAATGGCGCTTCTGACCGAGCGCGACGTGCAGGCCAACCTGCGCGTACGCGATGGACAGCGCGTGCTGTATTTGGCAAAGGGCGATCACCTCTCACCGTCTGCGCGCAGCTGGCTCGAACACGAACGCATCCCGATCGTTGTCGGCGAAAAGAGCGGCGCGCCGGACGGCGCGCGTACCTACCGGTCGCTCTTCGGCGCAGTGCTGCACGAAAAGCCCGAGCATATGACCCATCTGCGCAGCGATGTTCTGGTGTTCAAGGATCATCCGCGGATTCGTTTCCGCGGGATGATCGACGCACTCGAGGCAGAGATTCTGCTCTGCCAGCGCACCGCTGACGACGAGCACTTTGCCACGCTGTGCAGTGAGCTGCAGCAGATACTGGACTTTGTCCGCGGTCTGATTCCGTGCGACGTGCTGGACAAGCCGCTTGGCGAGGTCAACCTTTGCGGTCTGGATGAAACAGCGCTGCGTGAGCAGAGCCATCATCCGGAGAAATACTTTGATCAGCCGCATTTTATGCCGGATTACCACGACTCACGTACACTGCTCGTACTCAACCGTGTGCGTACTGTGGTACGGCAGACAGAGCTGGCTGCCTATGCGGCGTTCCGGGACGAGAACGGCGCTGTAACCCGAAATGACCCGATTCTGGGGCTGAATCGTCTGTCGAGCCTGTGCTGGATCCAGACGTGCAAGCTGAAAGCGGGGCGGTATTCTCATGACTGAACTGGCCGGGCGGATCACAGATGCCCTGCTTCATATGGCGCTGGTCGAGGTGGAAGCCTCCGGCCGGCACGTACACCTGACGG
>CAZGBU010000126.1:0-5238 GCA_964523945.1 uncultured Oscillospiraceae bacterium
TGAGCTACGCCCCCATGTGGTATTTACTTTTTGTCCCGGGCCTGCACAGCGAAGCACTTGGGGGCTCCCAGCTGAGCTACAGGCCCATATTGCAGCAGAATTTCTGCCGCGAATGGTATTATACCACAGCTTTATGAAAAAAGCAACCACATAATTAAGGGAATTGTAACGATTGAAAGAACGGTGGAGATGAAAATACCGCGGGCGGCGGTATCGGCGTCGCCGCCGTATTGCGCGCACATCATCGTTGCATTGGTTGCAGCCGGCATGGCGACGAGCACCACCGTCACGCCGACGATCAGATCGTTTTCCACAAACAGGCGCAGCACAGCCCACAGCGCCACCGGCAGCACGATCAGCTTCAGCAGCGAGAATGCATACAGCCGTACATCGGTCAGCACCGAGCGCAGCGGGATGCCGGCAAGCGTCGCACCGATGATCAGCATGGCGGCCGGTGTTGTGATCTGCCCAATGAAATCCGCCGCGTCGATCAGAAGCTGCGGTGCGTCCAGGTCGAACAGATACAGTACATAGGCAAGCAGAATAGAGATGATTGCCGGGCTGATCAGAAGCTTTGGGCTGAAGCGTGTTTGACCGGACACCAGATAAATCCCATATGCATATGAGAGCAGGATAAACGGGATGTTAAACACCGCGGCGTAGAACACCGCGTGCGCGCCAAACAGCAGACGAACGACCGGAAACCCCATAAAAATGGAGTTCGAGAAGATCGTCATAAACCGATAGACGCCCTTCTGCGGCGCAGGAACCCGCAGGAGCTTCGGCACAACGAACGATACAAGGATCAGGACGGCATAGGTGGCAAACGCCACGCCGGTGAACAGATAGATATCGTGGTGCGACAGGACCCGCTCGCTGCCGATGACCGAGTGAAGCACCATCGCCGGTGTGGTGATATGCAACACCAGCTTGCTCAACCGCCGGACAAATTCCCCGTCCATAATGTTGCATTTACATGCCAAAAAGCCCAGGGCGATGCCGACCATCAGAATCGCCATCTGGGAGAAAATTGACGCCAAATTCATACCGCTCTCATCCCTGCCATTCCCTCAGCCGTAGCAGACAGGGCATGGCTGGCAGCCCCTGCTCTCGGCGAGTCGTCTGTTATAGATCCAATAGTCCCGGCTGCCAAGCTCAGAACAGCCATAATGGTGGTAATACGTTGGGTCGTCAACAGTGACGAACACAGCGTAGGTGTCATAAAATGTGACTTTTTCCGACAATTCTGCGTTCTCCGAACGCAGCGAGGCAATGGTGCCGTCGGCGGAGGCCAGATCGTCCTCTGCGGCTGCGAGCGAAGCCTCCGCTTCGGCCAGGTCGGCCTCGAGCTGTTCTGCGCGCGCGGTGAGCAGCTCGAACTGTTCGGACAGTTCAGCGAATTCTGTCTGCTGGTTCGTCAGGTCAAACTGGCTTTGCGTGGCGCTGCCCGCGGCGCTGTTGACCTCTTGCTCAAGCGCGTCGATCTGTGCATTGAGTGCGTCGATCTCTGCCTGATATGCGTCGGCTTGGTCACTGGCACGGGCGAGCTGCTCGTTGAGCGTTGTAATGCGGCTTGCGCTCTGTGCCAGTTCAGTCTGCGTGCGGGTCAGCGCTGCGTTCTGCGTGTCGTTGCGCAGGTAGTCGTAGATCAGATAGCCGGTCGAGATGCATGCAAGCAAACAGGCGAATACGAGCGTGATAATCAGCCCAACCGGCCGGCGGCGCGCCGGCTCCCGCGGCGCGGCACGACCAGCGGATTTCTGCTTCTGTTCCGCTTTCTGCACAGCTGCTTTTTTCGCAGCGGGACGTGCGGGCTGTTCTGCGGGCGGAGGCGGCGCCAGACTGCACTCAATGCAGAACAGCTCGCCGTCCGGAATCTGCCGGCCGCATTTGATACAGGTCATATGCCCACCTCCGTCTGTTGTGTCCTGTCCCATTTTACAACACAATTCGACGGCTGTAAAGGGCGGCGCGGCACAAAAAAGGGGAGGCGGGCGGCTCCCCCTTTTGCGTGTTGCGGATGTTTCAGATGATGTCGTAGGCGGCGAACATGCCGTCGCGCACGGCCTGCAGAATCTTGGCCGGCTTTTTGCAGTCGCCGATGTAGCGGGTGTTTGGATGGGCGGTCAGAAGCTCCTCCAGCTCGGCTTTCTTCGCGCGCATGCCGATGGCATAGAGCACGGTGTCGCCGTCATAAACGATTTCGTTGCCCTGCTTGTCCTTAACCGTAATGCCGTCGGCACGGACCTCGGTGCAGCTGACGCCGCACTGGATGTGCACCGTCTTGGGCATGAACAGATCGATGGCCTGGCGATGGCTCATGTACGCGTCACGGGCATAGTCGTCCATCATCTCGACGACCTGTACCTCACAGCCATATTTGTCGGCCAGGTGCATGGAACATTCGACGCCGATTAGGCCGCCGCCGATCATAATGACCTTTTTGCCGATGGCTTCGGGGTTGGAATAGGCGTAGAGTGCATGGTGTGCATGTTCTTTCAGCCGGGGAATGTTGGGAACGACCGGCTCAGAGCCGATGGCCAGAATGACGGCGTCAGGCTGATAGGAGCGGATGGTATCGACTGTTGCGGTCACGCCGGTGACGACATTGACGCCGGCGCGGTGTGTGCGGACGATCAGGCTGTCGCGGTACTGGCGCATATCGGCCTTGTGGCAGTCCTCGTCGGTGAACCAGAGCAGGCCGCCGAGCTTGTTTTCCTTTTCGAGCAGCGTGACATTGTGACCGCGCTCTGCCGCGGTGATCGCCGCGTACATGCCGCCGGGGCCGCCGCCGACGACGAGCACGTTCTGCTTCCGGCGCACCGGGGGCGCCCACTGCATGCGCAGCTCGCGCATCGAATACGGGTTGACGGTGCACTGGAACGGCTCGGCATGCGGGCGCTGGTTCGGATCGGAGGCCAGCGGGTTGAAGCACGAGCAGCGCAGGCACGGGGCAATCTCGTCTTCGCGGCCCTCGGCCGTTTTGTTGACGAACTGCGGATCGGCCAGCATCTGGCGGCCCATGGCGACGAAGTCGCACTTGCCGGAGGCGATGGCATCTTCAATCTGCTGCGGGCTGTTGAAGCCGCCGACCGCCGTGACCGGGATATGGACGGCCTTTTTAATCGCCTCAGCCAGGTCGAGGTTGCACCCATGTGGATGGAACATCGACGAGAACGCTTTCGACTGGACGTGGTTGTGATACAGGCCGCTTGTGACGTGGATGATATCGACCTTGTCCTGGATCATGGCCGCAAACTGCGCTGCCTCCTCAACCTCCAGGCCGCCGGGAACACGCTCGGAGCCGGACAGGCGGTACTCAATCAGCAGGCCGTCGCCGCAGACCTCACGGATGCGATCAAGCACCATGATCGGGAACTTGGCGCGGTTTTCCAGGCTGCCGCCATACTCGTCGGTGCGGTGGTTGGTCAGCGGGGAAACAAACTGACCAAGCAGCCAGCCGTGGCCGCCATGGAGCATAACCATGTCGAAGCCGTTCGCCTGTGCGCTTGCGCATGCCTCGGCAAACTCGTCGGCGACCTCGCGCATCATCTGCTCGTCCATCTGCTCGACCGTGACGCCGTCGTCACGGACATAGCCATACGGGCCGATCGGGTTGCGGCCGGACGAAATGGTGGACGGGTGGTTGATCTCGCCGATGTGGTTGAACTGCACCGATGCGACGGCACCGTGCGCCTTGATGGCCTCAGCGAGCACAAACAGCGACTCAAGCTTGTGCACCGACGGGTTCGGGCGTACAAAGTCGATCGAATGGTCGTGGCGCGCGGCGCGGTCGAAATCGATGAACGTCTCTGTCACCGTAACGGCGGCGACGCCGCCGCGTGCGCGCGTCTCATAGCCGTTGATGCACTCCTGCGTCGGGGTGCCGTCCGGCCAGACGGTGCGGTCGGTGGTCATCGGGCTGGCCATGACGCGATTTTTGAACGTCACGCCCTTGATGGTCAGCGGGGCAAACATATGCGGGTACTTGGTGGTCATCACAGCATCTCCTTTTTTCATCCGGGGTTCAACATAATTTTTGCGCTTTGGTTTCTGCCATGGTATAATATAGGATATCACAACGGCGCGGCAGCGCCATATGCAACGGAGGCGGAATGCAGCATGGAAATGACCCAGCTCGGCCACTTTGTGACAACGGCCAAACAGGAGAGCATCACCAAGGCGGCCAGCATGCTCAATATCACGCAGCCGACGCTCAGCGTCTCCATTTCGCGGCTCGAGGACGAGCTGGGCGTCAACCTGTTCGACCGGACGGGGAATAAGATCCGACTGAACGACACGGGGCGCGTGTTTCTGTCATATGTTGAGCAGGCGCTTGACCTGCTGCGCTATGGCGTGGAGCAGGCGTGTGCAAGCGATGGGATTTTGACGAGCGTTGTCGCGTTTTCAGTGCCGGACAGCGGGCTGATCACCCAGCCATGGCAGGCGTATGTACGCGAGCATCCCGATGTGGTGTTTCAGCAGCATGCGCTCTCGGCGGAACAGGCGCGTATGAGTATCCTCGATGCGACGCTTGATTTTGCGTTCAGCTATATCCCGATCCGCGACAGCCTGATTGAATGGCGGCCGGTGCGGACAGTTCCGGTGCGGCTGTATGTGCTGCCGGCGCATCCGCTTGCCGGAAAAGCTGTCACGGTCAGCGACCTGCGCCGGGAAAACTTCATCCTGCGCCGCTGCAATAAGGATATGGTCGACTGTTTTGCTGCCTACTGCCAGGAGGAGGCGTTTTTTCCGCCGCGCGTGGTCTATGCCGGCGACAATCCGGAACTGTTTGAGCAGTTCCTGCGCCGGGACGCATGCATCCTGGTGCTGCCGGAGCCGCTTTGCGCGCCAGACGGGCTGATCCCGCTCACGGTGACAGACTGGAACTTCAGTCTGTCGCTCTGGCAGGCATACCACAAGAGCAAGGCGCGCACCAAAGCAGGCAAGGAGTTCTGCCAGTATCTGTACGAGCAGCTCCGAACCTGATCTACTGGCATTATATCATTTTGCTGTGCCGTTTGTATATAATCAGTTTTCGAATCTTCCATAGCATAGAAGCTATGCTCAAGCATTCGAGCATAGCTTTTGCCAAATGGAGCCATTGGTGAGGCCTATGGGTTGTGCGCCGGCTGTTTTTCCGGATAATAAAAAAGACGCCAATGGCGTCTTTTCCAGGAGATGGTGACCCGGACGGGAATCGAACCCGTGTTACCGCCGTGAAAGGGCGGTGTCTTA
>CAZGBU010000127.1:0-5158 GCA_964523945.1 uncultured Oscillospiraceae bacterium
CAATACCAAGTATAAAGTGCTGATGGTATAAGGCCTCCCGCGCTGGTTCTCTGCTCAGTCATCGGTTCTGTCCTATGCCTCCATCGTCGGGAAAAAAGAGGGCGAAGGCCCGCTGCGCGATTACTTTGACGAAGTGCACGAAGACACCTCATTCGGCCAGGACAGCTGGGAACAGGCCGAAAGCCAGATGCAGGTTCTCGCACTCGACTGCGCGCTGAAAAAAGCCGGTATGAAACCGACTGAACTCGACGTCGCATTCGGTGGGGACCTGCTCAACCAGTGCATCGGCTCCGGCTTTTCGATGCGTGCATCCGGCATTCCGTTCTATGGACTGTACGGTGCATGCTCCACAATGGCCGAAAGCCTGTCGCTGGCCGCCATGGCTGTTGACGGCGGCTACGCTCGGCGGGCGGCTGCACTCACCTCATCGCACTACGCATCGGCCGAGCGGCAGTACCGTCTGCCGCTTGTCTACGGCGGGCAGCGCACGCCAACGGCGCAATGGACCGTGACCGGCTCGGGTTGTGTCATCCTCTCGCCCGATGGCCCTGGACCGTATGTGACCGCCGCTACAACAGGCACCATCGTCGACAAGGGTATCCACGACGCCAACAACATGGGGGCAGCGATGGCACCGGCCGCTTTTGAGACGATCCGGGCGAACCTGAATGACCTCAGCCGGACACCGGATGACTACGATTTGATCGTCACCGGTGATCTTAGCACCCTCGGGCGTGAAATCGTCGTTGACCTGTTCCGCAAGGACGGCGCACCACTTGGTGACGTCTACGACGACTGCGGCGCCATGATCTACCGTCTTGACAAGCAGGACGTTCACGCCGGCGGATCCGGTTGCGGATGCAGCGCGGCCGTTCTCTGCGGATATCTGATGCACCGCTTGAATCATGGTGATTACCGCAACATTCTCTTCTGCGGCACTGGCGCGCTGCTTTCGACTACTTCGACACAGCAGGGCGAATCCATTCCATGCGTCTGCCATGCCGTCTCGCTCAGCCGGGAACGGAGGTGATCCCATGCTGCTTGACCTGCTTAAAGCGTTCGTAACCGGCGGCATTCTCTGTCTGATCGGTCAGATTCTGATCGATAAAACAAAGCTGACTCCCGCCCGCATTCTGACGTGCTATGTCGTCGCCGGCGTCGTGCTCGGCGCATTTGGCGTCTATGAATATCTTGTGGACTTTGGCGGTGCCGGCGCGACTATGCCGTTGACCGGCTTCGGCTACAATCTGGCCAAGGGCGTGCGCGAGGCTGTCGCAACGGAGGGTCTGCTCGGTGCACTAACTGGCGGCGTGCGCGCCTCTGCCGGCGGAATTGCCGCAGCCGTGTTCTTCGGCCTGCTCGCCGCATTGATCTTTTCCCCGAAAGACAAATCCTGATGCATGATTTGGCGCACACCGGGCACACTATTGCCGCGGGAAGCCGCACACCACACGAATGGAGGTTCGAACCATGGATTGCCGCAACGAGAAAAATTCGCAGCAGAACCAGAAGAACAATCAGCAGAATCAGAACTCTCAGCAGAACCAGAAGAACAATCAGAGCTATCAGAACCAGAGTCAGAACCAGAAGTAAACCTCAAACGGGCCTTACAGCCCAATACACAGGCGCGGCGCATACGGGACTTCCCGCATGCGCCGCGCCTGTATTCCATTCAAATCTGATCCATCAAATCAACCGATTCACCTGTCGCAAAGAAGTAAACCAAACAGGACCTTGGCCGCTGTCCATACAACTCTTCAACCGCCATACAATAGGTACGCATCTGCGGCAGGTACTGCGCCGCACGCGCCATTTCTCCGCCCGGCCGGATCCGGTCGGTTTTATAATCGATGACCGTCAGACCGCCGCGCTCATGCAGAATGCAGTCGGCCACCCCCTGCAACATGATCTTCTCGTCTGCCGGCGCATCCGGGATACAGCGGTTTGCATCCACAAGGATCGAGAACTTCTGCTCACGCTCAAATCGCCCCGTGCGGATCCGCACGCCAAGCTCAGACGCAAGCAGCCGCTCAATTTCATCATCGCGCACCGCGTCAGCCTGTTCCCTGGTCAGAAATCCGTCCTCCACAAGACGCGCCAACTCCGCCGCAACACCAGATATCGCGCAGCGCTCCAGATCGAGATACTGCATCGCCAGATGCGTGGCGCTGCCGCGCGCCGCTGCGTTCATCCGGCTGTCCGGCGACACAAAGGAATACGTCGGCGCAGCGGGTGCATGCGCTGCTGCCTCAGCATCCAGCTCCCGGCCTTTCATCTGTGTCGCGGTCAGCTTGGATGGGATCTGCGTGCTCGCGCGGTGCGCATAGACGAAACGGTACGCACGCTCATCCCAATCTGGCAACGTTTCCGGCCGCGCGGGCTGTTCCTCCGGGACAATCGCCGGCAATTCGTCTGGTTCTGCCGACGCGTCGTGTACTTCAATTTCCCAGGAAAACCCGTCCGGCGATGCAGCACCCGGCCGGACTGAACCAAGAAGCCGCTCCGCCCCCTCTGCACGGCGCAATGCGGCCATCAGGATCCAGCTGCCGGGACAGCTCGCCTCGGAAGCGTCAGGCGGTGCATCCACCGACTGTGCAAGGCGCTTCAGCTCAGCATCGAGAAATCTGCTGCAATAGGTCATCACAAGCCGCTCCTTTGGACGCGTCATAGCGACATAGAGCACACGCAGCTCCTCGGAAAGCGTCTGCGCCCGCAGCTTTGCCGCAATCGCCTGCTTGGCCACGGTCGGATAGCGCACCCGCAGAACCGGGTCGACCGCATCCGCACCGGCACCCAGTTCCTGGTCCAACAGCACGGGCCGCGTCAGATCGGAGAGATTAAACCGACGCGACAGGTCGCACAGAAACACCACCGGAAATTCGAGCCCTTTCGACTTATGGATGCTCATAATCTGTGCCGCGTCGCCCGCGCCGGCCTGATCTGCGGCAATTGTCCGCCCCTGCGCCTGCAGTCCCTCAATATGCGAAAGGAAATCCACCAGTAGTCGATAGCTGCCTGCCGTAAACGAGGCGGCATACTGCACAAACGTGCGCAGATTGGCGCAGCGCTGCGCGCCATCCGCCATTGCACCGTAGATCTCTTCAAAGCGCAGCCGGTCAAAGGCCGCCTGAACCAGTTCATCCAGCGGCAGCTGCCGCGCCAGTGCGCGCAGCGTATCCAGTTCTGACACAAACGCTTCCACAAGCGGGTCGCTCTCCCGCGCCGCACGCAGCGCGGTATATAGATCGCTGCGCCGGTCAAGTGCGCGGATATCGGCCAAAAGATCAGACGGCCATGCAAACAATGGGCTGTTGAGCACAGCCAGCAGCGGAATATCCTGATGTGGGTTATCGAGCAGCTGGAGCACGGCAAGCAGCGTCTGTACCTCTGCTGAAGCGAGCAGATCGCCGCTCTGGTCGGAGCTAGCGCGAACGCCCCGCGCCGCCAACGCACGCCGGTACCGCTCCGCTGCACTGCGCGGCGAGCGCATCAGAATGACGATGTCGCCCGGCGTCAACGGCCGCATACCGCCTGCACCATCCGACACCTCCGTTTTTTTCTGCAGCATGCGTGCGATGCGCGCCGCAACGAATTCCGCCTCCGCCTCAGTCTTCCCCGGCGCGTCCTCGCCGCCAGCTGTTCGAATCGCATGCAGCTCAACCAGTGGCGCCGCAGCCGGTGCGAAAGCCGCTCCCGGTACCAGCGCCTCGTCAGCCGTATAGTTCAGATCACCAACCCGCTCGGACATCACCATCCGGAACACATGGTTGGCCGCTGCCAAAATCTCGGGCCGCGAGCGGAAATTCTGCGTCAGTCGGATGCGCCGCGGTTCACCTGGTGCAGCATCTGCCGCCTCAGCAAACGATCGGTACTTCCGCAGAAAGATCGACGGGTCGGCCAAGCGGAAACGATAGATCGACTGTTTGACATCACCTACTAGGAACAGCCGCGCTCCGTCGTCGGAAACCGCCTGAAAAATTGCATCCTGCACGGCGTTCGTATCCTGATACTCGTCAACCATGACCTCGCGGTAGTGTGCAGCAACCTCCCGTGCAACCTGAGGACGGGAGAGGAGGCGCAGCGCACAGTGCTCCAGGTCAGAAAAGTCCACAAGCCGCCGACGGTTTTTTTCCGCGTCATAGGCCTCCGAGAATTCCGCAACCAGCGTCAGCAGCGCGCCAACCTGAACGGCTGAGGCCGCCAGATCGCACAGCACTTCGTCCGAGCCGGAAGCAAACGGCGCAAGCGCGCGCTCTGTCGCGTGCTTGACCCGATCGCGCGTTGCCTTGATCTGCTCCTGGAGCGTGGGATCTTCAAACTTCCGAACCGGCCGGAACGACACGTGATGCACGCCGCGCAATGCGCGCAGCGTGTCCCAATCCGCCGCATCCGACATTGAGCGGAGTTGGCCAAGCATGCTCTCAAGCGTCGGGACATAGGCTGTCTCCAGCTTCTCATACTGCGCCGCCGCATCGCGCGCAGACTGCAGCACCGGCAAAAGCTCGCGTGCCGTCTGCCGTGCGGATTCCACAAGCCAGGCACCCCACGGCGTATGCGCCGCATCGTCATATGGCGCATTCAGCGTCTCGCGGCACGTATCGATCCAGGCATCCGGATCGGCGTGGCACTGTGTCTTGTCATACGTTTCCAGCACAATCTGCTCAAGCGTCCGGTCGTCGCGGCCAAAGCCCAACGTGTCGGCCAGCTGCTGAAAGGCTGAGCCGGGATCCATGCTCTCATAGGCACGCTCCAGCACGCCGGCAAGAACACGTCCGCGTAGCACAGCGCACTCCGCCTCCTCTGCCACACGGAATGCCGGATCCATCCCCGCTTCGTCCGCATGCGTCCGCAGCAGTTCGGAGCAGAAAGCGTGCACAGTCGAGATCTGCGCGGCATGCAGTCGGTTGAGCTGCCGGAGCAGATGCAGATTCTCCGGCTCAGCCGCCAGGCGTTCGCTGAGTGCGCTGGCGATCTTGGTGCGCAGCTCTGCGGCAGCTGCCTTTGTATATGTAATAATCAGAAATTCATCGACATCGCGCGGATCGTTTCGGTCGCAGACCATCCCGAGCAGCCGGTCGACCAGCACCTTTGTCTTACCGGAGCCGGCCGCAGCTGATACCAGAAGCTGTCCGTCCCGATTGTCTACAACGGCCTGCTG
>CAZGBU010000128.1:0-5089 GCA_964523945.1 uncultured Oscillospiraceae bacterium
GTGAACTGCGCGTAAGCAAGACCATAAAGCGGGAACAAGCGGTTCAGGATCACCAGTGCAGGGATCTCCAGCACAATTTTGCGCAGGATGGCAAATACCAGCGCATTTCGGCCCAGTCCCGCCGCCTGGAACACCGCCACTGGAATAAAGTCCATGCAAAGGAACGGCAGGCCGAGGCACATGCCGCGCAGGAAGCGCGTGCCGTATTCGATGATGGATTCGTTCTCCATGAACAGTTGGATCAGCGCCGGCGCGCCGATGAAATATGCTGCCGAAACCACAATAATAAAGCTCAGCGCTATTTTGATGGCAAAAACGAGGGTTTGCCGCATACGGCGGATGTTTCCACTGGCATAGCTGTAGCTGATCAGGGGCATAATGCCCTGCGACAGGCCCATGGAAATCTGCATGGGTACCATGTTGATTTTCTGTGTGATGCCCATTGCGGCGACGGCATCGGCGCCAAACGCAGAGGTGAAGTTATTCAGAACTGTCATGCCGGTGACGTTGAGCAGATTCTGAATGGCGGCGGGCACACCGACCCCAAACACACCGGTTACGATGTTCCGCTGGAAACGGAACATCGACGGACGGATGCAGACATAGGTTTTTCCGCGCTTGCAATACAGCAAAACGAAAAAGTACAGACAGGCCACGCAGTTGGACAGGAACGTCGCAAGGCCGGCTCCAGCGGCGCCCATGTTCAGCCCCCATGGGAGAATAAAGATTGGATCGAGAATAATGTTCAGCAGGCAGCCGCTCATGGTGCCAATGCTCGCATGCAGCGCGCTGCCTTCCGCACGCACCAGATACGCCATTACTACGTTGAGGATCGAAGGCGCTGCGCCGAACAATACGGTCCAGAGCATATAGCCTGCAGTGGCGGAGGCCGTCTGCTCATCTGCGCCGAGCAGGTTCAGCAGCGGCGTCTGGAACACTGCGCAGAGGACAGAGAATACGACGCCGCAGAGAATGGCGCAGTAGAATCCAAAGGCGGAGTTGCGCGCAACCGTGTCGTTGTCGCCGCGGCCGAGTGCGCGGCTCATCATACTCGAGCTGCCGACGCCAAACAGGTTGTTCACAGCATTGAATGCCAGCAGTACCGGCGCGGCGAGCGCCACTGCGGCATTCTCGATCGAATCGTTCAGCATCCCGACAAAGTAGGTGTCGGCCAGATTGTACAGGACCATCACCAGCGAGCTTAGAATGGTGGGAATCGCCAGCTGCATCACCGCCCGCGGGACAGCGGTTTGTTCAAACAGCGCCAGCTTTTTTGCGTCTTCCATACAGTGCCCTTTTCTGAACCCCTGCATTCGGATGACATGTCTTTCAGAAAAATGGCTGCGAATCTGTTCCGCAGCAAAGCACCGGCGCAAGGCGGACTTGTGCCGGCAGTGATCCGAGTGCAGTGACTTCTTGAAAAAAGTCGCTGCGAACGATTTCTCGTCCGCAGCGACGTGGTCGGAGTGTCGGGATTTGAACCCGAGGCCTCTTGGTCCCGAACCAAGCGCGATACCAAACTTCGCCACACCCCGAAACAGCTTTTTTATTATATGGTCGAATTGGCACATTGTCAAGTATAAATCTCTTCCGCCAGACATAAATTTGCACCGGGCAGGTGAGAGACATGACAACAAAACGGTATGCATCCCGTGTCAGGCGGCCGACGCAAACACACACGCAGAAGCCGGATGGCATGACCTGGCGTCTGGCGGTCTGTCTGATACTGTGCGCAGCTGCTGTTTTCTGCCGGATTTATTACCCGAGCGGAATTGAGGCAGTCTCGCAGGTCGTGTTCGGCGAGCAGGACAATGCGATCCGTGCGGCGTTTTCCGGCTTTGCCGAGGATTTGAAGACAGACGGTATCGCGCAGGCGTTTTCCGGGCTGTACGATGAGCTGACCGGCCATGCGGAAGATTGAAATCAGCCCGGCGGCCGTTGCAGTGCTGTGTGTGCTGTTTTATCTCGACCCACAGACGTGTTTTGCACCGTTTGTGTTTGCGGCTGTACTGCACGAGGTCGGCCATCTGTTGGCATTGCTGTCGATGGGAGTGCCGATTTACAGCTTAAAGATTTCTTGCTTCGGCGCGGTCATTTCGGCCGCGCCGCTTTCCGATGGTCGTCAGATTGTCTGCTCGTTGGCCGGACCGGCGGTCAATCTGACGCTGTTTTGTTTTACTGCCCGCTTTGCACCGCACTTTGCCGCAGTGAATGCACTGCTTGCTGCATATAATCTGCTGCCAATTGCGCCGCTTGACGGCGGTGTGGCGCTGCGCAGCGCGCTGTCGCTGTTTTGTTTGCCGGCGCGGCAGCGGAAGATCGGCAGTGCAGTGCAGGCTGTGGTGCTGACCGTGTGTGCCGCGGCTGCGCTCTACGGCACATTTGTCGTGCGGTGCGGCATCTGGCCGCTGCTGTTCGGCGCGCTGGTCGTGCGGCTGCCGCGCGAAAAGCCGGTTGCAAAAATGGCGCGGTTGCCGTAAAATGTATTTGATTTTTGGAAAGTACGAGGTACGGCTTCATGAACCAGCAGCTTGCGCGCCTGCTCCCGCTGGTGCAGAAACCCGCGCGCTACACAGGCGGAGAATACAATCAAATTGTAAAAGACAAGTCCACGATCGATGTCCGCGTCGCGTTTTGTTTCCCAGACACCTATGAGATTGGTATGTCCAACATCGGCATGCGGATTCTCTACGGCCGGATGAACGAGCCGGCGCACATCTGGTGCGAGCGTGTGTTCGCGCCCTGGGGCGATATGGAGTCGCTGATGCGTGAGCGCGGCATGCCGCTCTGGGCGCTGGAGTCAGGTGACCCGGTTGCGGATTTTGACCTGATCGCGTTTTCAATTGGCTATGAGATGAGTTATACCAATGTGCTCAATATGCTCGACCTGGCCGGCGTGCCGCTGCGTGCGTCAGACCGCCCTGACCTGCACAACATGGTCTTTGCAGGCGGTACCTGTATGTACAATCCCGAGCCGCTGGCTGATTTTCTGGATTTCTGCATTCTTGGCGAGGGCGAGGATGTCAATCTCGAAGTACTCGCGCTTTACACGCAGGCCAAGCGGGAGGGATGGGACAAGCCCCGTTTTCTGCGCGCGGTCAGCCGGATCGACGGTGTCTATGTGCCGTCGCTCTATGAATACCGCTGGAATGACGACGGTACGATTGCGTCTGTCTCGCCGACGGGCGGCGCACCTGCAACGGTCACGAAACGCATCATATCCGATCTGGATCATGCGTATTACCCGACAAATCCCATTGTTCCGTCGACGGAGATTGTCCACGATCGTGCGAGCCTTGAGGTGTTTCGCGGCTGTATCCGTGGCTGCCGGTTCTGTCAGGCCGGCTTTGTCTACCGTCCGGTGCGCTCGAAGCATGCCGATACACTGGTGCAACAGGGCATTGCGCTGCTGGAGAACTCGGGATACGACGAGATGACGCTTGCAAGCCTGTCCACGTCGGACTACCGTGAATTGCCCGCGTTTGCCGACCGGATGCTCGACTACTGCAATCCGCGCAGCATTAGCCTGTCGCTGCCGTCGCTGCGGGCGGACAACTTCTCCCGTGAGCTGATGGAGAAGGTGCAGACGGTCCGCAAATCCGGCCTGACCTTTGCGCCGGAGGCTGGTACACAGCGCCTGCGCGACGCCATCAATAAGAACGTGACCGAAGAGGAAATCCTGACGACCTGCGCCACAGCATTCTCCGGTGGATGGAGCAACGTCAAGCTGTATTTTATGCTCGGACTGCCGACCGAGACAGATGAGGACGTGCTGGCCATAGCAGATTTGGCCTATAAAGTTCTGAAGTGCTGGAAAGAGAACAGCCCTGTAAAAAAGCACGGCGTTAACATTACGGTATCCACAGCGTATTTTATCCCGAAGCCGTTCACGCCGTTTCAGTGGGAAGCGCAGATCACGCCGGAGGAATACAACCGCCGCGTCAGACTGCTGCGCGAAGCGATCCACTCACGCAATATTCAATACCACTGGCACGAGACAGAGCTGAGCGTGCTCGAGGCGGTGCTTGCGCGCGGTGACCGCAGGCTCTGTGCCGTACTGGAACAGGCAGTCAGAAACGGCGCAAAGCTCGATGCATGGCGGGAGTATTTCCGATACGATGCATGGACAAGCGCGTTTGAATCATGCGGCGTCGATCCTGCGTTTTACGCATTCCGTGAGCGGGGAGAAGATGAGCTGTTTCCATGGGAACCGATATCGGTCGGCGTGCATCGCTCATTTTTTGCGCGGGAGCGCGCATGCTCGCGCCGCTCGCGCATCTCGCCGGACTGCCGCGCACGCTGCTCAGCCTGCGGCGCGAACCTGCTGAATGGGGGTGTCTGCGATGCATAGGCTGCTGTATGAGCGCTTCGGCGCAGCTGTCTGGATTTCGCATCTGGATATGATGCGCGGCTTTCAGCGCTGCTTTGCGCGTGCCGGCGTGCGTGTCCGCCATACGGAGGGCTTTAATCCGCACGCTTATCTGTCGCTGGCGCTGCCGCTGCCGGTCGGAACGGAAAGCTGCTGCGAGATCGCGGATTTTGAGTTGATCGACCCGTGTGTCACGTTTGATGCGCTGCTGGCCCGCCTGAACGCCTGCTTTCCGGAAGGGATCCGTGTGCGCGAGGCATATGTCTCCGAACGGAAGATCAAAGAGCTGACGCATCTGCGCGTGCGCGTGACGATGACGTACGACGCAGGCGTGCCGGACAGGTGTGCTGATTTACTCCGGGCGCTGTTTGATCGTGATGCGCTGATTGTGATGAAAAAGAAAAAGAAAGGGGAGCCGGCACCAGCGGATATTCGGCCGCTGATTGCTTCGGTTTCCGTTATGCAGCCGGACACACATACCGTCGTTCTCGAGCCGGTTGTCTGTGCACAGAACCCGTCGCTCAACCCGGCCTATCTGTTGGAAGCAGTGCGGACATATCTGCCTGCGTGTGTGCCGGATGCGTCGCAGATTTGCCGACTGGAGGTGCTGGATGCATCATTTACCCCATTTCGATGAATATTTACGCATTATTTTCCGATAAATGTTCTAAGGCAACACCGTACAATTACCCAAGAATCGTTGAGGGATTCCTCATTGGA
>CAZGBU010000129.1:0-2377 GCA_964523945.1 uncultured Oscillospiraceae bacterium
GTATGCATCCAGCCAGTCATAGCGGTTCATGTCATCTGACTCCCTTCATACACCAGCTGCTGCTCGTGCTGCAGCCGGCGGAAAAAATCAGCTGCGTATTCAAAAAGGCGCTGTGCGCTGCGCGTCAGATAGTGACCTTTCCAGCGGGCAAGCCCCACCGGGCGTGCCGCCTGCTCCATCTGCAGCGGCACCGCCCGCATCAAATGGTTCGGATTTTTCATCATGCGCTGCGCCGTCAGGTATGAACAGACCAGAATCCCGACGCCAAGCTCCACCATGTGAAACGCCGTCTCCAGCTCATTGGTGAAAAAAACAGCGTCCGGCGTGTACGGCTGGCCATTGAAGATGTGCATATACTCGCCCTCAGCCCAGGCAGCGGAGCACTGGACGACGAACCGCTCATTCGCCAGCTCCGGGAGCGTGAGGAAATCGCGGCCGGCAAGGGGGCTGTCCTGCGCAGTCAGAATCACCAGGCGCTCATCAAGCAGTGTCTGCCATTCGATCTCCGGCGCGCGGAGCGGTCGGGTGGAGACTGCAAAGTCCAGTTCACCGCTCTCGAGCCGCCGGCAGAGCGCCTCCGGCGCATCATTGAACAGGCGCACCCGCTGCTGCGGATAACGCCGCATGTATCCGGTAAACAGATCGCTGCACAGCCCGACGTTTGAAGCACCAACCGACACGGGCTTCCCGCCGTCCTCTCCGTCCGCCAGCTCCAGCCGCGCCTCGTTCAGCTCGGTAAAAATGCGCTCCGCCCGGCGCAGGAAGCGCCGCCCGGTGTCGTTCAGCCGGATCCGGCCGCCAACCCGGTCAAACAGCCGGACACCCAGCTCTTTCTCCAATCTGGAAATGGATATACTGAGCGACGGCTGCGACAGGTGGAGCTGCGCGGCCGCCTTTGTGATGCTTTGTGTCTGCGCGGCAACCCGAAAATACTCCAGCTGCAGCAGCTCCATTTCGGCACCTCTTTCGATGTAATCTATATATTTTTAATATATCATATATTAGACAGTATGGTCAAGCGCTGCTATGATGAGAGTGTACCCCCAACTTAAAGGCAATCAGCAAGGAGGAATTCTCATGTTGTCCGCAGAGCTGGCCGCTCAAAAAGCCTGGGCGGCGCGCGAGGTCGAAAACGTCATGAACCGCTACGAATACATGATGTCCCACGATCAGTTTCAATACGTCTATGACAATCTGTTCGCCACCCATATGCCGGACGTATTTATGGAAGTACCGTTCGGCCGCTGGACCGGCCCGGAATCGGTACGCCGATGCGTGATCGGCTATCACTCCGCCCTTTGCTGCGATGCGCAGGGCAATCCGCGCCCCGGCGTCCTGTTCTACAACGCAAACACGCAGCCAATCATCGAGGTAGCCGACGATCTGAAAACTGCAAAGGGACTTTGGGTCTGCCCCGGCTACTCCGCCAAGGATCTGCCGGACGGCAGCTTCGACTGCGGCGCAGGCACGGCGGTGCGCGCCTGCGACTTCATTTATGACGCGCGCGACGGCCGCTGGAAAATGTGGCACTACGCCGTCTCCGGCCTGACCTCGCATCCGTATGACGTGCCGTTTACGGCGTTCCACGGCGACAAGCAGTCCGCCGCCGTGCGCACATTCCCGGCCGGCACCGAGCCGGATGAGCCGCCGCACTATTTCTGGATGTACGACACCACCCGCCCGGTCAACTACTATCCGTTTGTGCCCGAGTCCTACGCAACCTGGTCGGACAAGATCAGCTATTGACAGCCCGCAACAATCAAAAGCGGAAGCCCCATGGGGCTTCCGCTTCTTTGCTGCTCACTCTGCAAAACTGCAGATCAGATCACACAGTACGGCCGGCATAATCCGCAGGCTGTCGACCGGGATGAACTCGTACACGCCGTGGAAATTGTACCCGCCGGTCGAGAGATTCGGGTACGGCAGGCCCAGATACGACAGCCGCGCGCCGTCCGTGCCGCCGCGGATGGGCTGCGTTTTGGGCGTGACGCCGTTGTGCTCGAATGCCTTGCGCGCCCGCTCAATCAGATGCATATGCGGTGCGAGCTTTTCGCGCATGTTGTAATAGGTGTCGCGGATTGCGACGCTTGCCGTTCCCTCGCCAAGCTGCGCATTGATGATGCCGCAGGCCGAGACCAGCTCGTGCTTTTTTTGCTCGAAGCGCCGGCGGTCATGGTCGCGGATCAGGTAGCGCAGCTCCGCTTTTGTCACGTCGCCTTGCATCGCGTGCAGATGAATGAAGCCCTCATAACCATCGGTCTTTTCCGGTACCTGATCGGCCGGGAGCATCGCATGCAGCTTCATTGCAACGGTCGAGGCGTTGACCATCCGTCCCTTTGCCTCGCCCGGGTGGATGCCGAGGCCGCGCACCGTCACA
>CAZGBU010000129.1:2477-5019 GCA_964523945.1 uncultured Oscillospiraceae bacterium
CACCGTCACATCCGTCAGCCCCAGCCCGCGCATCTCATCGGCGAGCAGGCGGGAGAGCACGAGCTGGCGCTCGGTCGACGGATGCGTTTCGCTCGTCTCGTCGGATGCCGTCGGGATTGTTACATAGTGCAGGAATCGTTCCAAAACGTCCATGCAGCATTTCCTCCTCAGAACAGATTGCCTTGTTCGTCAAACTGCCACGTGTACGGCTCGGAGAGAATCTCCAGCGCGGGATTCGCGCGCGCGAGCGGCAGCAGCCCCTCGGAGATCTCGATGTACTCGATGTGCGCTGTATCCGGAATGCGGATGAGCTTCAGGTTTGCGCGGTCCTCTGCCTCCGGGCATGAGCGCAGCGCAAGCTGGATGGCCTCGCGGTCGTTGTCCATGATCATCGGGATCTTCATCAGATGCAGGAATGTATTTGTCACGCCGGTGGGATAGGTCATCTCCAGCTTCATTTTATCCACCAGCCGCCGCGTCGTCACATCGGCCAGGCCGATGCCCTGCGCGTTGCCGTGTGTCTCGTCGGTCAGGTCGAGCACAACAATCTTCTCGGCCTCGATCCCGCCGGAGGCATATTTTGTGCAGAACCGGCCGGAGACATTCGGATCCATTCCGTCGCCGGAGATATTCTTGCCGATTTTGTCAACGACCAGCACGTCGCAGCGGTCAAACAGCAGCCGGGCAATGGTCGTATAGGACTCGTCGCGCAGCTTCGGTTCTTCGGTCAGGATCTCATCCGGCGTCATGCCCTGGATCTTGTACGTATTATCGTATGCGTTCTCGATCAGTGCGATGCCGCCGATTACATTGGTGTTCGCCAGAATGGTACGGCCGTACTCTTCGATCAGCTCATGCATCACTGCAGGGCTCTGGCCGTGGATATCGTCCGCGCCGTGCTGCTTGCCCAGACCGATGGCCATCATCTTCATCAGGCCGGATTCATACCGGCCGCGATAGGAGGTGTGCGGCTTCACGCGGTTGAACAGCAGGATGCCATCGGCCGCAGCCGCATTCGCGTCGATGCGCACCGGCTTGCGGCGAACTGCGCTTTCGCCGATCACGACGGTGTCCATATCGCACAGCACCGCGCAGCCCATGGCGTCTTCTGTGATGCCGTAGTCCGCCAGGATCTGGCGCTGGCCCTCGCTCGTCGCACCGCCATGGCTGCCCATTGCCGCGACGATGAACGGCTCCGCCCCGCGCGCGCGGACAAAATCGACCATCGCGCGCGCCATGTCAGCATAGCGGTGAATGCCGCGGCTGCCGCAGGTGATCGCAATGCGCATGCCGGGCCGGATGCGGTCTGCAATGGCCGGGCGGGAGAGTTCGGCAAGCAGTGTCGGCACGATCTGATCGTCCGGGATGCAGGTTTCGTCGAAGCGCTCGCGCACGCGCACCATCTTTGGAATGGGCACATTTTTGATGAGGTCGGTGACGGTTTTCACGGCACGGCTCCTTACGCGATGTCGATCATCATCTTGATGACCTCGGCCGGATGCGCGTCGGCAAATTCGAACGCTTCCTGATATGCACTGAGCGGGAAGTGCTGCGTAATCAGCCCGTCGGTTTGGATACGCCGCTCGGACAGGCAGCGGATGGACTCGGCGAAGTCCTCCTTGACGTACATCATGTGACCAATCAGCGAAATTTCGCTGCGCTGGATGACCGGCACGTCGAATTCAACGGTGTCCTTGTAGTTGCCGGTGAAGATGACCTTGGAATTCTTCCGCGCAGCCTCAAGCGCCGAGGCGAAGCTGCCCTTGGACGCGGCACAGTCGATGATGACGTCAGCTTTGCGGAAATCGCCGAACTCGCTTGCGATCGCATCTTTCAGGCTGGTTTTGGACGCGTCGACCGGCACGAGACCGCAACGCTCCGCAACCTGGAGCTTGAGCGGGATCACGTCGGAGATGATGACCTTCTCCGCGCCGATCGCCGCGCACGACTGCGCCGCGAAATTGCCGATGATGCCGGCGCCGATGACGGCGACGTTGGCACCAGTCAGGTCGCCCGCGCGGTGCGCAGCGCCCATGCCGACGGCCAACGGCTCGATCAGCGCGGCCGACAGATCGTCCACATTGTCCGGCAGCTTGTGCAGGTTCCACGGCGAGACGGCAATATACTCGCATGCGCAGCCGTCCATGTGCACGCCGATGACCTTCAGATGTTCACAGACATTGAACCGGCCGACCGAACACGGATAGCATTCCCCGCAGACGACCTGCGGCTGGAGCACAACGCGGTCACCCGGGGCGAAGCCCGTGACGTTTTTTCCGACGGCCTCGACGACAGATACAACCTCATGCCCCATAATCAGCGGAAATGTCATGTACTTGTGACGGCCGTGGTAGATCTGCTGGTCGGACGCACAGACGCCGAGATAGCGGTTTTTCAGCAGCACCTGGTCGTCGCCGCACGCCGGTATGGGGAGATCCAGATATTCGACTTTGTATGCCTCCGGCATTCTTGCAGCTAACATTAAAAATCACCTCGTATAATAAGATTTGCAGACAGTTTTAAGTGCATCTGCTGGGTACAC
>CAZGBU010000130.1:0-4956 GCA_964523945.1 uncultured Oscillospiraceae bacterium
CCGCTATATCGAGGTGTGGAACATTGTCTTTTCGCAGTTTGATAACGACGGCGAGGGGCATTATACCGAGCTGAAGCAGAAAAACATCGACACCGGCATGGGGCTTGAGCGCCTGGCCTGCGTGTGCCAGAATGTGGACAGCCTGTTTGATGTGGATACCGTGATGAATATCACGCGCAAAGTCAGCGAGATCACCGGTGCGCACTACGGTCAGAGCCACGAGCGTGACGTCTCGCTGCGCGTTATCACCGACCATATCCGCTCGGCGACCTTTATGATCTGTGACGGCGTTCTGCCCAGCAACGAGGGGCGCGGCTATGTGCTGCGCAGACTGTTGCGGCGCGCGGCGCGGCACGGCAAGCTGCTCGGCGTCAACGACCCATTCCTCTATGAGGTTTGCGATACCGTAATCCATGAAAACGAGGGACACTATCCCGAGCTGCGCGAGCGGCAGGACTATATCACCCGCGTCATCCGGGTCGAGGAGGAGAACTTCGCCAAGACCATCGACGGTGGCCTGCGGATCTTCACCGAGATGCTCAGCGGCCACCGTGACCGGGGTGAAACGACATTCTCCGGCGCGGACGCATTCAAGCTCTACGATACCTATGGCTTCCCGATTGACCTGACGATGGAGATGGTGGCCGAGCAGGGGATGCTGCTTGACGAGGTGGCATTCCGTCAGCTGATGGGCGAGCAGCGCCAGCGGGCGCGCAAGGCGCGCGAGGCGCTCGGCGACCTTGGGTGGGCCGGCGTGGAGTTCGGCAAGGATGTACCGGAGACGGTGTTTGTCGGTTATACGGAAACAACGATCACCGACGCTAAAATCGTGGCGATGGTTGTTGAAAACGAGCAGGCGGAAGAGCTGATGCCCGGCGTCGAGGCCATCGTTGTGCTGGACAGGACACCGTTCTATGCCGAAATGGGCGGCCAGGTGGCGGATCACGGTACGATCGCCAGAAGCGGCAAGGATGGCGGCCTGTTCCTGGTCACGGATGTGCAGAAAAACAAGGGCGGAAAATATATGCACTACGGCAAGCTGGTCGAGGGCAGCCTGAAGCTGGGCGATACCGTCACCGCCGCGATCGACCAACCCCGGCGCAAGGCGATCATGCGCGCCCACTCGGCAACCCATCTGCTCGACAAAGCGCTGCGCACGGTGCTCGGTGACCATGTCCATCAGGCCGGTTCTCTGGTCGAGCCGGACCGGCTGCGCTTTGATTTTACGCATTTCTCGGCCATGACGCCGGAGGAGATTGCGCAGGTGAGCGACATGGTCAATGAGGCGGTGCTCGACGGCTATGAGATTGTCACCGAGGAGCTGCCCATCGACGAGGCCAAGAAGCGCGGCGCCATCGCGCTGTTTGGGGAGAAGTACGGAGATATCGTCCGTGTGGTTGATATGGGCGATGGGTACTCCGTGGAATTCTGCGGCGGCACGCACCTGGACAACACCGCCAAGGTGGGCCTGTTCAACATCACCAGCGAGTTCTCTGTGGCCAGCGGCGTGCGCCGCATCGAGGCAACGACCGGCCGGGCATCGCTGGAACGGATGCGCCGCAATAGGGAACTGCTGCTCCAGGCGGCCGGCGTGCTGAAAACAAAGCCTGCAGAGCTGCTGGAGCGGGCACAGAGCATTATGAGCGAAATGAAGCAGAGCCATCAGCGGCTTGAGAAGCTCCAGGCCCGCATTGCTGCGGGCGAGACGGACCGGATCCTCTTTGGTGCGCACGAGGTGGGCGAACTGCGCGTACTGACCGCGACAATCCCGGATGCTGATGCGGCGCGCCTGCGCCAGATGGGCGACGTGGCGCGCGACAGGTTCCCGAATATCGTGGCAGTGCTGGCCGCTGTCAGCGGAGAGAAGATCACATTTTTGGCTGTGTGCGGCAAGGAGGCAGTCGCGCGGGGCGTCAAAGCCGGCGACATTATCAAGAAAATCTGCGCCGTATGCGGCGGCAAGGGCGGCGGCAAGCCGGACAGCGCCATGGGCGGCGGCTCAGATGTCGTCAAGCTTGACGACGCACTGGCCATGGTCGATGACTTGGTCACTGAGACGCTTGGGCTGTAAGCGCCGCAGTTCCCAAAGGAGCGGACTATGACGCGGGATGACTTGAAGCAATTCTGCGGTATGAAGATCAACTTTGCAGCCGTTGGCCTGATGGATCCGGGCGTACCGCAGGTGCCCTGTTTCTGTGACCCGGTAAATGGCGAGCCGGTGGGCCGCTTGGGATGCGACGGGGTTCACTTTATTCTCCTTCCGGGGGACGAAAGGGTGTTTTGCGTGGATCCCGCAATGGGGGAACCCGGGACGTATGTACTGCCCGTGGCACAGGATTTTCGGCAGTTTCTGTCTTTCGTTCTGTTCTGCGGGGACGCCGGCCCCATCTCCCAGATCTGGTGGATGGAGGAGTCCCAGTTCCGAGCACTGTTGGCGGGGGAAAAAGCGGCTCGGCCCGAGCAGGCGGACCTCCTGCGATGGAAGGAGGAGACCTTGCGGGCAGTGGCTGCTGCTTTCCGGCTGGAACCGGTCGACCCCTATGGCCCGGTGCGGGCGCTGCAGGCGGATTTTGACCCGACGCTGCTCCGGTTTTTCCCGTCCTATTACGATGCTGTGGGACTGGAAGTCCCGCAGACAGGAGGTTGTGCCAAATGAAAAGAGTGAAAATCACGGTGTTGAAAACCACGCTGGATGAGGAGCTCGCCCGGGAATACGGTGTGGAGGGGCTGACCGCCTGCCCGATGATGCAGGCCGGTCAGGTGTTCTATGCGGACTATGCGAAGCCGGACGGCCTGTGCGACGAAGCGTGGAAAGCCATCTATCAATATGTATTCGCACTGGCCCACGGCGCGGGAAACGACGTGTTCTACTATGGCGACTGGATCCGGAAGCCGGGCGTGGCCATCTGCTCCTGCAACGACGGCTTGCGCCCTGTGATCTTCAAGCTTGAGGCCACGGACGAGACTGCCGAGATCAACTATACGCCGGTGCGCTGAAGGGGACTGCGATGAGACTTGACTTTTCTGCAATGGAGCAAACGGTTATTCCGCACTTTATGGGCGGGGAGAAGTCCGTATCTGCTGCGATGTGGGTCGATGCGCTGGGAAAGATCATGCGCGGCACGCTGGAGCCGGGCGCGTCCATTGGAATGCACCGGCATGAGACAAGCAGTGAGATTGTCTACATTCTCTCTGGCTGCGGTACCGCAACCTGCGACGGTGTGGACGAAGCGCTCTCATCCGGCGTCTGCCATTACTGCCCCAAGGGCAGCACGCACAGCATTGTCAATGACGGAGCCGAACCGCTGGAATTTTTCGCGGTGGTTCCCAACCAGTAAAGGAGGAAACTTGTATGTCCGACGTTCTGCATTACGATCCTGACTGCCTGTTCTGCAAGATCATCAAAGGAGAGATTCCCTCGAGCAAGGTCTATGAGGATGCATTCTGCTATGCGTTCCAAGACATTGAGCCGCAGGCGCCAACCCACATTCTCGTCGTGCCGAAGGAGCACATCCGCTCCTGCGCGGAGATCACACCGGAGAATTCTGCATGGATTGCCCACCTGTTTGAAGCGATCGCCAAGCTGACCCGGGAGCAGGGGATTACAGAATTCCGCGTCGTCTCCAACTGCGGCGCAGACGCAGGCCAGACGGTGCCGCATCTGCATTTCCATGTCCTGGCCGGCAAAACCATGGGCGGCTTTGCCTGAACCCAATGAAAAATCCCCTGTATGGCGCTCCTGCCATACAGGGGATTTTTTGTGGTCAGCCGTGCGTAATTTCCTGATTGCCGATTGACCAGACGTGCGGCTGCGCGGCGGCCGCCGGCGTGTTCTGTGCCATGACACCCACCAGCGCATGCGGCACATATGGTTCTTCGAGATATGTGATTTCCTCGGGTGTCAGCGTCAGTTCTACGGCCTTGGCAGCACCATCGATGTGATGCAGCTTGGTGGCGCCAACCACCGGGGCGGTTACTTTTGTGCAAAGCCATGCGAGCGAGACTTCTGTCATCGTCACGCCGCGCCGGTCGGCGAGTTCTGCCACGCGCCGGATAATTACGTTGTCCTGTTCCGCGGTGGCGTCGTATTTGAGCCTGGCGTAGCTGTCCTCCTCCAGCCGCTTTGATGTCTCGCCCGGGTGTTTGGAAAGCCGTCCGCCGGCCAGGGAGCTGTATGGCGTCATTGCAATGTTGTCCTCGGCGCACAGCCTGGCCATCTCCCGCTCTTCCTCCCGAAAGATCAGGTTGTAGTGGCCCTGGACGGAGACGAATTTGGCAAAGCCCTCGCGCTCGGCCAGCGCGTTGGCCTTGGCCAGCTGATAGGCAAAGCAGTTGGAGATGCCGATATAACGGGCCTTACCCGCCTTTACGATGCGGTTCAGGCCGTCCATGATGTCATAGAGGGGCGTGGCATAGTCCCACATGTGGTAGATATAAAGGTCAATGTAGTCCAGGCCCAGATTTCTCAGACTGGTGTTCACCATGTTCTCAATGTGCTGCTGACCGGAGACGCCGGCTGCAATTTCATCCGGCGTGCGAGGCAGAAATTTGGTGGCGACTACCACATCCTCCCGCCGGGCGAAGTCCCGGAGCGCCTGCCCCACATACTGTTCGCTGGTGCCGCTCTGGTAGCCAATGGCGGTGTCAAAGAAGTTCACCCCCAGCTCCAGGCCCCGGCGGATGATTTCCCGGGAGTGTTCCTCGTCCAGGGTCCAGCTGTGCTGGCCGTTCCTGGCGTCGCCGAAGCCCATGCACCCCATGCAGATGCGGGAGACAGTCAGATCGGAATTTCCCAGTTTCGTGTACTGCATTTTGGTTTCCTTCCTTATTCCAGACCGTTATAGGTCTCGTCGTCCACGGCCTCCAGCCACTCATTGGAGGTTTCCTCGCCGGGCACCTCTACGGCGATGTGGGAGAACCAGCTGTCCTTCTTGGCGCCGTGCCAGTGCTTGACCT
>CAZGBU010000131.1:0-4823 GCA_964523945.1 uncultured Oscillospiraceae bacterium
TGTTATTTCTACCACCACCATCCTTTTGGGGGTTGACACTTAATAGTTAATCTTTTAAAAAATTTATGAATACTCATTCATTTTCGGCTAAAATCCAGGCCCAACGCATAATAGCGTTGGGCAACTCTGGACACTGTATTACTTTACAATGCCGGACAGGCCACAATAGACCATCTTCCAGATTTGTTCTCGAATCTGCTGCGTTTGATCCGGATTCCCGCCATCTGCCATATCCGCATAGACCGGTGTCATATACTGCAGATTAAGCGCTACCACATCACGGTTGAGATCGTCACGGCAGGGCCAGCGCTCCTCCATCTGCTGGAGAATCCGGCGCAGTGCCTGGAAGTAGGATGGGTCCCGCTCCGCTTTATGCGGAAAATCAATGGTCTCACGGAACTGACAGTAAAAACTCCGCTCATCCGGATGATTGACAAAGTAGTCAAAATACCGAAACCAGAGTTTTTTCGCAGCTGCCTCAAAATCATCATCCGGGTCAAGCTGATACTGTTCAAACAGGTCAGACAACTGCCGGTCACAATAGTTGAATGCAGCAGACAAAATGTCGTCTTTACTCGCAAAATGGTTATATAGCCCCTGCCCCAAAATGCCGACCTCCTTGCCAATCATACTAATTGTAACGGCTGGAAGTCCGTATTTTCTCGCGCAGCGGATGGTCGCGTGCACAATATCCTGCTGGGTTACACCATATGCCATAGGTTCCTCCTGTCAAAATTAATGACCGATCATTCATTTTGGTTTTACTATACCGCGTTCTTGGAAATCTGTCAAGTCTTTTATGAATCGGAATGCAAAAAGGTCCTATCCTGGTAGACCAGTATGCGCGAAAGCGGGCCAATGCCGGTTTCGTTTCGCAGCGAGACCATAAATCACTTGTGGGATTGGAAAACCGCACGGCCCCAGGCTTTTTGCCGGGTCCGTGCGGTTTCTCTGGCCGACGGTTTTCTGTTTTGCCGTCCGGTCCAGCGCACTTTCTTTGTTGGCTCAGTCACCCTGCGATGTGAGCAGCGGATAGCGGAACAGCACCGTTCCATCAAAGTCGACGCAGTTGAAGCTGAAATCATCCCGGTAGAGGATCTTCCCGCCGTGCACCTGGAGCGAATCATACGGGAACGTACCGAGCAGCTCGAGCGACGCGTTGTAAAGCTCTGCAGAATCGTAGTCAGTCACAACCAGGTACTCCTCACCGGTCACCATATCCCGCAGTGCTGCGGCGTATCGCTGCCCCAGATCCCGCACCACCTCCAGCGACTGGTTGATCAGCAGCAATCGGGTCCGGCTCATATCCGCTTCATCGTAGCAGTCAATCTGATAATACGGCAGGCCGCTGCGATCGCCGGTCATGACGTCGAGGTAGAGGGGGTTGAGCGTACCGGTTTCAAATTCCGCCTGTTTGCCAGTCAAAACATCGAGTACCCGCAGGCCATGCTGTTCCTGTACATACTGTGCGTAGTCGCAGAAAAGCGATGTGCCCCATACGTTGGACCAGGTGCCCTCCTCATCGGTAAGCAGCACTGTGCCGTCGACATCGTAAACCGTGCTGCCGCCGTCGTACATGCGGCAGGTATAGCAGACGCCGTTGGCCTCGATCATGTCCGCCGTTGCATGAAACACCTCCCGGCTATCCCGGTCGACGACGCGGACCGTCTGGCTGGGCCGGTCGTTCAGGATGAACTGCCCGTTTTCGGCTTCGCGCAGCTGCGCGGCGCCCGGCCCGATGATCCAGTTGCCGGCCCGGTCGATCAAGCCATAATGCGTCCCGTCCGCAGAGACAATCGCCCGGTCGTTCCGGAAGCGCTCCGCCGCAGCGTACGGTCCAAGCACCAGTGCGCCAGTCTCGTCCATGTAGTACCAGCCCTCCGGCAGCGAGACAACAAACAGGCCATCGCCGGCCGTCATCGACAGGCAGGCATACGGCTCCATACGGCCGGCAAACGGCAGGTCCTCATCCGTCAGCAGCAGCGTGCCGTCCAGGGAATACAGTTCAAAGTCGTTCGCTTCCTGATCTGTGGTCAGCAGCACCGCGCCGTCCATTGCATTTACGCCGCGGTAGCGGCACGCGCTGACAAACGATCCGTCAAACGATGCAACTGCGTACAGCCGGCTGCCGTCGATATACTCGTAGCTGCCGTACTCATCTTCGTACGTCACCGTCTCGGCATACTCGGTTCGCCCGAGCTGCCACATCGGCAGGCGGACGAACTCGCCCGTATTGTCGTAATAGGTCAGCTGCTCGACTGAGGTGTAGGTCGGGTCGGCCACAATTCGTCCCGTCTCGTCGAACAGGCCGTACATCGCGTATGGCGCCGAGCCGGTGTCCCAGTCGTAATAGAGCAGGCTGCCCTCGAACGGATAGAGCATGCCGTATTCGCCCGGTACAAGATCTTCAATCGGCTCCTCGTGCAGCCGTGTATAGACCGGCTCGTCCCAATCATGCGGCGTATAGTTGTCATAGTCGGTCTGCACGACAAAGCCGCCCGCTGTTGCCTCGCCGGTCGGCGCGAGCGCCGGCGCATCGGATTCCTCCGGCGCGTCCGGTTCCGCCGTCTCCTCCGGCGGTGCCGGCTCCTGCGACTGTGATTGCTCCGGTGCGTCCGGCACCGCGGGATCGGCAGCCGAACAGCCCGCAAGCAGCAGCGCCAGGGTCAGCAGCCATCCAGCCCATCGTTTCATGGCGTTCCCTCCCTCAGGACGTAAAATCCATCGCAGAGACATAGCCCTCCGCATCGACCAGGCGCTGGCCCTCCTCGGTCATCAGCCAGTCATAGAGTACACGCGCCGGGCTGTCTGCCGGCTCGTCGGACGCGATGACGCAGTAGTACGCATTCAGGTGCGGATAAGCGCCGGAACGGATCGTCTCGGCGCTCGGCGCAACACCGTCGACCGACAGGATTTTCAGCCCCTCTGCCAACTGCATGTCATTGGCATAATAGTAGACCGAATAGCCAATCGCGTTGGCTGCGTTGTCATAGCTGCGCACAACCTCCATCAGCTGGCCCATCGCGTCGGCGACGTATTCCGCCGGCGCCTCGGCCATCGGCGTGTCGCCCATTACAAGCTTCTCCATCAGCGCCTGAGAGCCGGCGCCCTGGTTGCGCTGGAACGCGACGATCTCCTCATCTGCGCCACCGACGTCAGACCAGTTCGTGATCTCGCCGGCGTAGATCGCACGGATCTGCTCTGTCGTCAGGTTGTCGACCGGATTGCCCTCGTTGACAACAAAGACCAGCGCGTCGGTCGCAATCGTCTCAATGTCATATTCGAAGCCGGCCTCGGCCATTTCATCAAAAACGGACGCCTCCGGCTGGCCAACAATCAGAATGTCGCACAGGCCGTCTTTCAGGTTGCGGAACGACTGCGTCGTTCGGTTGAACTGTGCCAGATCTGCGACCGCCTCGCGGCTCTCCCCGAGCAGGACGCTCGCCACCGCCTGGCCGAGCGGCACCATCGACGTCGACCCGTCCATGCGCGGGAAGTTCCGCGTGTAAACACAAACGCTGCCGGTTCCGTGTTCTCCGGCTGTTCCGGTTCCTCCGGCTGTTCCTCCGGTGTTTCTTCCGGCTGTGCGCTCTGCGCCGGCTCGCTCGGTTCATTTGGCTCCGCCGGGTCGGCCGCACAGCCGGCCAACGCAGCCAACACAAGCAGCAGGGCAAGCAACGCGGCAATCCTGTGTCGTTTCGTCATGGTACATCCTCCTTCTCCTCTGTGGTAATTTCATTATATATGAGGTTAGACGAAAAAGAAAGCGTTCCGGTTCGCATGCCGCGCAAAGAAAGCAATCTTTTGACCGCCTGCGCCGCCAACCGGGCAGCACACCAACTGCGAGCCCGGCGGGAGCGGGGCGCAGTTGGAAAGGAGGAGCAAGGGAGCAGGCGGTTGGCGTCTTTTTTGCCGTGGGCATAAAACTTCATGCTCCATGGGGCCCACCACGAAAACAGGCAGAAGAACGCGGGCGCATGAAGTTTCGCGCATGTGGGCCGTCTCGGCCCACGCGCTTTGATTTTATGGCCGTGCCGCTGAAAGCGGCACATGGCCAATTTTGCTATGCTTTTGCATAGCAAAATTGGCAGAGCAAAGCGGACTTTGCTCTGACGATGGTGCGGATGGCAATACAGAATCTGCGCCTTCCGCCAAAAACCAAATCACAATCCAGCGCAGGCGGTTGTGATTTGGAGAGGCGCCGCGACAAAATGCGTGAGAGGTGACTTCTGTGAAAAAGCCGCCGCGAACGACATGTCGTCCGCGGCGACGATGGTGCCGCTAACCGGGGTCGAACCGGTACGGGATCGCTCCCGAAGGATTTTAAGTCCTTTGTGTCTGCCTATTCCACCATAGCGGCCAATCGGTATTTCTGCGCCCCGTGCCGGGCGCATTCATTCTACCACCGCGCCGCTCTGCCGTCAAGCCACGCCGCTCCTGATCCCTTTTCAAGGAATGTAGTGATATCAAGGAAAATTGAAAACTCCCGTTAAATTGACGGAAATCCCAACAGCTTATTCAAATTTCTCATGCCGCTGGCAGTCAATTCCTCGCGGGTTTTCTCCCTCGGTTTCGTCATTGGTGGTCGCTCCTTTTTGCCCGCAAGCAAAATACAAAGAGCAGCCGTTTTCAGATTGAAAATAGCTGCTCTTGGGGGATGGATTTCGTTGTTTCAGCTGGCGGCGAACTCCCCGATAAACGTAAAGTTATCTTCGTGTTCCGTCATCATTAAATGTCTTTTTCAACGCGGACTCCGTTGGAAAGATTGATACGATTAAAACGATACATTGAATTGTTATAAGAATACCCCCAATAATTCCTAT
>CAZGBU010000132.1:0-4820 GCA_964523945.1 uncultured Oscillospiraceae bacterium
TAAGCGAATCAGGCGCCCTCGCGGGCGTCGATGGCGGCCATCAGGCTGCGCAGCCGGATGCGGACAGCGCCAAGGTTGGTGATTTCGTCGATTTTCAGCTGTGTGTAGAGCTTCCCGTTCGATTCGAGAATATCCCGCAGCTCGTCGGTTGTGATCGCGTCAGTGCCGCAGCCGAATGAGACAAGCTGTACCAGCTCCATATCCGGCTGCGTGCAGACGTAGCGCGCGGCGTTATACATGCGCGCGTGGTACGACCACTGGTTGAGCACATGGCGTGATTCATATCCCAGCTCGCTGGAGACGGCGTCCTCGGTGAGCAAACAGAAGCCGTAGGATGCAGCCAGACCGTCGATGCCGTGGTTGATCTCCGGATCGATGTGGTACGGCCGGCCGGCGAGCACCAGGATCCGTTTGCCGTTGGCCCGGGCAAACTGGATGATCTCCTGCCCGCGCGCATGGACCTGCCTGCGGTAGTCGTCATAGGCCTGATAGGCGGCGCGGACAGCCTGTGCGGTCTGGTGCGGCGGAATCTGGAACTGCTCATGAAAATAGATCCGGAGGAATTTCTCGCAGTCTTTCCGGCGGTGGAGCCCAACATAGGGATAGAGGAACCGGACTGTCTTCAGCTGCGGCATGTTGGCGGCCAGCAGCTCGGGATAATACGCCACGACAGGACAATTGTAATTGTTGTCACCGATGTGTTCGTCAAAGTTGTATGAGCCGCACGGATAGAAAATGGTCTCCACACCTTGATCGAGCAGACTCATGATGTGGCCGTGCATCAGCTTGGCCGGGTAGCAGACCGTGTCGGAGGGAATGGTCTGCTGGCCACGGACATACAGCGCGCGGGATGACTCCTCTGAGAGCACGACCTCAAAGCCGAGATCCGTAAACAGCGTATGCCAGAACGGCAGGTTTTCGAACAGATTCAACCCCATCGGCAGACCGATCCGGCCGCGCGGGCCAGGTGCGCTCTGCAGGCCGCGCAGCATCTCATATTTTATCTTGGAAAGATTCGGCATGGACTCGGCTGCGGTGCCGAGCGGCTTCTGGCAGCGGTTGCCGGAGATAAACCGTCGGCCGCCGTCAAACGTATTGACCGTCAGCGCGCAGTGGTTGGTGCAGCCGTTGCAGGTGACTGGCCGCGCTGTGTGCGAGAATGCGTCCAGCTCTTCGCGCGTCAGGATGCCGGACCGCTCGGGACTGCGCTGACGAATGTACAGCGCTGCGCCGTATGCGCCCATGATGCCGGCAATGGTCGGCCGCGTCACATTGCGCCCCATCTCCTGCTCAAATGCGCGCAGCACGGCATCGTTGTGGAACGTGCCGCCCTGCACGACGATATGCTGTCCGAGATCGTCGGCCGACGCAGCGCGGATGACCTTGTAGATCGCGTTTTTGACGATGGAGATGGAAAGCCCTGCAGAGATGGCCTCGACCGTTGCGCCGTCTTTTTGCGCCTGTTTGACGGAGCTGTTCATAAATACGGTGCAGCGCGAGCCGAGGTTGACCGGGTGCGGCGCAAACAGACCAAGCTTGGCAAAGTCCGCAATTTCATAGCCCAGCGCGCGGGCAAACGTCTCAATGAATGAACCGCAGCCGGACGAGCACGCTTCGTTGAGCATGATCGAGTCGATCGCACCGTTGCGCACTTTAAAGCATTTCATGTCCTGTCCGCCGATGTCGATGATGAAGTCAACATCCGGCGAGAAAGCGCGTGCGGCGGTGTAGTGCGCCATGGTTTCGACCAGGCCGGCGTCGAACCGGAACGCGGCGCAGATCAGATCCTCGCCGTAGCCGGTCGCCGCCGCACCAGCGATGGTGATGCGGTCTTCGCACAGATCGTAGATCGTCCGGAGCTGCTCAAGCACGACGGCGACGGGATTCCCCAGGTTGGATGCGTAATATGTATACAGCAGTCCACCCGATTCGTCGACCAGTGCGAGCTTGGTTGTCGTGGAGCCGGCATCCACGCCGAGCCAGGCGCGGCCGCGGTAGGTATGAATATCGGCCTGCTTCGGCGCGTTGGCATTGTGCCGGGCGCAGAAGTCGTCGTATTCTTTCTGCGAAGAGAACAGCGGCGGCAGCGTCTCGGTCAGTCCGCGGTCGCCGACAGAGGTTTCGAGCTTGTGATAGAGCGCATCAAACGAGGTCGGCTCGTAGCCTTTTGCACACAGCGCCGCTCCAATGGCGGCATAGCAGTCGCCGTCTTCGGGGAAGATCGCATGCGCGTCATCAAGGTGCAGTGTCTGCTGAAAGCGCATGCGCAAACCCTTGAGAAAGTGCAACGGACCGCCGAGAAAAACGACCTGACCGGCGATTTCCCGGCCCTGCGCCAGTCCGGCAATCGTCTGGTCGACGACCGCCTGAAAAATCGACGCTGCAACGTCCTCTTTCCGGCCGCCCTGGTTGAGAATCGGCTGGATGTCAGACTTGGCGAACACGCCGCAGCGCGATGCGATCGGATATATTTTTTCATAGTGGAGCGAGAGCGCATCCAGTTCGTCGGCCGTCACATTCATCAGCGTGGCCATCTGATCGATGAACGCGCCGGTTCCGCCGGCACATGAGCCGTTCATCCGCTCCTCCAGCGATCCGCCGAAGAAAATGATCTTCGCGTCTTCGCCGCCGAGCTCCACGACTGCGTCGGTGCCGGGCAGGAATGTATTGACCGCCTCGGCGGTTGCGAAGACTTCCTGCACAAAGTCGACGCCGGCAGACGAGGCCATGCCGAGACCGGCTGAGCCTGTGATGACAGCGCGCACCGGATTGTTGCCGACGATGTCTTTTGCCTGCTCGAGCAGTTCGCACGTTTTTTCACGCACCTGGGAAAAATGGCGCTCGTAGCTGCGATAGAGCAGCTTGTCATCATCAGAAAGCACGACGACCTTGACCGTAGTCGAGCCGACGTCAATTCCAATTTTGAATTCCAAACAGATCACCCTTTGAAAACGCCCGATGGGGTGCTGCCCCACCAGGCGTGCGTTTCGGTTTGCTTCACATCAGCTTGAAGGTATAATAGCACACTGCGATCAACGCGCTGCCGACGGCGACGTAGATGCAATAGTAGGCGAACACGCTGCCGAGCAGCAGCGCCGCAATGCCGCACAGAGGCCAGAGTGCGCAGGTAATGTAGAGCGGGATGGCCGCAAAGTTCACACTGAACAGCTGCACCGTGCGCTTCCCGATCCGGAGCCGGCCGTTTGTGCGCGCGGCCAGGAATGTAAGCACAGCGCACAGCACGCTGAGCACGGTCAGCACCGCCACGGCCAGAATGGACAGACGGCTGGTTCCAACGCGGCTGAGCAGATAGAATGTCCCGCCGGCGGCGGCTGTCAGCAGCGCAATGACAAAAAACTCGCGCGGATAGAGCATGTACAGGCAGTACAGCAGTGCTGCCGCAATCCAGAGGAAGTAGCACCCGGCAGCCGCGCTGACCCAGTACAGACGCAGCATCAGGCAGCTGGCAAACGACAGCAGCCCCACGGCGCTGACAAACCCTGATGCATAACACAGCCCGCGGCGGCGGCGCAGCGCTACAGCGCCAACGGCAAAAACGACGGCGACGGCCAGAGCAATCCACATGGCGATCAGCAGCGCGTCGTAGATCTGCACCATGCCGCCGGCAGTACGGTATGCGGCGATGACCCGGACCAAAATACAAACGGCGGCACAGGCCGCGGCCACAGCCGCCATTACCTTATAGACAACGGTGTCATCCCCGGCGTGCGGCGCAGCATATTTCTTTGTTGTTTTTGACATGGAACCATTCAGTCCTTTTCCACAGTATGGCGGAATTACTCAGATCTGCCCGGCGGCAAACAGAACGGCGCTCAGCGCGCACAGCGGCGCGGTCTCGCAGCGGAGAATACGCGGCCCGAGCGAACAAACGGTCAGGCCGGCGGCCAGGGCCTGCTCGACCTCAGCCGGCTCGAAGCCGCCCTCCGGACCGGTGACCAGGCTGACAGCCGGCGGAACGCCGCCGGCAAGTGCACAGCCGAGGGAGACAGTCCGCTCGTTTTCGTAAAAGAACAGCGAAAGCGCAGCCTGTGCGGCTTCGTTCATCGCCTCTGCAAACGAACGCACGGCGCGGATGGCCGGAATACAGCTGCGGCCGGACTGCTCTGCAGCGGCGCGCGCAATCTTCTGCCACCGCTCGAGCTTTTTCGCAATGCGCTCGTCCGGACGCGAGACACAGCGTGTGGCAGGAAAACCGACAATCTCCGCTGCGCCAAGCTCAGTTGCCTTTTGTATGACATGCTCAAACTTATCCGATTTGGCAAACGCCATGTAGATCGTGGCGGCAATATCCGGCTCCGCTTGCGAGCGGCTTTGTCCGGTCAGCCGGATCTGGTAGCAGCCAGTATCAGCGGTTTCAATCACGCCGGCATAATCATTGCCCCGGCCGTCACACAGCGTCACGCTGTCGCCTACGCGGAGCCGGAGCACTTTTGCATGATTGGCGGCCTCTCCGGTCAACGTCGCCGTCTGCGCAGCAAGCTGCCCGGGATCCAGGAAGAAGCGCGGCATGGGACACCCTCCAGCGTCGAAGCAAATACAAGCCTATGATAGCAGATTCCCCGGCGTTTCGCAATATAAAAAGATTTTCAAGAAAAGCGGGAACAAAAGCGGTTGACAAATCCGGATTTTGCCGATATAATTGATTTCGCTCATTCAGGCGGCAAGCTTATTTGTGCGGCTGTGCTGGAATTGGCAGACAGGCTAGCTTGAGGTGCTAGTGCTTGAATGGGCGTGTGGGTTCAAGTCCCGTCAGCCGCACCAAACCAATATAATCCGAACCAGTTCTTCCCTGTGGGGGA
>CAZGBU010000133.1:0-4799 GCA_964523945.1 uncultured Oscillospiraceae bacterium
GGTGATGTTTTGTGACCATCCATGTTGTCTCCGCCGGCGACACGCTCTACGCCATTGCACGCAGCTATGGCGTCGCGCCGGGGCTGATTGCGCGCTTTAACGGACTGACGCCGCCGTATCGCCTGGCTGTCGGGCAGAGCCTGGTCATCCTGTTCCCGAGCGAGACGTATACGGTGCGATCCGGCGACACGCTGTTTTCCATTGCGGCGCAAACGGGCGTCAGCGTCATGCGGCTCTACCAGCTCAACCCCAACCTGATGGGCCGGCCCAGCATTTACCCGGGGCAGGTACTTGTGCTCGGCCTTACAGAGCCGCAGGGCCGGACCGTTGAGGTCAACGGCTATGCATACCCCTCAGTGGACGAATCCGTCCTGCGCGGGATCCTGCCGTATGCATCCTGGCTGACGCCGTTTACCTATGGTTTCACGGAATCCGGCACGCTGATTGAGCCGGGCGATGAGGCCCTTGTGCGCATGGCGCACAGCTATCAGGCCGGCGCGCTGATGCATCTGTCGACGCTGACCGAATCGGGCAATTTCTCCAGTACGCTGGCCGCAAACCTGCTGCGCAATGACAGCGCGCGCACAGCGCTCGAAGACGCCATTGCGCTGCGGATCATCGAAGGGAATTATGACGGGCTGGATCTCGACTTTGAATTCCTCGGCGCAGAGAACGCCGCACTGTATGCCTCGTTTGCCGAGCAGATGCGCGTGCGGGTCAACGCGCTCGGCGGAGAACTCATTACGGCGCTCGCACCGAAATCGTCTCCCGACCAGCCCGGTGTGCTCTATGAAGGGCACGACTATGCGCTGATCGGCGCGGCTTCTGACGCCGTGCTGCTGATGACCTACGAGTGGGGTTATACATATCCCTACGCACCTTGGCGGTCGGGGCGCTGCGGCGATTTTGCACAGGAAACGCCGCAGCGCCCCGGCTGCGCAGTCAGGCCGGCGCGTCAGTCTTCCAGATCCGCAGCAGGCAGATCGTTTTCCAGGTTATCACGGGCAAGGTCGGTGTACTCCACGGGTACGCTCATGTGCAGATGCGGTGTGTGCGGCGTGCTGTGATAGACCTTCATACTCGGGCCGCTGGTCCCGGCAATGATGGGCCGCGCTTTCTCTTTCCCCTGTTTCGCTTTGCCCTGAATCTCCGGCACCGGCGGGGCGCTGTTCTTCGGGTGCTTCGTCCAGTCCGGACGCGCCATGCCTTGCTTTGCCATACAAATCACCTCGGCGGTAGTTTTTCCGCTGCTGAGGGAAATTATCCGATCTGGATTTAGGACAGGCTCTGCTGTCCAGACGATGAAGGCAGATCGGTTTGCCGGATGTGAAATGCCACGATCGCAATCAGCTCTGACGCGGTTGGCGCAGCAGGCAGATGATAGTGCGCAATGGCCGTCAGATAGTCGCGGCTGACCGACCACGCGCGCTGCGCAACGGTGCGGAGATTGCGTTCGACATCGGATCGGTTACAACCGACGAATTCTGCAACTTCCCAGTAGATTTCCTTGGTGACGTGGTCGAGTCGGCTTTCGTCCTCCAGTGCAAGCTGAATGGCTTTGGCTGCCTGGTTGCGACCCCGGTAGTTTGCAGTAATACCCAGGGCCTGAAGCTCTTCATAGATGCGCGGCATGATATTCATAATTATTCCTCCTGATGTAAAATCAGGAAGATTATATGACATCTTTCGATAATAATGTGAAATGGCGACATTTTTATGCAAAAATCGACAAACAGTTTTTCGTCCAGGAACCGTAATACAGAAATACAACATTTTGATATGACCTCGGATTCAGGGATCGCTGTCCAGGCCACCCATGCTGGGGAAGAGAAAGAGCGCTGGCCCGGACGGGCTGCTGCCGCGCATCTTGCCGCGCATCTTTTTGTACAGCACCTTTTCCAGAACGTGCCGGAGCAATGCGTTGCGATCGGCGGCGGAGTCCAATGAATGATAAACTGAGAGCAGCTGTTCAATGTCCGGAACAACGTTTCGGCGAATGCGCTCGGCTGCGCCCTTTTTCTGTGCAGCGGCTTCTGCTCCGGCCAGTGCCTGCTCCGCAGCCGCAATCCGGCCGGCCAAAAGCCGGGTGCGATTGACAAACACCTCCGTGGTGTAGACACCCTGCTCAAGCAGGTCGCATAGACGCAACTGCTGCGCGCGCAGCTGCTCGAGCGACCGGGTAAGCTGCTGCACGGCCAGCCGCTCCGGATCTGTGCCTGCATCCGGCTGCGGCTGTGCCTCTCCGCTGCAGCGCAGTTGGCGGCCGGAGAGCCAGCGGCGCATGGCGTCCAGCAGTGCAGCTTCCACACGGTCAGTGCGGTGGGAAACGGTTTGGCAGCCCGGTGTGGGACACACCAGCCGGGCGATTTTTGTGCCATGGCCGGATACCGTCTGTACCATGGCGCGCCCGCACTCGGCGCAAAACAGAATACCGGCGAGCGGGTTTGCGGCCATCTTTTTCGGCGGCACACTGGCGGCCATCATCCGCTGCGCCGTATCCCAAACTGCACGCGGTACGATCGCCTCATGCATCCCGTTGACGACGGTGGCATGATCGCTGACCGGTGTACTGGTTGTCACCACGCCGCCCTCGACCTTCCGAATGACCGGCCGGTATGCCCAGCGCAGCATTCCGGCGTAGACCGGGTTTTTGAGAATGTCGCGCACGGCTGTCGCTGTCCATCGCACGCCGCCGGGGCTTGGAATTCCCCCGCCGGACAGCTGGTTTGCAATCCGATAACTTCCGATCGGTTTGGGAATCCCGGTTTCGTCCGGAGCGCCGACGGTGTACAGGTGATAGATACGGCGGACAACCTCGGCCTGATCCGGGACGATGCGAAGCGAATAGCCTTTTTGTCCGGTCAGCTTGTATTTTTCATAACCGTACGGCGCGGTGCCGGCAATATACTTGCCCTCCTGCAGCGACGCCATCCGGCCGCGGTTGAGCCGCCTGTTGATGGCCTTGTACTCCCGGCGGCTCATAAACAGGCCGAACTCGAAGTATTCCTCGTCCGCGTCATCGAGTGTGTCATAAGTCTTCTCCGGCGTGATGATCTTCGTGCCGGAGTACTGGAACGTCTCTGAGATCACGCCCTGATCACGCGTGTTGCCGCGCGCCAGGTGGGGCACCTCCATGACCAGCACGCCGTCGTATCGCCCCGTCTCGACCGCAGCCAGCAGCCGCTGCATCTCGGGCCGCTCAGCGATCGTGTCGCCGGTGACAACTTCCTCGTAAATCCCGGCGATTGTCAGGCCCTGCCGCTCGGCCAACGCGAGCAGGGCGCTGCGATGCCGCTCGAGCGTGTCGTGACGGCCCGTCTCCTGCTCCAGCTCCCGATCCTTGCGCGATTTGCGCAGATACATCAAATAGTTTCCGGCCATACGCAGCACCTCCTGCAAACTCGATAGATTGTATGAGAAAACCGCGCTGAACTTGTGGCAGGCTTCGCGCGGCGGCATTGAGACAGGCCGGGCCGGCATAGGCTGAACAGGGTGACATTCCGATGCTAAAATCAGGTTTTCCGTTTGAACCACCGATGGAAGACTGCCGGCTGCAGTTCAAAACCGATGATGGAATGGATGTTTCTGTATTTGATACGTGCTGCAAGGATCTGCGCGAGGACGAAAGAATCCGCCGCGACACGGTGCTGATTCGAACCTACAACGACATTCTGATCCGCGCCGAATTGCGCCGCACACAGAACGAGGCCAAAAAACAGGGGAGCGCCGCAGAATAAAACCCACCTGCAGCGCTCCCCTGTCTCATCGCTTTCCATGCCGGTTGAACCGCATCCATCGCCGGCCGAACAGAAAAAACGGGCAGAGCCAGTCGGCTCCGCCCGTTGTGTTATTCAGCTCAGTCGATGGAGACAAGCTCGTATTCGCAACTGCCGAGGCCGTGCTGCGCAGCGGCTTCGATCGTATGGATGCCGTTGCGCGACTCCATGCGCTCAATCAGCGCCGCCTTGCCCGGATCCGGCGAAGCATAGACCGCGTCGACGCACGCCTGGTCGACCGCCACCGGGTCGAGCGAGGCAAAGATGCCGAGGTCGGCCATCTCCGGCTCGGCCGGATTGGAGTCGCAGTCGCAGTCGACCGAAAGGCGGTTGGCAACATTGATATAGACGATGTTCTCGCGTCCCATATGATCCATGACGGCACGGTCGGCGTCGGCCATGGACTCGAGGAACGAGTCGTGATCGCCCGTCCACAGCGCCGCGGGATCGCCCGAGCCGTGAATGACGGCCTTGCCATGGCCGGATGCGACGCCGATGGACATGTTCTTCAGCGCGCCGCCGAAGCCGCCCATCGCGTGACCCTTGAAGTGTGAGAGCATCAGGATCGAATCATAGCGGTCGAGATGCGTGCCGACGTAGTTCTCTTTCAGGTGGAAGCCGTTTTCCACCGGGATCGCCATCTCGCCTTCCTCATCCATGATGTCGCACGGGGCAATGGCCGTAAAGCCGTGCTCTTCAATCGCTTTCCAGTGCTCCGCCGTCTGATAGCGGCGGCCTTCATAGGCGGTGTTGCACTCGACAATGGTGCCGCCAAGCTGCTGCACCAGCGGCGCGATCAGCGCCGGCTGCAGGAAGTTGTGCCCGCCCGGCTCACCGGTGGAGATTTTCACAGCCACCTTGCCCTTGAGCGTCACACCGAGCGCCTGATAGATCCGCTGCAGCGAATCGGCGGTAATCTCTTTGGTAAAATACACTGTTGCTTTTTCCATATCAGAGTTCTCCTTTCTGCGCGCCGGCCCGGACCAGCCCGCATGCTGTTTGATCGTTTTTATCATAGCACTT
>CAZGBU010000134.1:0-4727 GCA_964523945.1 uncultured Oscillospiraceae bacterium
CACTGCCGGATGAAGACTACGAAATGCCGCGGACTTCAACCGTCTGAACACAACCGCGGAGCCGGTCGGCAAATGCGTGCATCTGTTCCGGCGTAAACGCATGCATGCCGCTTCCAATCAGGCCGCCGGAGTCAACAAACGTCTGCAGAACATAGCGCTCTGCGCCGGAGATCCAGCGGCCGATGGCGTCGATGTCGTCTTCCGTATGAACTTCACGCACAAGCGTGGTGCGGAACTCGTATGGGATGCCGGCATGCAGAAGCAGATCGATAGACTGCTCAATTGCCGCCAGATCCAACACGCTGACCCCCGCGGTGACGGCATAGCGTGCCGGCGCATTTTTGATGTCCATTGCTACATAGTCAAGCACGCCGCGCTCGAGCAGCGTCTGCAGCCGGTCGGGCAATGTGCCGTTGGTGTCAAGCTTAAAGCGAAAACCAAGTTCGCGCACTGCCTGTGCAAACTCGGCTACGCCGCTGTGCAGAAGCGGCTCGCCGCCGGAGAGTACGACACCGTCGAGCAGTCCGCGGCGCGTCTGAAGAAAAGCCAGCACGTCGTGCTCGGAGAGCGATTCTGCCGACTGCGGCGTGAGAACCAACAGAGCGTTGTGGCAGAACGGGCAACGCAGATTGCAGCCGCCGGTAAAAACCGTGGCGGCCAAAAGACCGGGGTAATCTACCAGTGACAACTTCTGCAGACCGCAAAACTCCATCTTCATCATCCTTTCATGGATATTGTAACCCACACACTGCAATCGCGCAAGAAAAGAAAACTCCCCCGCGTCTCGCGGGGGAGCGGAAAGCGATTATCCCTGGAGGAAGCGCGAGAGGAAATCGCGTGTCTCCGGCTGTTGCGGGTTGCCGAAAACCTGCTCTGGCGTACCCTGCTCACAGATCACGCCTTCATTCATATACACGACGCGGCTGGAAACATCGCGTGCAAACGCCATCTCATGTGTGACAACCAGCATTGTCATTCCTTCGAGCGCAAGCGCGCGCATGACGGTCAGTACCTCGCCGACCATTTCCGGATCAAGTGCACTGGTCGGCTCGTCAAACAGCAGAATCTCCGGATCCATCGCCAGTGCGCGCGCAATGGCAACGCGCTGCTTCTGACCGCCGGAGATCTGTCGCGGCCGCGCATTGATATACGGCGACATGCCGACACGGTCAAGGTAGTGCAGCGCAGTCTGTTTTGCCTCGTCCTTTTTCCGGCCGAGAACCTTGATCTGACCGACCATGCAGTTTTTCAGAACGCTCATGTTTGCAAACAGATTGAATGACTGGAACACCATGCCGACCTTAGCGCGGTAGTCCGGTGCCTTAAAGCCGCGCGCAAGCACGCTCTGACCGTGAAAGAGAATCTCGCCCGCAGTCGGCGTCTCGAGCAGATTGATGCAGCGCAAAAGCGTCGACTTGCCTGAGCCGGACGCGCCGATGATACTGATGACATCACCGCGGGAGACGGTAAAATCGATATCGCGCAGCACCTCATGCTGGCCGAACGATTTGGACAGATGCCGGATTTCCAGGATTGGCTCGCTCACGGTTACCGCTCTCCTCTCGAACTCTGGTTTCGATTCCACCGGGATTGCCTGGCCGCCTTGTCATATTCGCGGCTGCGCTCGTCAAAAACGCTGCCACGCTCCGGATGGTTGTAGGTACCAGCAGTCATTGTCAGCTGGTCGGCCTGTACCAGCTCATAATTGTCTGCGCCTTCCAGTACCCGCTCGAGCAGGCGCAGCAGGAACGACGCGGCCAGCGTCATGCACAGGTAACCGACCATCTCCACCGCCGCAGAGGGAAAATAGAGATACAGGGCGCCCACTGCTGCACGATGCACGGCAAAGAAGTCGGTGAAGCTGATGATGAACATGACGGACGTGTCTTTGATGTTGATGATGAAGTTATTGCCAATCTGCGGCAGAATATTGCGCACCGCCTGCGGCAGGATGACATTTGTCATCGTCTGCACATGGTTCATGCCGATTGCCATCGCACCCTCGGTCTGGCCGGGGTCAATCGAAAGAACGCCGCCGCGCACCGTCTCTGCCATGTATGCGCCCGTGTTGACCGACACGACAAAGATAGCGGCCGACCAGACGCTGCCGAAGCGAACGGCGTTGTCCGAGAAATAGGGCAGACCGTAGTACAGAAAAACAGCTTGCAAGACCATCGGTGTGCCGCGGAAAATCTCAACATAGGCGCGGACAATCACACGGATCAGCGCCAGGACGAAGCGCTTGACCGGATGGTCCGTCTTCGCGTGCGGGATTGTCTGAAGAATGCCGCACAAAAAGCCGATCAGGCAGCCGATCAGCGTCGCCACGAAAGCAAGCACCAGCGTGTTCCGGATACCGGCAAGATAGGCGCTGCCATATGCGTCGAGCAACCTGTCAATATCGCTGAACAGCTCGACAAACTTATTCACGGGATCGCGCTCCTTTCTGAAAAAGAAAAGCGGGAAGCGGCGAGGGACTGCCTGCGTCCCCCGCCGCGCACCGCCTTATTCGCTCAACGGTTGGATGGCAATCGCCTCGTCCATCAGTTCGTTGAAGTCGTCGACCGTCATCGTCGAAAGCACATCATCGATGGCGTCCTTGAGCTCGGTGTTGCCCTTTGCCACAGAAACGCCGATATTGATCTCGCCCTCGTCGACCTCGAAGCCGTCTTCAGAATCGGAGAAGTCGAGGATGACCATGTCCGGATACGCTGCGACAGCGCCGAGCGCAGTCGGCATGTCGGTGCAGATAAAGTCGACCGTGTCGGTCTCGAGCGCCATCAGCATAGCCGGAGCTGTCTCGGCTGCAGTCTGGATCTCAGCTCCTTCAATCTGCGGGAGCATATCGGTGTACCAGATTGTCGCGATCTGCGCCGTGCAGGTGCCACCGGCGAGGTCTGACAGTCCTGTTGCGCTGGCATAGGGGCTGTCTGCCTTGGTGACGCAGACGATGGATGCGTAAAAATACGGGCCGGCAAAATCGACCTCTTCCATGCGCTCTTCTGTCATGGACTGGCCGGCAATGACTGCATCATAAGTACGGGTCTGTACGCCGGGGACGAGCGAGTCCCAGTCGGTACGGACAATCTCCAGATCCCAGCCGTTTTCCTCACAGATCTTTTTGGCGATCATGACGTCATAGCCGTTGGCATATTCGCCGTCAGTGCCCTTGATCGGAACCGCGCCATTGGAATCGTCGTACTGCGTCCAGTTGTACGGCGCATAGGCGCACTCCATGGCAATGGTCAGCACGCCGTCTTCAACGCCGGACTCCATTTCGTCGCTGCCGCAGGCTGCCAGGCTCAGCACCAGCACGAGCGCGAGCAGCATAGCAATCAGTTTCTTCATATGTTTCACCCTCCGTTTGATTGTGCGGCAAAAACCGCCAAAAAAATGAACCGCCTGTGTCAAGCGGTTCATGAGGGAATACGGACATGCCGGTTCGACCCGTGATAGCGCTTCACACGAAATTCATGTGACAGTCCGCAGCGTATTTCGCTGCGGACCAGCCATCCCGGCGCCAGGCACCGCCGGAACGCTTCGGCGGAGCAGCCTTTCCCGCCGGACAGCTGCCTGCCTCTTCCGGCGATACTCATCGACTCCGCGCCTCTATCTGACTGCGATTCAATTTTAGTTGTATCCTACCATGCGCAATGAGGAGTGTCAACCACCTGTGTACACCTGCCTGCGAAATTTGTCCAAAATCACTGAGAAAAAATCCCCACATATGCCGGTGTTTATGATATAGTGATAGCGATAACACATGAAGAGGGGAGGCGGTTGTTTGCCAGGAGCGGAATTTGCCGTACTCGACTGGATCCAGGCAAATCTGCGCTGCGGATTTCTCGACAGCCTGATGGTTGCGGTCAGCACCATTTGCAACCACGGCGAGGTGTGGATTATCCTGGCGGCCGTTCTTTTGATCTTTCGGAAAACGCGGCGGCTCGGTGCTGCGGTTGCTGTCGCGCTGGTGCTCGATCTTGTGCTGTGCAATCTGATTCTGAAACCGCTGGTGGACCGGATTCGCCCTTGCGACATCAACCAGATCGCGCTGCTGGTGCCGCGTCCGCCGGATGCATCGTTCCCGTCAGGACACACCGCGGTCTCATTTGCGGCAGTCGGTGCGCTGGCGGCTTCGCGCAGCCGGCTGTGGATCCCGTCGTGCGTGTTGGCAGCCGTGATTGCGTTTTCGAGGCTTTACCTGTATGTCCATTGGCCGACTGATGTGCTCGGCGGTATCGTTGTTGGCCTGGTTTGCGGCGTGGCAGGTTGGGCGATCGTCGCCGGCATCCAACGTGCCTGGCTGAAACGCAAGCGGAGCGGATCAGGCTGATCCAATGCTATCTGAGCTGTATTTAGACGCAGAAGGAACAAACTGCCGGAATTGCGCAGCGCGCCGGCAGTTTGTCTTTTCGGTGTATGTATCATACCGGATCAGATGATATGCTGCCGCGTTTGCGGAATGCTGGTATGCTGGCTGCGGCCAATACGGCGGCTGCCACAATAATGATGACAAAGCATCGGTTATATTCCAGGCGCACAATCATCTCACCCCAAAAGGCGGCGCCCAGTCCAATCGCTGCATCAAACGCAAAGTAGAACGTTGCGTTGGCGGCACCCCGGCGTTCCGGTGGGGCCTGATTGACTGCGGCGGAACCAAGCGTCATCCAGATCGTTCCGTGTGCGGCGCCGTAGAGTGCGCCGGCGCACAGGAACCCGGCTGCTGA
>CAZGBU010000135.1:0-4598 GCA_964523945.1 uncultured Oscillospiraceae bacterium
CGCATTTCTGCAGGCGGTTGTTGTGCCGGAGATGCAAATCAAGCTGCGCCAGGGCTTTGGCCGCGCTATCCGTACGGAAACAGATACCTGCACCATTGCTGTGCTGGACGAGAGGGCTGCTCCAGGGCGAAGATATTACCCCGCCCTGAAAGACGCACTTCCGGAAATGCCGGTGACCAGCAGCCTGCAGGAGGTGGCCCGGTTCTATCGCGACAGGAAAGACACGGAATACTTCGGGGCCTTCCGCCAAGCAGGCTGAAATTGTTGGATATGCTTCGTTTGTGCATGGTTCTTTGTCCGGTTTGATGAATGGCTTCCTGCGTCCGTCTCAGCTATACTTGCGTTGCAAATTGCATGAAAGAAGGGCCGTCAAATGGAGCAAGCCAAGAGCCTGACAGCGTCTATTCCATCGCCCTGCATGCAAGGAGAACGTATCGTGGACAATCAATCTGTTTACTTAGGAGGTGCTGGACGATTTGTATCAGAGTGAGCGGGAAGCATTACTTGCGGCAGGCGGTGCCATGTGCAGGGCATGCGGGAATCGGATGTTAAAAGCAGACGGCTGTACCTGGCCCTACATCCGGTGCGGGAAGAATTATTATACCCGCATCAAGTTTGGAGACGAGGGGGCGGCCAAGGGCGGTGGACGGTGCTGTGACTGCGGCGCAAAACCGGGGCATTACCACCATGTTTGCTGCGCAGTGGAGCAATGCCCCATTTGTGGGGGGAAGCTGATGTACTGTGACTGTGCAATTTCATTTGCCGATACCCTCCCTGCAGGAAGCAAAACTATATAACTAGTCATGATGCGCCGGAATATCCGCATATGCGGATATTCCGGCATCTCTTTTTGGGCAATAAATTCATCATATAGCTTGCACTTGAGATTTCTAACAAACCCGAACAAAGGAGGAGTATGCTTTTGAGAAGCACAGTTTTCAATCGTCATTTCAGGCAGGCTATTGCATTTATGCTTGTCATCCTCTTATGTATTACCCAAATCCCCGTTGCTCATGGGGCCCAGGAGAGCGCCTACCACGACCCGGCGGAGCACTGGCAGTCCGCCAGCAGCCGGACCAACGAGCTGGATATCAATGCCGTTGTGACGCATGAAACCCTAAACTGTGCCGCCTGCGGCATGGAGACGGCCTTCCTGGTCTACCGGGTACCGGAGTACGCCCCCGGCGGTGTTTCCGCTTTGCGCCAGGGAGTGAAATACTCGGACGGCACCATGGCGGACGGCAAGAGCCAGGGAACCATCCAGGACGCTGTGCCGGGCCAGGACACCTATACCGGCTGCCACTGGACCAAGTCCGTCTGTGGCATCTGCGGCACCATCAACAGCTCCATGACCGCCTATGACTACAGCTATGGAAAGAACGTCTACTGGCTGTACGACTGTGCCCCGGAATTTACCCAGGCCCTGCCGGAGACCGTGACCTATACATTACATATACAGACAGCACATACCACACCAAAACCACAGCACAGGGCAGCTACTGCGGGTTTTGCTTCGGCACCCGCAAGACGGTCTCCGGCACGCTGGAGCGCCACACGATGGAGGGCGCCATCCGTCCCGAAATTGCCAACGGGCGCTTTGTGGAGATGGAGAGCTGCACCCTCTGTGACTACTCTGTGACCAGCTACACCGGAGCCAAGGCCGTGATTGCCAACTACTACGGCACCGTAGACGGAGCGCCCCACACCGTCACCGTCTCAGACCTCTCTGAATCCGGCGTCACCACACAAATCCGCTATGGCCACAGCGCGGATAGCTGTACCCTCACCAGCGCCCCCAACTACACCGAGGCGGGCAGCTACCCTGTCTACTATGAGATTACTTACACATATTTGGACACCAACATGACGGAAAACGGCGTCGCCTATGTCCATCTCTACGATGTTTCCACCGGCGACTGTGCCTGTGGATGCGGCAACCCGGACTGTGCCTGTGACGGCGACTGCGGCGGGGACTGCTGCACAGATAAGGGCTGCGGCGACAACCACAACTGGGTGCTGCTGGACAGCACACCGGCAAGCTGCCTGACTTTCGGCTATGACTGTTACCTGTGTGTGGAGTGCGGCAAGATTGAAAAGCGCGACTATTCGGCGCAGCTTGGCCACGCCTATCAGAGCGTTGTCATCCGAGACGCCACCTGTGAAACAGACGGCAAGGTGCTGGAAATCTGTGAACGCTGCGGCGATGTGAAAGAGACCAGCACCCCCAAGGGTGAGCACGAGTACAAGACCTACTCTGTCAGCGCCACATGCACCAGCCCCGGCTATACGGTGCGCGAGTGTGCCATCTGCGGCGACAGGCACATCGAGGACATCACCTCCGCGCTGCCCCATGATTATATCGCCAAAGTGACCGCCGCCACCTGTGAGGCGGGCGGGCATACCCTCCACATCTGCGAGGGCTGCGGCAGTTCGTTCATTACGGACTACACCAGCGCCCTCGGCCATAGCTGGGATGCAGGCACCATTATTACCAACGCCACCTGTACCGGCGAGAGCCTGCTGGAGTACACTTGTACCCGCTGCAGAGAAACCTATCTGGAGGGCGGCGATGCCAGCGGCCACGTCCCCGGCGAGGCGGCCACCTGTACCACGCCACAGCTTTGTGCAGAGTGCGGAGCTGTCCTTGCGAATGCTCTGGGCCATGACTACACCGAGGAAGTAACAGGCCCCACCTGCACTGAGATGGGCTACACCACCTACACCTGCTCCCGCTGCGGCGACAGCTACAAGGGCGACTACACCGATGCCGCTGGACACCAGCCCGGCGACTGGTTCATCGACGTGGAGCCGACCACCGACAGCGAGGGCAGCAAGCACAAAGAGTGCGAGGTCTGCGGCGAGAAATTAGGGGAAGAAATCATCGAGAAAATCTATATGCAGGCCACCACGGACAGCAAGGGCGAGGCCATTGTGGGCGGCTACCTTGTGACCGTCACGGATACAGACACCACCAACCCCGTGGCCAATGCCACCGTAACGCTCCACGAGGACGATACCCTGTCCATCCTGCTCCCCGGCGGACGGCTGCTGGACTATGCCGACCCGACTACTGTTACCGTCCAGCTTGTGGAGGACAAGTCCCCTGTGGCGGATCTGTTCATCGCCGTCACTGACCGGAATGACAACTACTGCGAAGGCACCACCGACGCCTGCGGCCAGATTACCGTCCCCGGCACCACCGGCAAGACCAACGAGGACGGCGACGCCACCGTGGGCTATGAGGATGAGGACGGAGATAAGTGGACGCTGACCGTCACGGTTGAGGACTACGAGACCGGACGCCCCATTGAGGACGCGGAGGTATCCATCGGCAAGACGGGCAACATCACTGTCACCCTGCCCGACGGCGAGGACATGGACGAGAACAACCGCATCACCATCACGGTCACGGACAACGAGCGCAAGCCGCAGGAGGGCGTGACCGTCATCGTCAAGGGCGACCTGGGTCAGAGTGAACGCGGCGAAACCGACGAGGACGGCAAACTCACTGTCCCTGCTGTCACGGAAACCGAGTACCACGGCGTCTACATCGTGGGCTATGAGGACGGCAGCTTTGGGCCGGAGCGCAATATGACACGCGCCGAGGCCAGCGCCATCTTCGCCCGCCTGCTCTCTGACCGGCTGGGCGAGCGCATCCCCAGCGGCAGCGGCGTCAAGTTTGAGGATGTCGATCCCGACGCATGGTATGCGGGCTCCGTCCAGTATCTCACCGGCTACGGCATCGCTGTGGGCTTTGACGATGGCCTGTTCCACGGCGACGAGGCCATCACCCGCGCCGAGTTTGTGGCTATGACGGTGCGGTTCTTCGCGGCCTATGGTGACGGCAACGCCGAGATCATGGAGCAGTACGCCGAGTTCAATGACGTATCGGACGGCTACTGGGCAGCTGAGTACATCCAGGACGCCGCCATCCACGGCTGGATTGTGGGCTACGGCGACGGCACGTTCCGTCCCGGCGCTGACATCACCCGCGCCGAGGTCGTCACCATCGTCAATCGGCTGCTTGGCCGCGAGGCCGACGAGGACTATATTGCGGACAACTATCGCCGTCTGGTGACGTTCCCTGACGTGTCCTCCCGCCATTGGGCCTATTACGATGTGATGGAGTCTGCCAACGCCCACACCGCTGTGCTTACCGACCCGGAGAGCTGGGACAAATAAATCCCATTTACTATAACGGCGGCCCCCAATGGGGCCGCCGCCCTTTTCACAATTATCATATACTATATAAAAGTGAAGGAGAATGCACATATGCTGAAAATCGTAGCAATCGGAAACCTGACCAACAATGTAGAACTGAAAATGAATGAGACCACCGGCAAGCCCTATACTATTTTGCGGATTGCCTCGGATCGCCGCTACAGGGATAAGGACGGCAACAAGCTCACCGACTTTATCTCCATCAAGGTGCGCGGCCCTCTGGCAGAACGCTGTGCGGAGTTTGCATGGAAGGGCTGCAAGCTGGCAGCGTCCGGGGATTTTGAGACCATCTGCTTTGCGGACGAACCTGACCGCCAGCCCGGCTCTCTTATTAAAGCCACGGAGGTGGAGCTCCCCCCGCCCCGCAAGGCGGAGCA
>CAZGBU010000136.1:0-4597 GCA_964523945.1 uncultured Oscillospiraceae bacterium
ATAGATCAGGCCATTGGCCGCGCGCGGGAAGCTCGAACCCGGAAACTTGTCGGTTGTGCGCCCGCTCTGGAAGCCGAAGTGCTGGTAGACAGCGAACGGCGCCTGTGTGCTCAGGATGGATGCATTGAACAGCCCCGAAGCGAGAATCATATCATGGGTGAGGTTTTGCTTGTTGACCGCGACGGTGATTCGGTTGGGGCTGCTGGTGACCTGTGTGACGGTGTTGACGATGCAGCCGTTGTCGCGCCCGCCGTCCTGCGCCGTCAGAACGAACAGCCCGTAAGAGAGTTTGTACATGGCCTGTTGATCCATTGGAATGCCTCCTTCAGTTCTTATGTGGTCGAAATCAGTATGTCCATTCCTGCCTAGTCTGATTATAGCAGAGCGCCGGTGGGAAAGCAATTTGACTTTTCCCGGCGCGGCTTGTATACTGATGTTTGAATTGCAAAGGAGGCGGATCAGATGGAGCGATCGGAGATTCTGCGCGCATGCGATCATACGTTGCTCACGCAGACGGCGACCTGGCCGGAGATCCGGGCGGCATGTGACGAAGCGGCGCGCTTTGGCTGCGCGTCGGTTTGCATCCCGCCGGCTTATGTGAAGCAGGCGACAGATTATCTCGCCGGGCGTGTCCCAGTGTGCACCGTAATCGGGTTCCCAAACGGCTATGCCACGACGGCGGTCAAATGCTTTGAAGCAGAGCAGGCCGTCGCCGACGGTGCGTCTGAGCTTGATATGGTTGTCAACCTCGGCTGGGTGCGCGACGGCCGGTTCGAGGATGTGTGCGCCGAGATCCGCGCGGTGCGCGCGGCCGCGGCCGGCAGGGTGCTCAAGGTCATCATCGAGACGTGCCTGCTGACGCGCGCAGAAAAGCTGCGGCTCTGCCAGGTGGTCACGGACGCGGGCGCAGATTTCATCAAGACATCCACCGGCTTTGCCGGCGGTGGCGCGACGGCAGAGGATGTCGCGCTGCTGCGCGGGAACGTCGGCCCGGCCGTGCAGGTCAAGGCATCCGGCGGCATTGCGGACTTTGCCGACGCCGCGTGTTATCTCGAGCTGGGCGCGACGCGCCTGGGGACAAGCCGCCTGGTCCGTGCGGCGGCACAGGAAGGAGAAGCAACATGACAACGACACCGACGCCGCACAACGCGGCGCAGTTCGGCCAGATCGCCAAGACCGTTCTGATGCCCGGCGACCCGCTGCGCGCACGCTATATTGCCGAGCGCTTTCTCGAATCGCCCGAACTGGTCAACAACATCCGCGGGGTGCAGGGCTACACTGGCGCCTGGCAGGGCGTGCCCGTCACTGTGATGGCCAGCGGCATGGGCATTCCGTCGATTGGGATTTACAGCTATGAGCTATACCATTTCTACGACGTGGACAATATCATCCGCATCGGCACGGCTGGCGCATTGGCCGACAGCCTCGATCTGCGCGATATGATTATCGGCCTGGGTGCATGCACCAATTCCAATTTTGCCGCGCAGTACGGCCTGAACGGCACATTTGCACCGATCGCATCGTGGGAGCTGGTGCATGCGGCGATGGAGGCGGCGGACGAGCTGGGGCTGCGGCCCGTTGTCGGCAACCTGCTCTCGGCCGACACCTATTACCATGCCGATCCCGCGTTCAACGATGCGTGGAAGCGGATGGGTGTACTGGCAGTGGAGATGGAGGCGGCCGGCCTGTATCTGACTGCAGCGCATGCCGGCAAGCGCGCACTGACCATCTGCACCGTGTCCAATCACATCTACCGCGCGGACGAGATGCCGACGGAGGACCGCGAGCGCGGCCTGAACGACATGATCCGTCTCGCGCTGGAAACGGCCCGCCGCATGGCGCAGCCGTAATCAGCGGACAAGGCAAAGGAGGAATCTGTTATGCGCAAACAAATCGCCCGTACTGATCCAGACCCCGGCCGTGCCCACATCAGCCTGCACAGCGGCATTGTCTATTCCCAGCTGCTCGGCGACACGGCTGCACCGCAGTGCAGTGCCATCCCGGGCAATCCGCGCCGCCGCCCGCTGCATCTTTGCATGATGGTGCCGAACGAGCCGCCCGCAATTCCCGGCCGTGAACGCGTGCGCCGGAAGATGCCGGTCGTGGTGCATCTGTCCGGCGGCGGCTTCGAGCTCTACGAACATATGGGGACAATTCCGAATTTGACATGGCTGTGCGACGCCGGCTATGTTGTCGTCGATGTAGAGTACCGCAAATCCTCCGAGTCAAAATTTCCCGGCGCAGTCGACGACATCAAAACGGCGATCCGTTTTTTGAAAACGCATGCCGCGCACTTTGACATCGATCCGGACCGGATCGTGACGCTTGGCTATTCCGCCGGCGGCTATCTGAGCGCGTTTACCGCCGTGAGCGCAGCCGCGCCGGAATTCGATGTCGGCGAATACCCGGGCGTCAGCTCGTCGGTGGCTGCGGCGGTGGACTTCTACGGACCGATCGATTTTGCCAGACTCGACGAGGATGATACCATCGGTTCGTTCATCAAGCATTCCGATGGCCGCTCGCCCGAGTCGCAGTTTCTCGGTGCGCCGCTCGCCGAAATCCCGGATCGCTGCGAGCAGGCCAACCCGCTCCGCTATATTGCGGCGGGCATGCCGCCGGTGCTGATCCTGCACGGCACGGCCGACGGCGACGTCCCGATGCGTCAGAGCGAGCGGCTGTATGAGGCGCTCACCGCTGCCGGCAACGACGCAGAACTGATTCTGGTGGAGGGCGCGAGCCACGGTACACACGACCACTGCTGGGACAACGACGAAATCCATGCCGCAGTGATCGACTTTTTAAACCGGCATCTTGCCTGATTGACTTTCGCGCCGGCGGCGCGCCCGGAGGAATTGACTGTATGAAAAAATATCTTGCCACCTTTGTGTCCGCAGTTCTGGCCGGCTTTTGCATTGGCGTCGGCGGAAATCTGTTTTTGGCGCTCTCGCCGACGGCACGGCCGCTTGCCGCGCTGCTGTTCTCGGTCGGGCTGTTTACCATCTGTTCATTCGGCTTTGCGCTGTTTACCGGCCGGGCCTGTTACCTGTTTGATCACCGGCTGTCGTATCTGCCTGAGCTGGTGGTCGTCTGGGCCGGGAATCTGATCGGTGCCTGGCTGATGGGCGCGCTGCCGCAGCTGACGCGCCTGGGCGCATCATTTACGGAGACAGCCGCGGCCCTGTGCCAGACGAAGCTGGACGATGGATTGCTGAGCCTGTTTGTGCTTGGCGTGATGTGCAATGTACTCATCTACATTGCGGTGGAGGGGTATAAGAACATCCCGCATCCGATCGGCAAGTATATGGCGCTGGTGCTCGGTGTCATGGTGTTCATCCTGACCGGGACGGAGCACTCAATCGCCGATATGTACTACTTCGCCGCCGCCGGGATGCTCTGGTCCGGGAAAAGCCTGCTGTGCCTGGTGGTCATTTCGCTTGGCAATGTTGTCGGCGGCGTACTGATCCCGCTGGGACGGAAGCTCGTCGGCGCGCTGAGCAGTAATTGACAAAACGAAGAAAACAGGCAAACGTGCGGCGGAACCAGGTTCTGCCGCACGTTTGTCTGTTGAGAAGCCGTTTTGGCCTGCGCGTTCCGAGGGGGAGTAAAATGTGGAACCGTCAGGGCGCTCCCCTTCGCGTTCCATTCAGAGCGGATCTGCAACGTTCACAGCTTTAGATCCGCATACAGCGAACCCCGCAGGAATTTTGAGCAGGCTGACGCGCGGCGGGATCTGGTGCCGCCGCGCGTTTTGCCGCCTCAGGACTCCATCTGCCGGCCAAGAAAGCCGGCGACGGTCTGCGCGAGCTGCAGCTCCGTCGGGCCGAGCGCATCGGCTCCGTCCTCGAGCAGAAGGCACACGCAGCCCATCAGGTCGCCCTCTGAAAGAATCGGGACGGCAACGCCGAGGAAATACCGCTCCACGCCGTCACACACGCGCAGCGGCGTGTCACCGGGCTTGAACTGATAGGCGCGCCGCTGCTCCATGATCTGTTCCAGATCAGAGGAATTGCGCTTTTCAAGCAGCTCGCGGCGCGGCGCGCCGGCAACTGCGATCACTGCGTCGCGGTCGGAAATCGCTGCGATATGCCCTGTGTTTTTTCCAATGGAATCGCAGATCTGCGCGGCAAAATCGGCCAGATCGCCCATCGGTGAGTACTTTTTGAAGATGACCTCGCCGTCTTTTTCCGTATAGATCTCCAGCGGATCGCCTTCGCGGATGCGAAGCGTGCGGCGGATTTCCTTTGGAATAACGACCCTGCCAAGGTCGTCCTAATGTGTCAAGTAAAACATAAAAAATCTGTTGTGCATTTTTTCGTTATGCGGTTTCTACATTTTACGACATTTTACTTGCTTTTTCATCGGAAAAATACGGAAAAATTTTGAGGAGCAAAAAAGTACAACTCGCCCCAAATCGGTACAGTACACTTAAACAGGGGAAAAGGGGTACTCCCATGTGTTAAACAACACATAAAACGTATGTATTTTGCACAAAAAATACGAAAGAGCACTGTGATATATGCCGATAATTTCTCTTGGAGAGGCGTGCAGGCATAATTTTCGTGATAATGACGAACAAAGGCAAGAGGTAGTCTGGTGT
>CAZGBU010000137.1:0-4526 GCA_964523945.1 uncultured Oscillospiraceae bacterium
CAGATATGACAAATTGGATGTCTCTTTTCTGGCCTTCGTCTACCTTGCTGCTATATTGCCGCATATCTAAAAAGTCAGTATGGACATGCATTAATTACCAGGGATGCGCACGGGAAAGTAATCAAGCATTTAAAGCCTGAGGATCTTGAAAATCTTCAAATAATGATGTTTGATGAAGAAAACATACTTTCGATTAACAGCCAAATGTTAAAATCCAAAAAGCTTTACGACCAGAGCAGAGATCTTTTATCCGAAATAGATGCTTTGTTAGATGAATATCTGGGTCATATACTCCCCAAATCAATCCCTGAACGCAATTATAACATTATTGCATCAACAGCTTTGCGAATGAACCGACTTGATCCACATATGTATGACAGCTATAGCAATTCTCTGTTAGCCGAAATAGTTCGGTACGGTTCTGTTCCACTTGGAGAAATCGCCATTCCATGGGTCGTTCCCCGTTTTAAACGAAATTATCTAGATAAGCGAAATCCCAATGCTGTCCCGCTTTATTCGTCGTCAGATATTGTTCGCGCAAACTTTTCTGCCAGCAAATTTATTTCGAAAAAGCTCAATGCTAGAAATATTTCTCTGTGTAAGGTAGAGAAGGATTACATTTTGATTCCTTGTTCTGGTGCATACGGCGGTATTCTTGGAAAGGGTATTTTGGCAGGAGATCTCTTGGATGGTAAAGCGATGTCGCAGCATGTCCTTCGTATAAAAAAGCGGCCAGACTATTCAAATATGGATTTCCTCTACGTTGCAGCATTTTTGTGCAGCTATCAGTTTGGTTATCCTTTGATCACTGCAACCCGATTTGGGAAAGACATTCCCGAGCTTGATCCAGAAGCGTTAAAGTCAATCCCTATTCCCGATCTTCCGCATGATCTTCAGGTCCGTATTGGCACAATGTTCAAGAAGTCTCGCGACTTGCAAGAGGAAGCGAATCGCCTTGAGAATGGGGCAATTTCCGGGATTGAACGTCTGTACGAAAACGCTGTAGAGAGCAACTGACATAGCATCAATCATAGATTTTGTATACAAGGCGGGAACATCGTTGCAGACGGTCCCGCCTTGTATGCATTCGCTTTTACCCTGTTCTTTTTCTGTTGCGTTTTTTACTTCCGTTTCCCCGCCGCGCTCTCAAAAAGCCTATCTCTCCGGGTACAGGACATAGGCCGGAGCCTCCCTTTCATGCAGGGATATCCCAATGCCGTTGCTGACCTTCTCTTCCACTGCCATAGGAGCCGATTTCATAAAAAGCTACCGGAAAACTGTTCTGTCAGGCGGAGGGATAATGGGTTCCACACCTCAGCGCGGCAGCCGTTCTGCAGGCACAGGCAATGCCTGTATTTCGCATGGAAATGGTTCCCGCTTGACGAGCCCGTTTTTCTCTTGTATAATTGCCATGCAGTTAGCGTATACTAACCAAAATTCTGCAACAAGGAGTACGATACAATGTCTCTGATCCAAAAAGAAATTTCCGATTTTTCTGTACAGTGCTATCAGAACAACGCGTTCCGCACCGTCACCAAGGCAGATACGCTGGGCAAATGGAGCGTCTATTTCTTCTACCCTGCCGACTTTACATTTGTCTGTCCCACTGAGCTGGAGGATCTGGCCAATCTCTACGATCAGTTCCGCTCGATTGGCTGCGAAATTTACGCAGTCTCCTGTGACAGCCATTTTGTGCACAAGGCCTGGCACGATGCCTCGGAACGCATCCAGAAGATCCAGTTCCCGATGCTGGCCGATCCCACCCACGCATTGGCCAAGGACTTTGAAGTCTATATCGAAGCCGACGGTATGGCTGAGCGGGGCAGCTTCATCGTAAACCCCGACGGCAAAATTGTCGCCTATGAGGTCACAGCCGGCAATGTTGGCCGCAACGCCGACGAGCTGCTGCGCCGCGTCCAGGCCAGCCAGTTCGTCGCCCAGCATGGCGATGAGGTCTGCCCGGCCAAGTGGCAGCCCGGTGCGCAGACACTCAAGCCCAGTCTGGATCTCGTCGGCATGCTGTAAGGCTATGGCGCAAGCGGATAACCTGTATGATGTCGTCGTCATCGGTGGCGGCCCGGCGGGACTCACCGCCGCGCTCTACCTGGCCCGGGCGCGCTACCGGGTAATCGTGGTGGAAAAAGAACGCTTTGGCGGCCAGATCGCCATCACCGCAGAGGTTGTCAACTATCCTGGTGTGGAGCGAACCGATGGCGCCGCCCTGACAGAGACAATGCGGCGGCAGGCCGAGCGCTTCGGCGCGGCGTTTCTGCTGGCCGAGGCGACCGGGCTGGATCTGGACGGCGATGTGAAAACCGTCCGAACCAGCCGGGGCGATCTGCGCTGCTTTGGCGTGCTGCTGGCCACTGGCACGCATCCGCGCCGGGTTGGCTTTGCCGGTGAGGACGCGTTCCAGGGCCGCGGCGTGGCCTACTGTGCCACGTGCGACGGCGAATTCTTTACCGGGAAGGACGTCTTTGTCGTCGGCGGCGGCTTCGCCGCGGCAGAGGAAAGCGTGTTCCTCACCAGATACGCCCGCCATGTGACCATTTTGATGCGGGGCGACGACTTTTCCTGCGCGCCGTCCGCAGCCGACGCTGCGCGAAGCCATGAAAAAATCTCCGTCCGCACCCATACAGTTGTAGAAGAGGTCGGCGGTGACACGGCGCTGCGCTACCTCCGCTGCCGCGACACCAAAACCGGTGCAGTCACAGAGTACCGGCCGCCGGAGGGCGAGACGTTCGGTGTGTTTGTCTTTGCCGGCTATGAGCCGGCCACTATGCTGGCGCAGGATCTTGCCGAACTCGATGAACAGGGTTACATCCGGACCGACCTGAACCGGAAAACCACGGCGGACGGCCTGTACGCTGCGGGAGATGTGTGCATCAAGTCTCTGCGGCAGGTGGTCACCGCAGTGGGAGACGGCGCGCTGGCCGCAACCGAACTCGAGCGGCTGGCCGCTGCCATGCAGCGCAAAACCGGACTGCGCCCGCAGCCGCCGACCGCTCCAGCCGCGCAGGCTGCGCCGGAAGCAGGACGGCCGGCCGCAGAGCCGTCCAGCCTGTTTTCCGCCGATATGCTCGCTCAGCTCGAAACCGTGTTCAGCCGCATGGCGCAGCCGCTGGTGCTGCAGCTGCACCTGGATGGCACACCGCTGTCAGAGGAACTGCGCACATACATCGAGCAGCTCGCCGCGCTGACAGACAAGCTGAGTGTGCAGCTTGGCAGCCCGGACGGGGCAGATCATCTGCCCTGCGTCCGCATCTGCCGGGCGGACGGGCGCTGGACAGGTCTGGCCTTTCATGGCGTGCCCGGCGGGCACGAATTCACCTCGTTTGTGCTGGGGCTGTACAACGCCGCGGGACCGGGGCAGGCGCTGGACTCCGAGGTCCTCTCCGCTATTCAAGGCATCCGGGAGCCGACGGAGCTGCAGGTGCTGGTGTCGCTTTCGTGTACCATGTGTCCGGAACTGGTGACGGCTGCACAGCGCATTGCCGCCGTGAACCCAGCCGTCACCGCACAGGTCTATGATTTGAACTGCTTCCCCGATCTGCAGGAACGCTATCAGGTTATGAGTGTCCCCTGCCTGCTCATCAACGCGGAACAGGTCTTTTTGGGCAAGAAAAATATTCGCCAGCTGTTGGAGCTGCTCGCTCCGCGCACGGCCTGATGCTTTCAACCCAATGATACGCCGCGCAGGGTTTCCTGCGCGGCGTATCTTTCTTGCTTGTTACAACCACCGGTGCCGCGCCCAAACAGTCCGGCACGCCAGGACACAACCGCGGCAGGGATACTGGACATAAAGTTTCAGCCCGCACGCATTGTCAGAAATCCCGACCGCGGGCGAAACACGAACCGTTTGACTGCGCCGCCATACCCGGCTCTGCCACCCCGACGCTCAGAACAGCTGACCGGGCAGCTTCTGTTTGATCTTTGGCGGAAACGCGCGGTCAAATTCCTCCGCCGCCTGCTCATCAACAAAATAGCCGTCTGGTGTATAATAGACGCCAGTCACGCCATCCAGATAGCCATTCTCCAGCTCCTTGAGCAGAAAATGGGGCAATGGTTCATCCTCCGGCGCACCGTGACAGCGAATGCCATGCGTGCCAGCCTCCACAAAGCCGGACTGCCCATAAAACGCGATATTACCTTCAATACACAGCGCACCAGCCCCCATTGCTCGCGCTTTTTCCATTGAATGATCCAGCAGCAGCTGGCCATAGCCCTGCCGCTGGAATGCCGGATGAATGCTGATTGGGCCGAATGTCATCACGGGCAGCACGCGGCCGTCATCCGTTTCGAGCCGGGCGCGCATATACATGATATGGCCGATCAGCCGGCCATCCAATTCCAGCACAAGATCTAGCTCCGGCACAAAATCGTGGTCTTCCCGCAGCACATGCAGCACATAGTGCTCGTTGCAGCCGGGACGGTAGACGTTCCAAAACGCCTCCCGCGTGAGATTTTCTACTTAGTCAACCTTGTACAAAGAATGACATCAAGCAGTGTTATGGCAGTCGATTTCC
>CAZGBU010000138.1:0-4343 GCA_964523945.1 uncultured Oscillospiraceae bacterium
CCATCTCGATGCCGGGGACGTTCTTGTGGTGCAGCATACGCATGGCGTTGCCGTACGGGGAGTCGTCGGAGACGCGGTTGTCGCCCGAGGAGGTGCAGTTGACAATGATGTCGCAGTCCTTGTAGGAGCGGATGGCTTTGATGGTCTCGTAGAACTTCACGGGATCCATGACGCCGTTGCCATCGTCGTCACGCATGTGCAGGTGGCAGACGGAAGCGCCCAGCTTCCAGCACTCATAAACCTGAGCGGCGATCTCTTCCGGCTTCTCCGGGATGTTGTAGCCGGCGGGGGTGACAGCGCCGGTCATAGCGGCGGTAATGATTGTCTTGGCCATTGGAATCAATCCTTTCTAACAATTTCGCATTACTATTGTAGCATGAATCTGACGAATTTCAAATCCTAATTTCGATTACAGGATTGGTGTATGATTCCTGTAACCAGGAGAAGAAAATTACATGCGATGATGCAGCTTGAGCACATCGACGATGAGCTTATCGCGGAACGCAGCGATCTCCTCGTTGGTATGGCCGATCACATCCGGCATATTCGCTTTTTCGACGATGATCTCCTCGCCGGACTGATCCGGCCAGGTTGCAGGAACCTCTTTCATGTCGGAGATGTCGGCAAAGACTGCGTTGGTCATCGCGCCGAACTTGATGCCGCAGCCCTTGATGCCCAGCTCGCCGCCGCCAAGCTCATAGTTCATGCCGGGGCCAACCGCAGCCAGACGAATGCCAGGGCCAAACGTCCAGGCGTCGTCCGCATCGGCCATCGAGCAAACGCCCTCGGTGACGAGCGCGATTTCCTCACGCCACAGGGCATGCATCAGACGATTGGCAATAAAGCCGTTTTTCTCTTTGTGCAGGACGCAGGGGGCCTTGTCGTACTTCTTGTAGAACTCGCGCGCCAGCTCAATGACGGCCGGATCGGTTTTCTCGCCGCCGCAGATCTCGATGAGCGGCAGCAGGTAGGCCGGGTTGAACGGGTGGCCGACAATAATGCGCTCCGGATGCGCGGCCTCGGATGCAATCTTGGTGACCGGCGTGCCGGACGAGGAAGAAGCGATGATGCCGTCGACCGGCATGTACTTCTCCATCACAGCGACCATTTCGTGCTTCTGCTCAAGGTTCTCTGCGCCGTTCTCCTGAACGAAGTAGACGCCGGTAAACGCCTCGGCGGGATCCGTCGTGATCTTGATTCTATCCCACAGCTTCTGACCGTCATCCAGCAGGCCAAGCTTGATGTAGGAGTCGATCGGGCCCTGGATATGCGGGATGGCGCGCTCTTTGGAGGCTTCAGAACGAACATAGACGTTGACGTTCAGGCCCTTCAGCGCAAAATACGCGGCAAAGCCGCCGCCGATGGTACCGGCGCCGTACATGCCAATTGTCTTGATGTCTTCGACTTTGACCATTGGAATCAATCCTTTCAAAAATAAATTTCAGAATGAAAGAGTAGGGGGATTAGTTGTACTTGTGCCAACCCTCGCCGCTCTTGCGGCCAAACTTGCCCTCGGCAATCTTCTTCTGGACGGACTCAGGGCACTTCCATGTGGTAACCGGCAGCGCCTCGAGCGTCTCAGTGACGTGCGGGAACGTGTCCAGGCCGGACAGGTCCATCATTTCAAACGGGCCCATCGGATGGTTCAGGCCGAGCTTGATGGCTGTGTCGATATCGTCGATCGTTGCGACGCCGTCCTCATACTCGTGAATGGCCTCGAGCATGAATGCGAACAGGCAGCGATTGACAATGAAGCCCGGGGTGTCGGTCTGGCACAGGACCGGAACCTTGCCCATTTTCTCGGAGACCTCGCGGACGATTGCGACCGTCTCGTCAGAGGTGACGTTCGAACGGATCATCTCGACGAGCTTCATCGCATAGACCGGGCTGAAGAAGTGCATGCCCATGCAGCGCTCAGGCTTCTTGCACAGCTTGGTGATCTCGGTGATGGACATCGAAGAGGTGTTGGTGCACAGCACCGCATCCTCGCGGCAAATCTCGCCGAGCTGCTGGAATGTCTCCTGCTTGAGGCTGAGGATCTCGGGAACGGCCTCGATGACGAAGTCGGCGGATGCGACACCCTCGAGCTCGACCGTTGTGGTGATGTTGGCCATGATGGCGTCCGCAGCTTCCTGCGTGGTCTTGCCCTTGGCGACCTGCTTGTCAAGGCCGGCTTTGATGGTGTTCACGCCCTTGTCGCAGAATTCCTGCTTGATGTCGCGCATGATGACCTTGAAGCCATTGGTCGCTGCGATCTGCGCAATGCCGGCGCCCATCTGGCCGGCGCCCAGGACAGCGATAGTCTGGATTGCCATTGGAATCGTCTCCTTTATTCAATAAAAATTTGACTTAGGAATTGGTAAACACAGCCGTGCGCTTTTCGATCATCGCGGCCATGCCTTCCTTTTGGTCATGGGTGTCGAACAGGAGGGTGAACTCAGTTGTCTCCTGCATTTTCCCCTGCGTAATCGTTTCGTTGGCGGCTTTGTTGATCGCAGCTTTGGCCGACGCCAGCGCGCAGCCCGGCTTGGAGATCAGCTTCTGCGCGACTTCGACCGCTTTGGCATAAATCGCGTCGTATTCCGCCTGCGCTGCAGCGCTTTCGGCAGCCTTGAACGCGGCCTTTGCCTGCGCGATGGAAGTCTCATCGCCGGTTGCCTTGGCGGCTTTCTGCGCCTTTTTGGCCTCAGCCGCAGCGGTGTTCAGCTCAGCCGGTGCCTCGACGTACCAGTTGAGCAGACCCAGCTCATACGCCTGCTTACCGGGGATCATCTCGGTGAGCATAACGAGCTGCTTGGCCTTGGCCGGGCCGACGATTGCGGTTGCACGCGCGCAGCCATTTGCGCCCGGAATGATGCCCAGACCGACCTCAGGGAATGAAAGGGTTGTCCGGGTGCCACCGACACGGAAGTCACATGCGAGCGTCATTTCGCAGCCGCCGCCGAACGCGTAGCCGCCGATTGCGGCGATGGTCGGGATTGACATGCTCTCGAGAATGTTGTTGATCTCGATGGCCAGGCCGCAGAACTCCTTGGCATAGCGCGGGGTGGCCTCGGCCATCTCCTTGACGTCAGCGCCTGCGGCGAACGCCTTTTCGCTGCCGGTCATGATGAGCACGCGCACGGACGGATCCGAGCGAACCGCGTCGAGCGCGGACATGATGTCGCGATTGATCTCGGAGTTGAGCGCGTTGAGCGCCTTTGGGCGATTGAGCTTGATGGTGGCGATGCCGCCGTCAACCGAGTAAATGATATTCTCGTACTCCATAAAATTATGTACCTCGCTTATTCTGCCGGGATCGACTGGCCGCCGTCACAGAGGATATAGGTACCGGTCATGTAGTTGAAGCTGTCCGAGCACATGGCGAGCACCGGGCCGGCGATCTCCTCGATCGTGCCGAGACGGCGGACCGAGGTGGCCTTGGACTGCTGACGGTAGTAGTCGGTCGGGTTGCCGTCCGCGTCAATAAAGAACTCTTCGTTGAGCGGCGTGACGACATAGCCCGGGCAGATGCAGTTGCAGGTGATGTTCTCGCGGCCAAAGTTGTTGGCCATCGTACGGGCCAGACTCAGGCAGGCGGCCTTGGACGCACCGTAGCCGACGACGCCCTTACCGCCGATCAGACCGCCGACCGAGGCCGTGATGATGATCTTGCCGCCTTTTTTGCCGTTGGTGGCGTTCTGCTTGATCATCTGGCGCGCAGCAGCCTGGCAGAACATAAACGTACCGGTCAGATTGGTGGCGATGACTTTCTCGAAGTCAGCCGCCGTATACTCCGGACGGCCCTCGCGGGTCTCGACGATCAGTGCGGTCGGGCCGGAGATGCCGGCGTTGTTGATGAGGATATTCAGCTCGCCGAATTCCGCAACGGTCTTGTCGATGACCATCTGAATGGACTCCATCTTGCTCGAGTCAGCCGGGATGCCGATGGCGCGGCCGCCCTTGCAGTAGTTTTCGTTCAGATCGTCGACCGCGTCAAGCACTTTCTTTTCCGTGCGGGCAGTGATGACGACGTTGGCACCGTAGGCGGCCAGCGCGCAGGCGATGCCGAAGCCCAGCCCCTGCGTACCGCCGGTGATGATGGCGGTCTTACCGGTCAGGTCGAACGACGGAATGCCGATTTTCCTGTTCATATGAGCCATGTGAATCAGTCCTTTACTTTGTCATTAAGCGCACGCGCGGGACAGGCAGAAGCCTGCCTGTCCCATGCCGTGCAGTGAATTATTTCTTGGCCGCGGCCTTGGCGGCATCGAAGCGGGCGAGCATCGCGCGCGGCGTGGCAGTGGCACGCTCGTAGCGCGGGCACTCCTCGTAGCCGGGCAGGCCGGCAAGGTACTTCGCGA
>CAZGBU010000139.1:0-4289 GCA_964523945.1 uncultured Oscillospiraceae bacterium
GATCGTTTGCGATGTTTTGGAGCTGATGGCCGGACTTGAACCGGCGACCTGCTGATTACGAATCAGCTGCTCTACCGACTGAGCCACATCAGCGTTTACAATGATTGCGAAATGTATTCTAGCACGAAATGCTCCATTCGTCAACGAAAAAAACAAACCAATTTTGCTTTTGCCGCACAGGGCCCGGTTTAATCTGCTACGTTTGATGCATTTGCAGCTCTGGCGCAGCGCTCTGGCATTTTCACCGACGAATACAGCTCAGCATTTCCCGTGTCAATATCGGAATTTTCACCAGTTCTCCGCCTTGTTTTTTTACACATTTTTCATCGTCTGGTTGACCGTAACGCGGCAAATATTTTCCTGCCAGTTTGAGTTATTCACACTCTCCATAGGTTTCTCCACAGCCGATTTCCCCCGCAATTTCTGCGCCATCCGTCGATAATACCCGTAATTTTCCACGGGTCGGAAATGGACTTCTCTGTTTCGTGAAAGTGCTTTATTTTGTTAACATAATGTAAAAACCGGCTATGCGGGACAGGAGGGCGCAGGTTCTGATGCAAATGAAAGTTGCTTGATGCCATCTCCCATTTTGGCTTTGCTGCTCCACATACAGAAAAGCGCCCCGCCGTTAAGGCGGGGCGCCTGGGCCGGATTCTTCAGGACGCCTGTTCAAATTGGCTGTTGTACAGATCTGCATAGAACCCGCCTTTGTCCAAAAGCTGTGCATGGGGCCCCTGCTCGATGATGTCGCCGTCTTTCAGCACCAGAATGAGATCGGCGTTTTTAATGGTCGAAAGCCGGTGCGCAATGACAAAGCTGGTACGATGTTCAGTCAGCCGATCCATCGCCTGCTGCGTGATCAGTTCGGTGCGGGTATCGACCGAGGAGGTCGCTTCATCGAGGATCAGCATGGGATTGTTCTGTACCATGGCCCGGACGATGGTGAGCAGCTGCTTCTGTCCGGCGGAGAGGCTGACACTCTCATTCAAAACGGTGTCAAAGCCCTGCGGCAGCATTTCAATCAGGTGCTCAATGCCGCAGGCGCGGCAGGCCTCCTCGAGCTGCTCAGTTGTTACGCCCTGTTTATTGTAGACCAGATTTTCCCGGACAGTGCCCTCAAACAGCCATGTATCCTGCAGGACCATGCTGAACAGGTCGTGCACACTCTGCCGGGTCATTTCAGATGTCGGGACACCGTCAATCAGAATGCTGCCGCTGTTCACCTCAAAAAAGCGCATCAACAGGTTAACCAGCGTCGTCTTGCCCGCGCCGGTGGGACCGACGATAGCCACCTTTTGTCCCGGCTGGATATGAGCGGAGAAATCCTTGATGACAAGCTTATCCGGGTCGCTGGGATAGCTGAAGCGAACATGGCGGAATTCCACCTCACCGCGAACGTGCTCCGGCACGCCGCGCTTGCCTGTCTCATCGGGCAGCTCCTCCTCCTGGAGAAAGTCGAAAATATGATCGCCGGCCGCCGCTGCCGTCTGCATCTGCGTCATGCCTTGGGCAATCGTACTCAGCGGTGAGGTAAACAGCCGCACATACAGGATAAACGCCACAATGACGCCAAATGAGATCTCCCCCTCCATGGCCAGCGCAGCACCAAGCACACACACAACCACATAGCCCAGGTTGCCGATGACGCTCATGAGCGGCTGCATCACGCCGGAGAGGAACTGGCTGCGCCAGTCACTGTCGTAGAGGGCTGCATTCAGGTCGCGGAACGACGCCTTGACCGACCGGTCAGCACGGCTGATGCGCACCACATCATGACCGGAATAGACCTCTTCAATGTACCCGTTGAGCGCGCTCAGATTCCGCTGCCGCGCGGTGAAGTACTTCTGTGAGCGCAGCATCGCCAGCGCCATGATCGCAAAGCCAATCAGCGTCACCGCCACAGCCGCAGAAGCCATGCGCCACTCGGTGACAAACATCATCACCAGGCAACCGATAAACTGGGCCACCGCACTGACGATCGAAGGAAGGCTGTTGGCCAGCGCCTGCTGCAGCGTGCTGACGTCGTTGGTGACACGGCTGAGGATATCGCCGTAGGTGACAGTGCTGAAATACTGCATCGGTACACAGTTGATCTTCCGCGACAGGGCGCGGCGCAGATCGCGCGAGAGTTCCAGCGTCACGGTAGCCATGATAAAGTGTTCAACATAGGTCAACACCGCGCTCAGGCCATACAGCAGCAGAAGCTGCACGCCGATACGGCCGATCGCTGCCAGATCAATCTCGGTAAAGAGCGCATCGGAGATCAGATCCGTCATTTCGCTGAGCAGATTTGGGCCGATGATGGTCAAAATTGCGCCGACGACGGCAAACGCCAGCGCGACAGCCATTGGCAGCTTCAGCTTGCTGGAGAAGTCGAACAGAGACCGGAGCACGCCGCGGATGCCGCGTTTGCTCTTTTCGGGCGCGCGCATACCGCGCTGTGTCAGATTGGGCATAAAGCGATCCCTCCTTATGCGCCCAGCTCTTCGCTGGAGAGCTGAGACCGGGCAATTTCCTGATAAACACCGCAATGCTGCATCAGTTCGTCATGCGTGCCCATTCCGCCAATCTTTCCTTCGTCGAGTACGATGATCTGATCCGCGTTGCGAATGGTGCCGATGCGCTGGGCAACAATGACGCGGGTGACATCATTCCGCTGCTGCGCCAGGCCAGCGCGCAGCCGTGCATCGGTTCGATAGTCCAGTGCGGAAAACGAGTCGTCAAAGACCAGAATTTCCGGCTGGCGTGCCAGTGCCCGCGCAATCGCCAGCCGCTGCTTCTGGCCACCGGAGACATTTGTACCACCCTCGGCAATGGGCGCATCCAGCCCGCCGGGCAATTTCTCAACAAATTCTGTCGCCTGCGCCAGATCAAGGGCCGCCTCAACGGCTTCGTCGCTGTCTCCGCCACGGCTCTCGCCAAAGAGCACATTGCTGCGCACCGTTCCGGAAAACAGCACCGCTTTCTGCGTCAGGTAGCCGACGCGATCATAGAGCGCATCAAAGGTATAGTCACGCACGTCGACCCCGTCGATGAGCACCTGTCCGTCTGTTGCATCGTAAAACCGTGCGATAAGACCGACCAGTGTCGACTTGCCGCTGCCCGTGGCGCCGATCAGCGCCACGGTCTGACCACGCTCCACACGGAAGCTGATATGCTCCAATTCGTTGCGCTCCGCAGACGGATAGCGGAAGCTGACATTGCGGAACTCCACCGTCCCGGTTTCCGGCGCGTCGACCCGATTGCCCTCCTGCAGATGGATCTTTGCATCCAGCACCTCGTTGATGCGCTGGGCAGATACCTGCGCCGCTGGGACGAGCATGATAATCATCACCATCATCATAATGGACATGATGACATATGTGGCATAGGTGCCAAACACCACGATGTTGCTGAATGTGGTCAAACGCAGCGCCGTATCTGTGGCCGGAACATTGTTGATAATGGAAGCGCCCACCCAGTAGATGACGAGCGAGAGCGCGTTCATCGCGAGCGATACGCCCGGCATCAGGAATGCAAACGCCCGCTGGTTGAACAGCTGTGTTCTCATCAGCGTCTGGTTATGCTTCTCGAACTTTTCGTTCTGATAGTCCTCTGCATTGTATGCACGCACAACGCGGATGCCGGTCAGGTTTTCCCGCGCCACCAGGTTGATCTGGTCGGTCAGCTTCTGCACCCGGCGCACGCGGGGCACCACCACGACGATAATAACCGCCATCATTGCCAGCAGTGCCACGACAAACCCCGCCGTGATCAGCGAGAGGGTCCCGGACTTATTGACGATCTTAATAATTGCCCACACCGCCATCACCGGCGATTTGATCAGGATCTGCATGCCCATGGCCACCAGCATCTGCACCTGGGTAATGTCATTGGTCGTGCGGTTGATCAGGCTCGGCACAGAAAAATCCGTCATTTCCTGCTGGCCAAAGTCCGCGATTTTATCAAAAACCCCCTGGCGCAGGGACGAGCCGAAGCCCGCCGCCACCCGTGCGGTGAGAAAACCGCAGATCACGCACAGCAGCGCGCTGGCCAGCGTACAGCCAAGCATTTCTGCGCCGGTATGCAGGATATCCGACATCGTGCTGCCCGGTGTCTTGATGAGCACAGTCAAATCACTCGTATACTCCGGCAGTGCCAGATCAAAATAGATCTGGCCCAAAATCAGTACCGCGCACAACGCAGCCATCCAGATCTGCTCGCGGCGCATCCATCGAAACAGTTTCAGCATATGGTTCTCCTTGTATTATAGAGTAGTAGTTATTAGAGCCCCTCTCCAAGGGCTGTGC
>CAZGBU010000140.1:0-4250 GCA_964523945.1 uncultured Oscillospiraceae bacterium
ATATAACCTCTTCTGCCGTCATTACCAACCATGACCACTCCGACAATTTTATTGTCTATTGCAGCAACAAAACAGGTGTCAGGATTTCTTTCCAGAAATCTTTCAATTCCGTCCTTCGAATCGTCCAGATGATTCAATCCCATACCCTTGCAAGACATCCAAAGTTCGTAGATATTATCATAATCGTCAAGCGTCATTTTCCTTATATTCATTTTTAGATTCGTTCCTTTCGCTTCACGCAGGCGAAAATAAATAATTTGCGCCCTCTAAAATTATAGCTGCTTAATGCCCAAACGCAGGAAGTCGAAGGTCTCTGGTTTCGGCACTTTTCGCGTTGCGGCGCAACAACTATTTCAAAAATATTTGAAATAGTTGTTGTCATCGGCAAAGGAATATGGTATTCTGCAATCAGAGCATACAGCGGGGAGGATGGCATTGGCACTGCACGAAGTTTTAACTGCACTGGCCGACGAAACCAGGCGCAAAATTCTGCTGAAGCTGCGGGCGGGAAAAATCAGCGCAGGCGAACTGGCCGCCTCGCTGGAACTGTCGCCGCAGGCACTCTCATACCACCTCGCCAAGCTGAAAAAAGCCGATCTCATCTATGAGACGCGTCAGAAAAACTTTATTTATTATGAGCTGAACCTCTCCATTTTGGACGAGGCCGTGCTCTGGATCAACACGCTGCGTGGAGGACAGGATCATGAAGACTAAACGCACCATATACATTATAATATATATCGCTTTGATGCTGCTGCCGATTGGGTTGACGGCTGGTGCGCTGCCATTTCTGCCTGCACAGGTGCCGGCGCACTACGGCTTCAACGGCCAGGTTGACCGTTGGGGCAGCAAATATGAACTACTGCTGTTTCCCGCGATCACGCTCCTGTTCGGACTGATTCTGCTCGCTGCAGCGCACTTTGCAAAAAAGCAGGAGCACGGCGGCCGCAATAATGAAACCATCACGCTTCTCACCGGCCTGTGCGGACTGCTGCTGTTCAATCTTCTGTGCGGGTATTTTCTGCTCGCTGCGCTCCGACAAGTGGAGCAGCTCTCCGATCTGCCGGTTGATTTGACCAGTCTGATCTTCATCGCGCTCGGCATTCTTCTGATCATCTGCGGCAATGTGATGCCGAAGCTCAAGCGCAACTCCATCATTGGCCTGCGCACCAGGTGGAGCATGAAAAACGAAACCTCCTGGCGCAAAAGCCAGCGTTTTGGTGGAATCAGTTTTCTCATCAGCGGCGCTGTTATGATTCTGGCCGCACTGCTGACGACCGGTATGGTGTGCTTTGCCTGCGGCATGGGGATTCTGGTGCTTGACGCTGTGATTGCAGTCGGATATAGCCGGCACGTGGCAAAACAGGAAAGCGACGACGCCTGCGGCTGAAACCGCAGGCGTCTTTCTTTTGCTTTTACAGCCAGCGGATGGCATCCGTTGTCTGCTGTGAGCGAAGGACATCAAGCTGTGGGAACGCCGTGCGCAGAAGCTGCTCGAGATATGGCAGCACAACCTGTTCGGTCTGATAGTGACCGGCATCAATCAGATTCAGGCCCATATCGCAGCAGTCGATAAAGCCGTTGTATTTGATATCGCTCGTCACAAACGTGTCGCAGCCAAGTGCAAGCGCCTGCTGCGCAAATTCGCCGCACGCCCCGCCGCCGACCGCAACGCGCCGCACCGGTTTGCCGGCGTCGGCATAGCGAAGCCCATCGCAGCCAAGCGCGGTCTTGACCGTCTGGAGAAAGTCCGTCAGCGGCTGCGGCTCAACCTGGCCAACGCGGCCGAGCCCATAGGTTCTCCCCTGGCTGTCCGTCCCGGCCGGAACAAGAACCGCAACCTCCGTCAGGCCAAGCGCAGCGGCCAGGCAGTCGTTGACGCCGCCGGGCGCCGAATCCAGATTGGTGTGCATGCAAATCACGCTGACGCCGAGCTCGATCGCCGCAAGCAGTGCGCGGCCGGTCTGCGTCGCATCAGTCACAGATTTGGCGGCGCCAAAGATCAGCGGATGATGCGTCAGCAGGAGCTGCGCGCCGCGCTGCGCCGCCTCCCGAATGACCGGCTCGAACGGGTCGAGCGCAACGAGCACGCGTGTCACAGCGGCATCGCCCCGGCCGCACAAATGGCCGATATTGTCCCATTCTTCTTTCATGAATGCAGGTGCAGCCTGAAACAGGCTCTGTTCAATCTCCCGCACGGTTGGCATACAAATCCCTCATTTCTGTCACTTCCCGCAGCGCCGCCCCGTAATATCGCAGCCGTTCCGGCGCATCCGGCCGCGATGACCGCGCAATCCCCTCGACTGCACGCGCCAAGCCCTGCAGCACGCGTGCAAAATATGCATCCAGCAGTGCGCCGCCCTCGGCGAGCAGCTGCGGCGAAACATACTGCTGCCCCGGAGAGAGCGCCGCGCCGCCGCCAGCGCGCACGCTGAGCAGGTTGTACAGGAAGCCACCCTCCTGCACCAGGCGGTCGTGCTCGATGCGCCAGCCGCGCTCACCCAGATCACGGCGCAGATCGTTGGCCGACGTGTTGGGCTGGAGAATCCAGGTCAGTCCCGGCGCATCCGCCCAGTCGCATGTGTGCAGAATATGGGCAATCGTATCGCCGCCCATACCGGCGATCACAATCGTGTCCACCGAGCCGGCGCGCACGCCGGCAAGCCCATCGCACAGCGCAAACGTCATCCGGTCGTCCACGCCAAAGCGCGCGGCATTCTCCTGCGCGTGCGAGAGCGGCTGGCTGCGCACATCCGTCGCCGTCACATGGCGCGCAATGCCGCAAAGCAGCAGATAGATCCCCAGATAGCCGTGGTCCGCGCCCACGTCGGCCACACGCGCGCCAGCGGGGACCAGCGCCGCGCACGCTTTCAGCCGCTCCGAAACCGGCAGATTCATAAATGAGAAAAAAGGAGGCTGAAAGCCTCCTTTTTACGCAGTCTGGCCGATGGCGGCGTTGACTTTCTCGAGGAACGCCTCGGTGTCGACGCCGTGCACCTCGCAGGCCTGCTCAACCGTCTCGCCGCGGGACGACGGGCAGCCCAGGCAGTGCATGCCGATGGAGAAGAACAGCGGAGCCGTCTCCGGCGCGATGTCGAGAATATCGCCGATGATCGTATCTTTGGTAATAACAGCCATTGAAATGACCTCCTTATAGTCTGTTGCACCGTCTAGTATATCCGATGCTCGTCCGATTTTCAATATGTAATATTTAAGAATCGAGCCAAAATGTCGCGGCGGCAGGGCGATACGGGATGTTGGGATAGCGCTCTGCCCCCGGCCGGCCGACCATCAGCGCGCAGCGGACCCGGCATCCGTCCGGCACGCCGAGATACGCACGGAGCGCCGCGTCCTCGTCGGAGACCTGACGCAGATACCCGCCCCAGCAGGTGACATAGCCGCGTGAGACAAGCAGCAGCTCAACCGTTGTGAGCGCAACAGCGGGATCGACAACCGGGTTGAGCGTCGCGTCCGGCGACCAGCCGATGATCATACACGGTGCGCCGCAGCAGATCAGATCGGTTCCTTTTTCGTAGAGCTTCGGCAGCTCAGGCGCGACGCCTGTTGCACGGCACACGTCCAGCACACGATTTGTAAGCTCGAGCGTCTTTTCCCTGCCGTAGACGACGGTCCAGCGGTTGTCATGCACATTTTTTCCGCTTGGCGCATACTGCGCGCAGTCAAGCGCCCATTGGATGTCCCCGCGCGCTGGCGGCGCGGCGGCAAACTTCCGCACCGACCGGCGGGATTTGACCAGCCGTTCCAGCGCGTCGACCGGCGCCTGCGGATAGTCCGCACCGGCCGGCAGCTCATCAAAATGCACTGCCTGTTTCGGGCAGGCCGACGCGCAGTGCATACAGGCGATGCAGCGCCGGCGTTCGCGCGGCGCTGGATGACCGTCCTCCATCGTGAGATAGCCCATCGGGCAGACACGCACGCAGCTGCCGCAGCCGATGCACTGCTCTTTGATACAGGTAAACATGGCGCACCTTCTTTCCGTATGGATTATACCATCCGGTCGTGCCGCATGCAAGACGGCAAACCCCTATCTTTGTGAAGATGCGCCGGAGGAGCAAAATCTAACATCAAATTCGAAAATCATTTTATTTTCCCGATTTTTTGTATACTGATACAAAACCGGAACCAGATTTTAGTTGAATTCGCAAATGGAAATTGCAGCCTGTTTTGTTTATATTAAGGGTAGATCACAAGATACGCAAAAAAATGCAGAGGGGTGTTTCCGATGGGCT
>CAZGBU010000141.1:0-4152 GCA_964523945.1 uncultured Oscillospiraceae bacterium
ACCACCACCGCGACGCTGCTTGCGCAGGCCATCGTCCGCGAGGGTCTGAAGAACGTCTCTGCCGGTGCAAACCCGATGGTTATGCGCAAGGGCATTGAGAAAGCGGTCACTGCTGCGGTTGAGGCCATCAAGGCCAACTCGCAGATCGTCAACGGCAGTGAAGATATCGCTCGTGTCGGCACCGTCTCCTCGGGCGATGAGACAATCGGCAAGCTGATCGCCGAGGCCATGGAGAAGGTTTCCGCCAACGGCGTTATCACCATCGAAGAGAGCAAGACCGCCGAGACCGGCCTCGAGGTTGTCGAGGGCATGCAGTTTGACCGCGGCTATCTCTCGCCGTATATGGTCACCAACACCGAGAAAATGGTCGCCGAGCTCGACGATCCGTATATCCTCATCACCGATCAGAAGATTTCCTCCATCCAGGAGATCCTGCCGCTGCTCGAGCAGATCGTGCAGGCCGGCAAGAAGCTGCTCATCATCGCCGAGGACGTTGAAGGCGACGCGCTGGCCACCCTGCTGGTCAACAAGCTGCGCGGTACGTTCACCGTCTGCTGCGTGAAAGCGCCTGGCTACGGCGACCGCCGCAAGGAGATGCTCCAGGATATCGCCATTCTGACCGGCGGCACGGTCATTGCCAAGGACTTCAACATGGATCTGAAAGACGCCACCATCGCCCAGCTCGGTACGGCGCGTCAGGTCAAGGTTACAAAAGACAACACTGTCATTGTTGACGGCGCCGGCGACTCGCAGGATATCGCTGCCCGCATCGCCGAGATCAAGGCGACCATTGAGGTTACCACGTCTGACTACGACATCGAAAAGCTGGAAGAGCGCCTGGCGAAGCTGTCCGGCGGCGTCGCGGTCATCCGCGTCGGCGCGCAGACCGAGACGGCTATGAAAGAGCAGAAGCTCCGCGTTGAGGATGCGCTCAACGCCACAAAGGCAGCCGTGGAAGAGGGTATCGTCGCCGGCGGCGGTACGGCCTACGTCAACGCGATTCCGGCGGTTGGGAAGCTCGTCGAGACGCTGTCCGGTGATGAGAAGACCGGCGCGCAGATCATCGCCAAGGCGCTGCAGGCCCCGATCCGTCAGATCGCCGAGAACGCCGGTGTCGATGGCAGCGTGGTCTTCGAGAAGATCAACACCTCCGGCAAGACCGGTTACGGATACGACGCCTACACCGAGAGCTACTGCGACATGATTCCGGCCGGCATTGTCGACCCGACAAAAGTGACGCGCACAGCGCTCGAGAACGCGGCCTCCATTTCGGCCTGCGTGCTGACAACCGAATCCCTGGTCACAGATAAGCCCGATCCGGCGAAGGATGCCGCGATGGCGGCTGCGGCCGGCGGCGCTGGCGGCGGCATGTATTAATCCTCAATTTCAGTATTTGGGGGACGCAGAACGCGTCCCCCAAATTTTTTTGCACATCTGTGCGAGCTCGAAAATAATAGCTTTTCGCAGGCGTAGGGCGCAGGCCATGGCAGAATGCGCCAGCGAATTCGCGGGGTATGTTTTTCCAGCCGGCAAAAAAATGCTTGCTCGTGACGCAGCGTCATATGCTATCCTGTCTTCAGAGGTGATTCGAGAATGGAATTGCACAAGGCCATTCCGGACGGGTTTATGACCGTCGGCGAGTTGGCAGGAAAAATGGGTGTCACCGTTCGCGCGCTTCAGCACTACGATAAAAACGGTCTGCTGCATCCATCTGCCATCAGTGAGGGCGGCCGCCGGTTATACACCGATCAGGACATGATCCGGCTGCACCAGATCCTGTCGCTGAAGCATCTGGGCTTTTCGCTGCACGACATCCAGGCACGTCTGACGCCGCTTGACACACCGGAAGAAGTTGCCGCGCTGCTCAGCGAACAGGCGGAATCCATCCGCGCGCAGCTTCGCTGCCTGACGGATTCGCTGCGCGATATTGAGGCGCTGCGGGACGAGGTGCTGCAAATGCAGACCGTGGACTTTAAAAAATACGCCGATATCATCGTCAATCTGCAGATGGGCAATGAATACTACTGGCTCATCAAGTATTTTGACGACGACATGCTCGACCATATCCGTGCCCGGTTCGATCAGAAGAGCGGCATCGCGTTTATGCAGCGTTTCTTGGCGCTGCAGAACAAGGCCATCGCGCTGCACCGCGCCGGTACTGCACCGGATGGGGATGAAGGGCAGGCATTTGCAGCGGAATACTGGTCGATGGTGACCGAATTCACCGGTGGAGATCCGACGGTGCTCGCACGCCTGACTGCACTTGGACAGGCAGAGGGACCGGACCCGGCCTGGCAGGAAAACCAGGCACTGGCCAACGCATTTGTCGCGCCGGCGCTGGATGCCTACTTTGCCCGGCTTGGAACGCTGTCCTTTGGGGAGGTGCCGCAATGAGCGCCATCTGCGTTCGCAATCTGTCCAAGCGCTACGGCGACCGGACTGTGCTCCACGGGGTCAACTTTCAGGTGGAGCACGGTGAGATCTTCGCGCTGCTTGGCGTGAATGGTGCCGGGAAAACCACAACGCTTGAATGCGTGGAGGGTCTGCAGCGGTATGACGGCGGCAGCGTCGTGCTCCACGGTCGGATTGGCGTCCAGCTGCAGTCTGCCACGCTGCCCGCCTACATCCGGCCGATGGAAGCGGTTCGCCTGTTTGCGCTCTGGAACAAAGTGCCGATCAGCCAGCAGATGCTCGACGCGCTCGGAATCGGCGCGCTGGGCAAAACGCCCTATCGCGCGCTGTCCACCGGCCAGAGGCGGCGACTGCATCTGGCGCTGGCGCTGGTCGCCGACCCGGAGATTCTCTTCCTCGACGAGCCAACCGCTGGACTGGATGTAGAGGCTCGGCTTGCACTCCACACACTGATCCGCAACCTCCGCGCGTGCGGCAAGACCATTGTGTTGGCCAGCCATGACATGGCAGAGGTAGAGAGCCTCTGCGACCGGATCGCCATTCTGCAAAGCGGAGCCATCGTATTTGACGGGACACCGGACGAATTGACCCTGCAGGTTGGCCGGCAGTATCATATCCGCGTGCGTACTGCGCTGGGACTGCGGGAGATTGAGTCGGAGGACGTGGCGGCGGATCTGTCCGCGCTGCTGGCCGACTGCCAGTCCCACCACCTCTCCATCCTGGACATTCAGGTTGGCCGCGGCACGCTCGAGCAGCATTTTTTGCGGCTTACACAGGAGGGACTGTAATGCGCGCGTTTGTCTATGGTGTCTGCCTGCAGTGGCGGCTGGATCTGCGCAGCCGGACCATGCTGATCTCCTGCTATCTTGTTCCGCTGTTGTTTTTCGCCGTAATGGGCGAAATTTTCTCGGCTGTCATGCCGGCAGCCCGCATGACGCTGACGCAGTCGATGACCGTATTTGGCGTGACAATGGGCGCACTGATCGGCTTGCCGCCATCCCTGGTGGAGATCTATGGCAGCAACATCCACAAAGTCTACCGGGCAAACGGCGTGCCGCGCGCACTCGGCGCTGCGTTGACCGGCCTGTCCGCATTTGTGCACCTTGCGATTCTGAGCGCCGTGATCACCATTGCCGCCCCGCTTGCATTTGACGCGGCGCCGCCCGCGCGCCCCGGGCAATATGCCGCCGGCCTTGCTGTGCTGCTCGCAGCAACACTCAGCGTGGCCAGCGTTGTGGGTCTGGCCGTACGTGATCCTGCCAAAACAACGATGATCTCGATTCTGCTGTTCCTGCCGTCGATTCTGCTGTCGGGCATCTTATTTCCGGCGGAGCTGCTGCCGGGGGTGCTGCGTGCCGTGGGGGCACTGTTCCCGGCCACATGGGGGTTCCGGCTGCTGACAGCAGATACGGATGTGTTTTCAATGCTGTGGCCGCTGCTGGTCACCCTCGGTGTGGGCGCGGCGGCATGCTGGATGCTGCTGCGCGCCCGAAAAGAGTAAACGAGTGCGCCGGATGCGAACTGCATCCGGCGCACTCGTTTCAATCGTGCAGGAATCCCTTGCCGAAAATCTCGCTGGAATTCATGATGACAACAAATGCCGTGGCGTCAACCGACTTGGCGTACTGCCGCAGCACAATTGCCTGAAATCGTGTCAGCGCCGTGAGCAGAACTGTGTGCTCGCTGCCGGTATATGCCCCCGCCGCCGCCCAGGTCGTTGCCGAGCGGTGGAGCTTGCCG
>CAZGBU010000142.1:0-4147 GCA_964523945.1 uncultured Oscillospiraceae bacterium
CATATGTCGATTTCTTTTTTCAGCCTGCCGCGGAATAAAACAAACCGCTTTCCGACCCCGCATGATCCGATCAGGCCAGGCCGGACGGAGCGCACACAAATAACCGGCGCGGAGCAATGCTCCGCGCCGGCCGCCGTCTTATGGCTGCGTCAGCAGCGCAGACAGCTCGCTGCTGGCGTTGTTCTGATGATAAAACAGCAGGACCAGATCAATCCGGCGCACCTCCAGCAGCTCCTGAAACGAATACGGTTCGTCGTAGCTGCGCGGGTCGATCACGACCACCTCCGCAAACACGCGTGTAAAATAGTCGATCGTCGGGTTCTGGTAGGAGTTCTTTAGGATCACCAGCCGCCGGTCGGTCAGCGCATCCGGGTTCTCCACACGGTAAAAGCCCAGATTGTCCGTTGACAGGCCGTTGTAGTCGAGCACTGCGGCGTCCGTGCCCGCGCCGACAATGTCGCTGCGCGCGGCCGGCTCGCTCTCGTCAACCGAACGGAAGTAGCGGAGCTGATCCGTCTGCGCCAGCGCATAGTGCGGAATGGACTCCGTCATCGGCAGCAGGTTGGAGAACCGGCGGTTCAGATCACCCTGATACCGGTGCGTTGTGCCAAACTCAGACCAGAGGAAATCTGCCGGCTGCCTCCATCTGCGCGCAGATCTCCTGCGCGGCGAGATAGGCGCCGCGCTCGTTCCAATGGAAGTCCGTTTTATAGTACAGCGCCTCCCGCTCTTCCAGCGTCAGATTGTCCAGAAAATACGCGCCGACGTCAATCGGCTGCACCGCAGTCCGCGCAAGCGCGTCCAGCAGCAGCGATTTGTTCTGATCGCTCGCCGTGTTATCCAGATACGGCGCGGCCAGCTCGGCGAGCATATCGTTCTTCTGCGGGATCACCGCGTAGAAAAACGGAATACCGGCGGCTGCCTGCGCGCCGGCGACCGTCTCCGCAAGCGACTGCCACCGCGCGGCCGAGACGGGGTAGATGTACGTCATCAGCCAGCCGTCTTCGGTGACATAGGTATTGCGCGTGAAGCGCTTGTGCTGCGCAAGCTCCAGCGCCGAGTAGACCTTTAAAAGCTGCTCACGCATTGGAAACTGGTCGACAAAATAGTCTGTCCACGCAGCCGTCAGCGCACCGATGTCGCTGAAATCCATCACCGGCCGCTGGGTCAGCGCACGGTTTTCCGCCGTACTGGCTGCCCGGTCGGGCAACAGCAGCCCCAGGACGGCAATCAGGATCAGCACGCCGAAAAACGGCACGATCACCAGCAGCGGCGCACGTTTTTTTGTTGCAGTTGTGGTCTGTTCCATGAGGTCTCCTCAAAACTTTCCATAGATAAACGGCGTGTAAGTCGCGTTGACCAGATAGACCGTAGAGATTGCCAGAAGCGCCAGCACCGCCACTGCGCGGAGCACGTCACCCGCACGCGGCGGAACACAGTCAAGCAGGCGCTTCGCGCATGCTTTGAGCAGCGGCGTGCTGCCAATCGCAGCAATGAGCAGGAGCGGCAGGCCGTCGTGCGCAAGCAGCAGCGCGGCGCTGTCTGTCAGGCCAACCGCCCCAAAGCCAAACAGGCGGAGCAGATACTGCCCGGCCTGCGCGAGCGAGCCGCTGCGGAAGATCACCCAGCCGAACATGACGAGCAGCACGGTGAGCGCCGTGCGCAGCACGCGCGGAACACGGCGCTTCTCCCAGCGCGTCAGTTTTTCCATGCCGATCAGCACGCCGTAATACAGACCCCAGGCCACAAACGTCCAGTTCGCGCCATGCCAGAGCCCTGTCAGCAGCCAGACGACAAACAGGTTGCGGATCATCCTGCCGCGCGTCGTGCGGCTGCCGCCGAGCGGAAAATAGACATAGTCACGGAACCAGCTGCCCAGTGTCATATGCCAGCGCCGCCAGAACTCTGACACCGACTGTGAGCCATACGGATACCGGAAGTTCTCCGGAAACGAAAAGCCGAACATGCGTCCGAGCCCGATCGCCATATCGGAATAACCGCCAAAGTCAAAGTATATTTGCAGCGTATAAGCCGCCATGCCGAGCCATGCTGAGACAACCGAAATCTCCAGTCCGGCCGTATCCCAGACCGTGTCGGCAAGCGCGCCGAGCTGGTCGGCAATCAGGACCTTCTTTGCCAGGCCGACCGCGAAGCGGACGCCGCCGTCGGCAGCCGCGCCGGTGTCAATGCGCGGCCGCGCCAGGTCCTCCGACACCTCGCCGTAGCGCACAATCGGGCCGGAGACAAGCTTGGGAAACATCGTCAGATACAGCGCCAGCCGCGGCAGGTTTTTCTCCACGGGGCAGGCCGCGCGGTATACATCAAACAGGTAGCTCAACGCTGAGAATGTATAAAACGAGATGCCGACCGGCAGCACGATCGACGGCACAGCCAGCTCCAATCCGATGAGGGCCGATACGGTCCGGATGGCAAAAGCCACATATTTGAACACTGCCAGCAGCCCGATATGGAATACGCACGCGGCCGCCAGAACGGCTCTCTTCCGCCGCGCCGCGCCCAGCGCGCGGCCGAACGCGTAGCACCCAAGCACCGCGGCCAAAAGAAGCGCCAGATCATACAGTCCGCTGCCGCCAAACAGCGCGAACCCCAGCGAAACGGCCAGGCAGAAAATGCCCCGCAGCCGCGCCGGCAGCAGGCAGAATATCACGAACGCGGCCGGCAGAAAATAATATACGAACGCGATGCTGCTCAGCGCCACGGCGCTCCCCTCCTCCTGTGCATAAGCCGACTTCATTTTAGCCGCTTCGCGCAGCTTCGTCAAGATTCCATGCCGACGGCACAAGCGAATTCCACAAAAACCCGGCTGCAAAGGCACCACGCGCCGTGATTTTCGCGTATTGACAAACCACTGGCCGGGAGTATAATAATGGCATCGCTGCCGGAAGGCGCTTTTTTCCGGCCGCATCACTTTAGTTGTAAAACGCGTTAAAGTAACAATGAAGGAGAATGACCGATGAAAACAAAACGCAATCTGCTTGCCCTGCTGCTGGTGCTGGCCATGCTGCTGGGCCTGGCCGCGTGCGGCGGCGATGCGGCAGAGGACACAACGGGTTCCGACAGCAGCAAATCCGGTGCCGACGCCGGCGCGGGCAGTGAAGAAACCGATCCGTCCGACACCGGAAGCGACAGCGAAACCGACGCCGAATCCACCGGCGGCGAGACCTCCGACGTACAATACACCGTCGGCATCTGCCAGCTCGTCACGCACGACGCACTCGACGCGGCCACGCAGGGCTTCATCGACACGCTCGAGGCCGAATTCGGCGACAACGTGACAATTCAGCTGCAGAACGCTGCAAACGATTCCAACACCTGTGCAACCATTGTCAACCAGTTCGTTGCCGATGAGGTGGATCTCATTATGGCCAACGCGACCTCCGCGCTGCAGGCAGCCGTTGCCGCAACGGGCGATATCCCGATTCTCGGCACATCGGTCACCGAATACGGTGTGGCGCTCGACATTGACGATTTCAGCGGCACGGTCGGCACCAATGTCTCCGGCACATCGGATCTCGCGCCGCTTGACCAGCAGGCCGCGATGATTCAGGAGTGGTTCCCGGATGCCGAGACCGTCGGCCTGCTCTACTGTTCGGCTGAGCCCAACAGCAAATACCAGGTCGACACGGTGCAGTCCTACCTTGAGGACATGGGCTACACCTGCACGCAGTACCCGTTTACCGACTCGAACGATCTGGCCGCCGTTACGCAGAACGCTGCCGACAATTCCGACGTTATCTATATTCCGACCGACAACACCTGCGCCAACAGCACTGCGATGATCGACAACATCTGCCAGCCTGCCGGCGTGCCGATCATCGCCGGTGAAGAGGGCATCTGCTCCGGCTGCGGCGTGGCCACGCTATCGATCAGCTACTACGACCTCGGCGTCGCCACCGGCGAGATGGCAATCCGCGTTCTGACCGGCGAAGCCGACATCTCCGAAATGCCGATCGAGTATTCCGCGACGTTTACCAAAAAGTACAATCCGACCATCTGCGAAGCGCTCGGCCTGACCGCGCCTGAGGGCTACGAGGCCATCGGTTGATTGAAAAAATCTCTGTGAAACGGCCAGACAGTGAGAAAGGGTGTTCCCTTTCTCACTGTTTTTTGGTATACTTTATTTTGT
>CAZGBU010000143.1:0-4099 GCA_964523945.1 uncultured Oscillospiraceae bacterium
GCGGGTGTCCTGCCCGCCATCGTGCCGCCTGTACAGGGCGTCGATGGCGTCGTCAAATTCCAATGTTTGTGCCTTTGGGGTGCCCATGAGTGTTCATCCTTTCTGATTAAATGTGTTGTGGTTCGCTTTTTGCTGTAGCATGTGTAATTGCAGCCGGGATGTGTATATAGTTATACCACAGCTTGCGGGTTTTGGACAGATGGAATGTGGGGTTTCCAGGCTTCCGGGGATGTGTGTTGCGCAGACCGGGCGCAAAACGGGGCTGGCCGCGCGGCAATTTCCCTGTTTTTCCTGGCCCCGCTGCCGAATCCCCCTTGCGAAACCATCCCATTTTTGATATGATATCAATAAATGAACCCCATCAATCTGCCAAGGGGGGGAGCCGGATGGTTTCAATGGTGCTGTGCTGTCAAAACGCGGCGCTGGCAAGGGGCGTGGAGAATTATATCCGGCAGCACAAGGACTTCCGCGTTGCAGAGCAAACAGACAAAGCCAGCGTGTCGATCCCGGCGATCATCGGTATTGAGCCAGATCTGGTGATTTGCGAAGATATGCAGGAGATTTCGGCGCTGGCGCTGCTGAACGCCACGGCGAGCTATGCGCCGAATACGTATTTCCTGGTCTGCAACGCTCCCCGCGACGCCGATGCGCTTGTACATCTGATCCACGCCGGAATGCACGACGTTCTGCCAGCGGGGTGGGCAGAGGACGATTTGTGGATGCGTCTGGATATGTTTTCTGTGCGCTTCTGTGCCAAGCGGCAGGAGGAATCGGCCCTCCACAATCAGCAGCTTCGCCGGGTGCTGGACAAGCGCTTTTTCGAGGACACCATTGTCACCAGCGCCGGCAGCGCCATCCTGGATGTTTTGGAAGCCATTGATTATGAGTATCAGATCACGCTGACGCCCGGATGGTTTCAGGCACTGCATATTCTAATCGACCCGCGCCCCAAGGAGAGCCTGCATGCAGATGCGTTTCTGCCGATTCTCCAACTCGAAGCGCTGGCAAGGGAATTTTTCCGCCCCCACTGTCACACCCTAGTCTGCTATGTTCAGGATCACAGCCTGTCGATGATTCTCAACACTGCCCAGCCGCTGGAAGACTGCAAAGCATTGTGCCGCCGGTTTCTGTCGGAATGCGCCGGGAAATTCCCATGGTACGGCGGCTCCAATACGATCACCATCGGCGTCGGCCTGCCTACGGATAAGGCGAACCAGATCCCGCTGTTGATGCAGTCGGCGAAAATGGCCGGCTGGATGCGGCTGGGCGAAGGGAAGGGCCGGGTCCTGGAATATAGTAAGTACTACCGGCAATACCTCGACAAACGCGAATTTCTATCAGAACAGACGGCGGATACACTTGCAGACAGTGTGAAGCGGCTGGACACCGCCCACTGCTTCCGCATTGTCACGGATGTCTTGGAGCAGACTGAAAACGCCGGCGCGTTTGTGGCTGCTGCCATTTCCATCAACGATGTACTGATTGAAGCGTTTAATCGCTGCAGCGGCTTCGAGGTTGTAAAGTGCAGTAAATATATGAATATGGCTCAAAATATGCCCCCAATGGTAGAAAATCTTGACACGCTGGACCAAATTCGGAACGCCATCCTGCAATGGGCGGGGGAATGCATGGAGCAGCTGCGCGACCGGGAAGCCGCCAAAGAGGATGCCGCAATTTTTGCTGCCAAACAGTATATTGCCGCGCATTGCGCGTCGCAGCTGCGTCTCGAAGAGGTAGCAGAGCACGTAAATTTGTCCACGCCGTATTTCTGCATGAAGTTCCGGCAGTGTACCGGCCAGACCTTTGTGGAATATATGACAGCGCTGCGCATGGAGCGCGCAAAGACTCTGCTGAAGACCACCAATCAGAAAATCTACGAGATCGCAGCCGCCGTCGGCTTTCAGGATACGCGCCATTTCAGCCGGGTTTTCCGGAAAACCTGCGGCGTCCTGCCTACACAATACCGTGTGAGCCAGACCGGGAAGCGATGAATCGGCCACACGACCTGCCGGGCGCGGCGGGCTGTACAGAACGGAAGAAGCGGAGCAGACGCCGTGCGCCTGCTCCGGCTTATTTTGTACTGCCGTTTCAAAGCAGCGCCGGCAGCGCTTATTTGCTTACATAGCGGTCATACGCGGCCTGCTTGATGTCGATGGCCTCCTGCATCCCCATCTTCATCAGGTTTTCCACGAATGCGGGATAGTCAGCCAGATCCTCCTGGCCGGTGACAAACTTTAAAACGTGCTCGGCCATATAGGTGCTCAGGTCGGAAATCAGCGAGGAATACGTATCCCCCTCCTCCGTGGTCATGGACGCGCCGTCGGGATAGACATAGTCGCCGTCTGCGCTGCCGGAGTTGATATACTCCAGCGCTTCCACCTGCGCCTCGGTGTAGGTCTCCAGCGCAGTGTTGATGCTGTTATAGGCGATGGTATCCGGGGTGGCGAGACAGTAGAGCGCCTGGTTCAGGCTCAGTGTCCGGCCCTCGGAGGTGTCCGTCATCATTTCGGTGTAATGCGGCGTATCGCCGTCATACACAAAGCTGACGCCCTCCACGCCATACATGGACAGCATGGAAACCTCATCCGTATAATGGGCGTCGAGCCATTTGCAAGCCAGCTCCACGTTCTCGCAGTTGGGCGTGATGCTGACGACGTAGCGCAGGTCATAACTTTCGCTCTGCACAAAATGGAGCGTCTGATCCTCCGTTTTGCGGATCATCTGGCAGACGACGAAGTATCCGCCGTCCTCCACCTGGGAGTTGAGGACCTCCAAATCACCGATGCCGAACCCCCAAAAGACGCCGACCTCTCCATTGAGGACTTTATCTTTGTAGGAGTTCTCATTGGAGTAGCTTTCAATATCTTGCGCGACCAGCCCCTCGTCGATATAGCTGCGCAGCAGGGACAGATAGGAAACAAAATCATCCTCGACAATGGCGCATTTGACCTCGCCGTCGACCACATAGAACGGCACCTGGATGCCGGGAGAGGTCATGAAGAACGCCTTGATGTCATAGCCCGACGCAAAGGAGCCGCCCATATCGTCCAGATAAGAGGTCACGATCATCGGGGTTTCCAAGCCCAATTCTGCCTTGAAAGCCACCAGCACATCATGCACCTCGTCGTAGGTCGTGGGAACGTCCAGGCCCACCTGCTCCAGCCAGTCGCCGCGGATCATCAGCGCGCCGCTGACCGGCGTGGCGATGTCCGGATCGGAATAGGGATAGAAGCCCAAGATATTGCCGGCGTCAGAAGTGATGAAGGTTTCCATATTCGGCGCCAGCTCCAGAATGCTGGAGAAGTTGGGGCAAAGGTCAAGATACGCCCCCAGATTCAGCACCAGTTCTTCCTCGATCAAGCTGTCGATACTGCTGTTGGAGTACTCTGAAGCGCCTGTAACCATATCGGGGAGCGCACCGGAAACAGCCATCAGGTTGAACTGTGTTTGGGCGTTTTCGGGCAGATAGCAGGAATATTCGATGTGGACGCCAGTCAGCTCCTCCAGAGCCTGCACCGCGGCGTTTTCGCCGTAATCGGTGATATAGCTGGTCACATTGGGGGAAAGCGTCGTAAAGAACGACAGTGTCTCCGGCTTGTCCGTCAGCGGGAAAGAATACGGCACAGCCACAAAGCCGTCGCTTTGCACACGTTCCGGTTCCTCTTCCGCCGCTTCGGGAGTTGTTTCTTCGGAATCTTCCGTTTCGGCGGGTGCTTCGGCGAATTCCTCAGTGGTCTCGGCCTCCTCTTCTGATACTGTCTCCGCCTCAACAGCCTGGGGTTCGGTCTCACCGGCGGCAACGGCCTCGGAATCGGAATTGGAGTTGGAGCCGCAGCCAGCCAGGCAGAGCGCCAGCATGGACAAACTCAGAAACAATGCCAGCATTTTTCCCTGTTTCTTACGCATTTTCATGTCACTCCTCTTAAAGTATATCGGAACAGCAGAACCGTTCTCTGACGCTATTATGACAGCCGGCAGGGCTTCACGCAATGTGGTATTCTTCTAATTTGGTGTGTTATTTTACGCAACCGAAAGAATTTTACACCGCAAATTGCAATAACAAGATGAACACTTCCGGGTAGATGGGACGGCAGTCAGG
>CAZGBU010000144.1:0-3979 GCA_964523945.1 uncultured Oscillospiraceae bacterium
TTTTATTTTACGGAGTAGCTGGGTAACCGTCTGCTTCCTGCTTGGTGTTACTTGATGGCACATGTGCCTTATTGCCTGGTATATGGAATACACAAATACATGGTTTTCCCAATAACAGGCCAGCCAACCCAATCGCATCCATGCGGAACCGGAAAAGTCCGATATCCGCCCCGGGGAAACGGATACCGCATTGTCACCATGTTCTCTCTCAGAACAACGGCAGCCCTGCCAGGCCGCCGAGCACCACACCGGAGCCATAAAGGATCGCCAGGATCAGCAGATTGTCTTTCAGATTCCGGTTCGTGCGGAACAGAACCAGCAGCCCAACGCCGCTGCCGACCAGAAGCCCTGCCAGCATCGCGCCGGCGCGCATCGCCCCTGACAGATACAACTGTGTGATCACCACGGAGGCCGCGCAGTTCGGAATCAGCCCGATCAGGCCGGCCAGCAGCTCCCCAATCACCGGCCGGTTGAGAATCAGCGATGCGAGATAGTCTTCGCCGAGGTATTCCACAGCGCAGTTGAGCAGGAACGAGACGACAAACAGAAATACAAAAATCTCCACCGCGTGGATCAACGCCGGCACAACAATTCCCTTGTGTTCGTGGCAGCCGCAGTGGCTGTGCGCGCACAAATCGTCGATGTGCAGCGTCTGCGCGGCGTTTTTCCGGCGCAGCAGCAGATCCACCGCATAACCGACCAGTACTGCAATGACCACCTTGACGCCAAGAATGCGGAAAATCAGGCTGGGGGCAGCCGATTCCGTGATCAGGATGGGCAGCATCTCATCGGAGGTCGACAACAGCACGGCGACCAGCGTGCCGCGCGTGACGACGCCGCCGGCGTACAGGCTCGACGCAGCCGCCGAAAAACCGCACTGCGGCACGATGCCGACCGCCGCACCAATCACCTGTCCGGCATGACGCACGCGGCCAAGCGCGCGCTGCATGGACTCACCGGCACGACTTTCAAGCGCCTCGATCAGCAGATAGGTCACGAACAGAAACGGCAGGATCAGAATATTATCCTCTACCGTGTGGCGCAGAATATGAAGCAGTTCATGGAGCATAGGCAGGGCCCTTTCCTCTGGAGTCTTATCTGGTTCAGTATACCACCCCGCGCGGCGCACAACAACAAAAAAGTTGATACAGTCCGCGAAAAAACCGCGAATTCTGCTTCAAAACCGGTACAACTGTCCAAATTCCACCGGAACCGGTGCAGAACAGCTCCGCCGCAGCGGGTCATTGCCGCACATTGCAGAAATCGCGGCTTGCATTTTATTCAAACAGTCTGTATACTGATGAGCATGGGAAAAGGAGATGAGAGATTGTCCAGTGAAAAACAGATACTCAATGACCTGACCCGCGGGCCGGTGCTCCGGCAGCTGATCGTGTTTTCGCTGCCGCTGATGGCAGCCTACGCCCTGCAGGCGGTCTACAATATCGTCGACATGGTCGTTGTCGGGCAGTTTGACAGCGCAACCGGCCTGTCGGCCGTCGGCATCGGCGGACAGATCCAGAACCTTCTGATGTTTGTCGGCATGGGCTTCGGCTCTGCCGCACAGATTCTGGTCGCGCAGCAGGTCGGCGCAGGCGACCGCGACGGCATCCGGGAGACGATCGGCACAACGCTCAGCTGCATTACACTGCTGTCCATTGCCGTCGGCGCCCTGTGCGCCGTGTTCTGTGACGAACTGCTTGCGCTGCTCAACACGCCGGCCGAAGCGCTCTCCGAAGCGCGCGCGTACTGTCTGATCTGCTGCTGCGGCATGTTCTTTATCTACGGCTACAACAGCATCTGCGCGATTCTGCGCGGCATGGGTGAGAGCAAACTGCCAATGTACTTTGTCGGCGTGGCCGCGCTGGTCAACGTCGTGCTCGACCTGTTGTTTGTCGCCGTGTTCGACATGGGCGCGGCCGGCGCCGCCGCTGCCACTGTCATCGCGCAGGGCTTTGCGTTCGGGTTTTCGCTTATATGCCTGTACCGCCGGCGCGATGCGTTTCAGTTCGACTTCCGTCCGGCCAGCTTCCGTCCGCGTGCTGACCGCTGCCGCGCATTGTTCCGGCTGGGCTTCCCGCTGATCCTGCAGAGCGTGATGATCAACGTTTCGGTTTTGTACGTCAATGCCAACGTCAATGTCTACGGCGTGGCTGCCTCAGCAGTCGACGGTGTCGGCAACAAGCTCAACACCATTTCGTTTACACTGACGAACGGGCTGAGCGTGGCAACCTCCGCGATGATTGGCCAGTGCTTCGGCGCACGCAACCATGCGCGGCTGCGCAAGGTATTCTGGTACTGTATGGCGCTTTCCATGGGGATTTTTGTGCTCCTTGCGGCCATCAGCCTGTTGTTCCCTGAACCGCTGTTCCGCCTGTTCACATCCGATGCGGACGTGCTTGCCTACGCGCCGAGTTATATGCGCATTGCGGTGCTGTTCTACCTCGCCAACTGCAGCATGCTCGCACCATATGCCCTGCTCGAGGGCACCGGCAACGCGGGTCTGAGTCTGCTCATCGGCCTGCTTGACGGCGTGCTCGCACGGCTGGGGCTGTGCTGGCTGCTCGGCCGGGAGATTGGGCTGTACGGCTTCTGGCTCGGCAGCGCGCTGGCCGGCTTTGTGACCACCATTGGCGGCAGCGTCTACTTCTTCTCCGGGCGGTGGAAGAAAAAGAAGCTGCTGCTTGAGCACACGCAGTGAGGAGGAGTCTGCAATGGACGAACACAGCGGTGTCAAACGCGGCGTCAGGGCCGGCATCACCTTCGGCTCAGCGCTGGCCATGGTCATCAGCTATACAACCTGGCGCTCCGTTCTCTGGGCAATTATCCATGGTCTGCTGAGCTGGGTCTACGTCATCTATTTTGTGATCCGATACTGAAAAACGAAGCCCGGGCGGCGCTGCCGCCCGGGCTTCGCTTCAACTTGGCGAAAGGGAACCGTGACGGTTCCCTTTCACACGGTTCCTCCCTCCGAACGCTTCGGCCGGAGCGGCTCTTTGACAGTCTCAAGCGAAGCGCAACATGATATTTTCGCGGCGAACGCTCTCCCAACGGAACTGGCCGACCAGTTCACGTGCCGGAATGGGCGAGCCATCCCAGAAGCCGGCCATCTGTGCCAAGCGGCCAACCAGCTGCTCCGGCGTCATACGCGCGCGCAGCGCGCCCATGTCCAGGTCGCGCTCGCGCTTGGACAGGCGGTGCCCATCGGCCGCCTCGAGCAGCGGTACATGATAAAACTGCGGCACAGAGAAGCCGAGTGTTTCGTACAGATAGATCTGCCGCGGCGTGGAATCGAGCAGATCGCGGCCGCGCACAACCTCTGTCACGCCGGAAAGCGCGTCGTCGACTACAACAGCAAGCTGGTAGGCATAGACGCCGTCGGCACGCCGGATGATGAAATCCCCGCACTCACGCGCGAGGTTTTCGCAGTACAGCCCCTGCAGGCCGTCGACAAAAGCGACCTCCCGGTCCGGCACAATCACCCGCAGCACACCCGGGCGTGTGTGCGCCGCACGCTCTGCATCGGTCAGGTGCCGGCAGGTGCCGGGATAGATCGGCTTGCCATCGGCTGCATGCGGCGCTGAAGCCGCACGCAGATCGCCGCGCGTACACCAGCACGGGTAGACCAAGCCGCGTGCCCGCAGCACAGCGACATAGTGGGCATAAATCTCGCTGCGTTCGGACTGCGGCTGCGTCTCGCGGTCCCAGTCCAGGCCGAGCCAGCGCAGATCCTCGCGCATCTGCCGGGCATATTCCGGGCGGCAACGCATCGTGTCGAGATCCTCCATCCGCAGGATCATCTCTCCGCCGTGCGCACGCACCGAAAGCCACGCCAAAAGTGCGGCGAACAGATTGCCCAGATGCATCCGGCCGCTCGGGCTCGGTGCAAAGCGGCCTGTCACCATTGCCCTTCCCCCCTGACCGCGTGTTTTCTTTACTATAAATGACGCGGCGGTAAATGACAAGAGGGGGATTGACTTCC
>CAZGBU010000145.1:0-3831 GCA_964523945.1 uncultured Oscillospiraceae bacterium
GCTTCAATCCGGTCGCCGGTGCGCATGCTGCCGCGGCTGCGCCGGATCAGCGCCATGGTTTTTGCATACAGAACGGACATGGTGAACGGCTTGGTCACATAGTCGTCCGCGCCCAGTTCATAGCCGAGCAGTTTGTCGTCCTCGTCGGACAGGGCGGTCAGGAAGATAATCGGCACGCTGCTGCTCTTTCGCACGGCGCGGCAGACGGACAGCCCATCGAGCTCCGGCATCATGATGTCGAGCAGCACGGCGTCGAATGTCTGCTGCCCGAGCAGCGCGAGCGCCTGCGCTCCGTCTGCGGCCTCGGTGGGGATTTCGCCGCGGCTGCGGAAATAGTCGCACAATACCTCGCGCAGCTTTGGCTCGTCTTCTACAATCAAAATGCTGCAATCCATCTTGTTTCCCTCCCTTGCACCCTGAATATAGCGTAATGGTTTGTATTCTCTGTGTCAAACAGAAAAAACCGGAACCGCAAATCACGGTTCCGGTATGGGAAGGTTTCAGTTCAGCGTCAGGTCGCCCTCGCGGATCCAGCCGATTCGGCGCAGCAGCAACCCGCCCGCCCAGCTGAGGATGCCCGGCAGGATAAAGCTGATCAGGATCAGGCCGATCCAGTCAAACGCGGTAATGGCAGCTTTTGCGCCGGAGGCTACGTCCGCGACCCAGCCGGTGTAAACGCCGATCTGGCCACAGAAGCCACAGGTACCCATGCCCGCATTGACGGCCGCGCCGTTCATCTCGAGACGGAAGACACAGGTTGCCAGCGGGCCGGTGATGGCCGAAGCGACAATCGGCGGGATCCAGATGCGCGGGTTTTTGACGATGTTGCCCATCTGCAGCATTGATGTGCCGATGCCCTGCGAGACGAGACCGCCCCAGCCGTTCTCGCGGAAGCTCATCACCGCGAAGCCGACCATATTTGCACAGCAGCCAGCGACAGCCGCGCCGCCGGCCAGTCCGGTCAGGCCAAGGGCCATACAGATCGCGGCCGACGAGATCGGAAGTGTCAGCGCAATGCCGACGACAACAGAGATCAGGATGCCCATCCAGAACGGCTGCAGCTCGGTTGCCCAGCGGATAAACGTACCGACGGCATCCGCCGCTGCGCCAAGCGCCGGTGCAATCAGCCATGCCAGTCCCAGACCGACGAGGATGGTCACGATCGGCGTCACCAGAATATCAATCTTCGTCTCCTTCGACACGATTTTACCGCACTCGGCCGCCACGCATGCAATGACGAGGACAGCCAGCGGCCCGCCGGCGGCGCCGAGCAGGTTGGTGCCGTAGCCGACCGGGATCAGCGAAAACAGCACCATGGCCGGCGCCTGCAATGCATAGCCAATCGCGACGGCCATCGCCGGGCCGACCATTGCCGAGGCAACATCGCCGATTGTGAGTCCGTTGCCGTTGACTGTGACGATCGCGGCGTTTAAAAAGCCGATGCCGAACTGTGTGCCGAGCGTGTTGAGAATTGTGCCGACCAGCAGCGTGCAGAACAGACCCTGCGCCATCGCGCCAAGCGCATCAACCCCGTAGCGCCGTGCGGAAAACACAATGTTTTTCCGCCGCAGAAACGCCTTGACTTTCTCCATATGGCAATTCCTCCATTGTAGCACGCGTTATTGTAAAGACACGTATCATGACAGATATGCGTATTGATCATAGCATCCGGCACAGAAAAGTCAAGCCTCTTCTGCGTCGGGATCAGAAAACAGCAGCCCGGCCTCGTGCAGCGCCCGGCGGACACGCAGGAAGCTGTCTTCGTCCGGACACAGCAGCGTATGCAGATGCACGCCGTCGGTCAGTGCACACAGCGGGGCAGCCTCGGCGCGCTGCGCGCGGGCGGCAAACTGCTCGACGTCAAAACGGCTTTTGAGCGCCAGCTGACCGGTCAGCTGTCCATAAAGCGGATGCTCGACGATGACATCGCGCACAAAGCAGCCCTGATCGACCATCAGGTTCAGCTCGCGGGCCATATCCTGCGCGCTGTGGCGGCAGGCGACAGTGCGCACGAGCCACGGCGACTCGTGCGTGACGACATAGCCGCGCGGCGTCGCGGCAATCTGCTCGCCGCCCGCACGCAGCAGCGCCACATCGCCGACGATGATCTGCCGGCTGACACCAAAGCGCTGTGCGAGCCGGCCGGCGCTGACTGGACTGTCTGCTTCGCGCAGCGCCAGCAGAATGGCCTCGCGCCGCTTGGCTGCGTCCATGTGCATCCTCCTTACAGGAGCCGCCCGTTGGTGCGGAGCAGATCCATTTTGATATCATAGAGCTTCTGGCTCAGGTCGACGTAATAGGTCTGCGGGTTGTCGAACCGCTTGACCTCGTCCCAGAGCGTGTCCACCTGTGCTTTGCAGTACGCGCGCGATTGCTGGAGTGTCGGCACCGAATAGACCAGCTGACCGCCGCGATAGATGGGCACGAGCAGCTCGTGCGCGACAAAGTCGCGCACCTCCTTGCGCTTCCAGGTGGCCTCGGGATCAAAGATTGTCAGCGGCCTGCTGTCGTCGACTGCCTCGTCGTGGACGCAGATGTAATCGGCAATGGCATGCCCGCCCTCCCGTTCGTACAGGCGGTAGACCTTTTTGAAGTGCGGGGTGGTGATTTTGGAGACGTTTTCACTGATCTTGATCTTGGGGATGAGATTGCCTGCGTCGTCCTCCACAGCGGCCAGCTTATAGACGCTGCCGAAGACCGGCTCGGACTTGGCGGTAATCAGACGCTCTCCGACGCCAAAGCAGTCAATACACGCGCCCTGGCGCAGCAGATCGGCGATCAGGTACTCGTCGAGCGAGTTGGAGACGGTGATTTTGCATTCGGTCCAGCCGGCATCGTCGAGCATTTTGCGGGCCCGCCGCGTCAGATAGGCGAGGTCGCCCGAGTCGAGGCGGATGCCGCACTGGCGGATGCCGAGCGGGCGGAGCACATCGTTGAACGCACGGATCGCATCGGGGATGCCGCTGCGCAGCGTGTTGTAGGTGTCGACGAGCAGCGTCGCGTTGTTGGGATAGGTCTGGCAGTAGGCGCGGAACGCCTCGTACTGGCTGTCAAACATCTGCACCCAGGCGTGCGCCATTGTACCGCCGGCCGTTACGCCAAACAGCTGGTCGGAGATGGTGCAGGCTGTGCCGGCGCAGCCGCCAAGATAGGCCGCACGCGCGCCAAAGATCGCGCCGTCGGTGCCCTGTGCGCGGCGCGAGCCGAACTCGAGCACCGTGCGGCCCTGTGCCGCGCGGCAGATGCGGTTGGCCTTGGTGGCGATCAGACTCTGGTGGTTGATGCACAGCAGCAGATACGTCTCCATCAGCTGTGCCTGAATGGCCGGCGCGCGCACAGTGACAATCGGCTCGTCGGGGAAGACGGGCGTACCTTCCGGCACTGCCCAGATATCGCCGGTGAAGCGGAAGTTGCGCAGATACGCCAAAAATTCTTCGGAGAAAATACCGCGTCCGCGCAGGTACTCGATGTCTTCGTCGGAAAAGTGCAGGTTCTCAATGTAGTCGATCATCTGCTCGAGCCCGGCTGCAATGGCGAATCCGCCGTCATCCGGCACGCGGCGGAAAAACACGTCGAAATAGGTAATTCGATCCCGGAACCCATGCTGGAAGTAACCGTTTCCCATTGTCAGCTCATAAAAATCACACAGCATGGTCAGATTGAGCTCATTTTTCATTCAGACCCATCTCCTTGGCTGACTTGACACATGTCCGGTCAGATGTAGATTGTTCCTATTATAGACACGGATTTGGCGGAACGCAACGTTTCAAGCGGAATTTTCATTGACTTTCTTTTCACAATCCCCTATGATACACCAAAAGGAAGTGGGAA
>CAZGBU010000146.1:0-3714 GCA_964523945.1 uncultured Oscillospiraceae bacterium
TATACCCACTGATCACTTATTCCAAACCAGTTGGTGACAGTTCTTAAGGCAAGCCTATCATCTTACTGTACTGTCTTGGAAAAATGTCCTTGACATGGGGTACACTTTACCCTTTTTTTGTCAATCAATCCCGCGCAGCTTTTGCAGCAGCCCCGCCGTCATCGGATCTGCCCGGTGCCCCGGACGAGGAACTTCGTCGAGGTGAGCTGGTTCAGGCCCATCGGCCCGCGCGCGTGGAGCTTCTGCGTCGAGATGCCCAGCTCTGCGCCCAGGCCGAACTCGCCGCCGTCGGTGAAGCGCGTCGAGGCGTTGACGTAGACCGCCGCCGCGTCGACCTCGTTTAAAAACCGCTCCGCCGCGAAGTAGTCATGCGTCACGATGCACTCCGAGTGCCCCGACGAGTGGCGCGCGATATGCGCAAGCGCCTCGTCCAGGCCGGCCACAACGCGGACGCTGAGGATGTAATCATTGTATTCGGTGTCCCAGTCGGCCTCGGTCGCAGGCACCGCGTCCGGCAGGATTGCGCACGTCTCGGGGCAGCCGCGCAGCTCGCAATGGTATTCGTTCAGCATCGCCCTGGCCTTCGGCAGAAATTCCGCCGCGATCGCACAGTCGACCAGCAGCGTCTCGGCCGCGTTGCACACCGACGGGCGCGAGCACTTCGCGTTGGTGATGATCCTTGCGGCCATCTCCTGGTCGGCGGTCGCGTCGACATAGACATGGCAGTTGCCCCAGCCCGTCTCAATCACCGGCACGCGGGCGTTCTGCGTCACCCGCTCGATCAGGCCGCGGCCGCCGCGCGGGATCAGCACGTCGACATAGTCCGTCAGGTGCATCAGCTCGTCGGCGGAGGCGTGCGACGTGTCCTGCACGAGCGAAACGGCATCCGCCGGCAGCCCCGCCTGCTCGACGGCCCGGCGCATCAGATCGCAGAACACCCGATTCGTCCCAAACGCCTCGCGGCCGCCGCGCAGAATCACTGCATTGCCGGATTTCAGGCACAGCGCCGCCGCGTCGACGGTCACATTCGGCCGCGCCTCATAGATAAATGCGACGACGCCGAGCGGCACGCTCACCCGCCCGATCACCAGCCCGTTCGGCCGGGTGGTCATATCGGTCATTTTGCCGATGGGGTCGTCGATCGCGGCGACCTCACGCACGCCAGCCGCGACGCTCTCAATCCGCTCGCGCGTCAGGCGCAGCCGGTCGAGCATGCTCGGGCGCATGCCGGACTGCGCCGCCGCGGCGCAGTCGGCCTCGTTCGCGGCAAGGATCTCATCCATGTGCTCGAGGAGCGCGCGCGCGATGCGCGTGAGCGCGTCGTTCTTCCGGTTGGTGCCGGCCGTGGCCAGCACGCGCGCGGCGGCCTTCGCCTGCGCGCCCTGCTGCTGCAATGGTGTCATATGGCTTCCTCCTTATTGAAAGCGACGGATCAGCGCCGCACCGACGATCCCCGCGTCGTTGCCGAGCGCGGCGACGGTCAGGTGCGTGCGCCGGGTGTGATAACGGGCGTAGTCCTCGCGGTCGAGGATCTGCTGCAGCGGCTCGACCAGCCCGACGCCCTCGCCCGCAATGCCGCCGCCGAGCACGATGCGCGCAGGCTGGAAGATCTGCACCAGATTCACCAGCCCACACGCGACATTTTCCAGATATGCGTCCCGGACAGCGATGGCCAGCGGATCGCCGGCGCGCGCGAGATCGAATGCGGTGCGGCCGGTGATCTCGCCGGCCCCGGCCAGCGCCGCGAGCGCCGTGCCGGGGTGACGCGCCGCCTGCTCGTACGTCATTTCGATGAGCGCGGTGGCCGAGGCATAGCGCTCGTAGCAGCCGCGCCGGCCGCAGGCGCACGGCTTCCCGCCCTGCCGGATGACGATGTGCCCCAGCTCGCCGCCGGCATGGTTGCAGCCGGTCAGCAGCCGGCCGCCCAGCACGATGCCGCCGCCGATGCCGGTGCCGAATGTGACGGCGATCATACTCTCTGCGCCGCGCCCTGCGCCGCAGGCCGCCTCGCCGCAGGCGGCGGCGTTCGCGTCGTTTTCGAGCGCAACGGGCAGATCGAGCCGCGCCCCGACCGCGGCGGCCAGCGGCGCGCCGTGCAGATCGAACGTGGAGCAGTACACGACCGTGCCGCGCAGCGGGTCGACTGCGCCCGGCGTGCCCAGCCCCGCGTCTGCAATGCGCGAGATCGGAACGCCGGCAGCACGGGCGGCGGCCCGCCCGGTCCGGGCCACGGCTTCGGCCAGCTCTGCGAGCGACGCGCCGCGCGGCGTGGGCGCACTGACGCGGCCGAGCAGCATCCCGTTGTCCGTCACAACAGCGGCAGCGATATTCGTGCCGCCGAGATCCATGCCGAGATGATACATGCCGCGCGCCTCCGTCCGGTTTGATACAATTACTATAAACGGAAACGCCTGCCGCGTCAAGCGCTCTTGCGCGCAGGAGCCGCGTGTGCTATACTGGCCGGAGAACAAACGCCGGGGAGGCTTGGCCATGGAAGCGTCGTTTCTGCTGCCGCTGCTGCTGTTTTATCTGCTCTTTCTCCAGCGGCGGCGGGCGCAGGCTGCGCAGCTGCGGCGGCTGCTGCAAAACCGGCGCAGGGAGGGATTGCTGATGCTGGAGGCGGCGCGGCGTTATCTGGGCAGACGCTGCTTCATCCATCTGTTCAACGCGCAGATCGTCGGGACGATCGTCGAGGTGGCCGACGGCGCGGTCATCGTCGAGACAGACGGCGCGCAGGAGCTGCTCAATCCGGACTTTATCGTCCGCATCCGCGACTACCCGCAGCGGAAGAAAAAGCGCACGGAGGGCGGCGCATGAATCAGAAGCAGGTTCTTGCCATCCACGATATCTCCTGCGCCGGGCGCTGCTCGCTGACCGTCGCGCTGCCGATCCTGTCGGCGGCGGGGTTCTCGTGCACGCTTCTGCCGACGGCGCTGCTGTCCGCGCACACGGGTGTTGCGGGCTATACGTTTCTCGACCTGACCGACGAGATGACGCCGATCGCGGCGCACTGGCAGGCGCTGGGGCTGCGCTTTGACGCGGTCTACACCGGTTACCTCGGCTCGATCCGGCAGGCTACGCTCGTCGCGGATATCATTGCGCGCTGCCGCACGGCGGACACGCTGGTCGTCGTCGACCCGGTGATGGGCGACGACGGGCGGCTCTATGCCGGCATCCCGCCGGAATTTGCCGGCGCGATGCGCAGGCTCTGCCGCGCGGCGGACGTGATCGTACCGAACATGACCGAGGCCGCACTGCTGCTGGACGAGCCGTTCCACCCCGGGCCGTACCGGCCGGATGCGGTGCGGCCGCTGTGCCAGCGGCTGGGTGCGCTGCACGGCGGGCAGGTCGTGCTGACCGGCGTCTATTTCGACGCGCACGCGCTGGGTGCAGCGGTCTACGACGCCGGGACCGGTGCGTATGAGCTGTGCCTGGGCGAGCGGCTGCCGTTTTCGATGAACGGCACCGGCGACATCTTTGCCAGCGCGCTCGTCGCTGCGCGTCTGGCCGGGCAGACGCTGGTGGAGGCCACGCATACGGCTGTCGACTTCACCGCCGCGTCCATGGCGCGCAGCCCGGGCAGCGGGCTGGACATGCGCTTCGGCCCGAGCTTTGAGCTGGAGCTGCCGCGGCTGATGCGCGCGCTCGGCCTGGTCTGAGCCGCGTTTGACCAAAAGCAAACCCGCGTGAGGAACCTCACGCGGGTTTTTTCAG
>CAZGBU010000147.1:0-3642 GCA_964523945.1 uncultured Oscillospiraceae bacterium
AGGAGACGCTATGGATTGGCTGGATGATGTGCGGGCGAGAAGCAGACGGAATAATCAGATCCTGTTTGGGAAAGACGATGCGTATTTACAGAATCTGCAGACCATGCTCCGGGGACAGAGCCACAAGGTGGTGACGCTTTGGGCGCTGGCGCTCGCTGCGGAATCTGTCGCAGCGCTGCGGGAAACCTATCCGGCGGAGCGGCGTCCGGCTGCGGCGCTGACAGCGGCGCGGGACTGGGCGGCCGGCGCAATTCCGATGCGGATTGCCCAGAGAAAGATTATGGACTGTCATGCATTTGCCAGGGAACTGGACTGTCAGGCAGACATCGCGTTGTGTCATGCTGTTGGCCAGGCCTGTGCGGTTGTACACACCGCCGGACATGCAATCGGCTACCCGATGTACGATCTGACTGCAATCGTGCGCCGGTTTGGACTCGAACACTGCCGTGAGCCGGTTGAACAGCGCAGGCAGGCATATATCGACCAGTTGCAGGCGTGGGCACAGCGCGCCGTGGGCGCCGGTCCATGGGCCGCATTTATGGAACGATGAAACAGGCGCGCCAGATGGACGGCGTTGACCAAAACGGAACAAACTGCCCCTGCTGCACTGGGATCGGCGGGGCACATCCAGGCGTGCAATCGGCGTCAGCGCATGAGCAGGTCACTGCGGCGCATCAGCGCAAGCGCGATCAGCATTGTGATCAATTCCGATAACGGCATTGTCAGCCAGATTGCACGGAAGCCGAACAGCGCCGGCAGGATCAGCATCAGCGCCACACACAGCACAAAACCGCGCAGCAGCGACAGCGCCGCCGACTGCTTCGAGCGCAGAATCGACTGCAGATAGTAGATGCCCACAATGCCGATGCCCATGAACAGCAGGCAGATGGCGTAGGTGCGCAGAATGCCGGGGCCGACAGAGAGCACTTCGTCCGTTACATCCATATAAAGCCGCAGGAAGAACGTTGGAAACAGCTCACATATCATACAGAATACCAGTCCCATCCCTGCCGCCGTCAGCAGCGCGGCGCGACGCATCCAGCGCACGCGGTCAAACTGCTTGGCGCCGAAATTGACGGAGACGGCCGGCTGGATGCACTGACCGATGCCGTAGAACAGCGACTGGAACAGGATGATGACGTTGGAGACGGTCGAGAACACGGCCAGCTCCACGCTGGTCGCCAGACGCATGATCTGATTGTTGAATACTGCGATCGTCACGCCGTTGGTCAGATCGACCAGAAACGGCGACAGACCGGCCGAGACGATCTCACGCAGCCGCCGCAGCGCCTGCGCCGGGCGGACGAAGCGCAGCGTACAGCGACGGCGGCAGAAGTGGGTCAGCAGCACGATCAGCATGGTGAGCTGCCCGATCATTGTCGCAAGCCCCGCGCCGGACATACCCATGTCGAACCCGAACACAAGTACATAGTCGAGTACCATGTTCAGCCCGCCGCCGATCAGCGTCGAGATGGCGCAGAGTCCCGGCGCGCCGTCGTTGCGCACAAATGCACCGAGCGTGACACCGAGGATGAACATCGGCACCGCAATTGCAATCCACTTCGCGTACGAGACGGAATACGGCAGCAGTGCATCGTCCGCACCGAACAGCCGCAGCAGCGGCTCCAGCCAGATCAGTACCGCCGCGCACAGTACAGCCGAGACGATCACGGCGGCGATGGCGGTCACGGTGAAGTATTCGTCGGCATCGTGCTTGCGGCCGCGGCCGAGCGCATTGCCCATCCAAACCGAGCCGCCGATGCCGAACAGCAGCCCGAGCGCAATCATCACCGAATAGATCGGGTTGACACATGAGAACGCCGCCGCGCCAGTCGGCCCGCTGTATTGCCCGACGGCTATCATGTCTACGCTGATGTAGATCGTGGAAATCAGCGCGCTGCCGATGGCTGACAGAAGGTATTTGCGATAAATGCCGGGCAGGCTGCCCTTTTGCAGATCCATGCGGATTCCTCCTGGCTGCGGCGGATTCAAAAAAAGACGAGGCTGCCGGCCCCGTCTTTTCTTCTGTGCATGCCCAGCGCATTGCGCAGGCACAGCCGCCTGGTCGTTCCTTTTGGTGCTTATGGTAAGAGTTTAACACAGTTTTCCGCATTTGCAAGCCTGCAATTCGCACAGTTTTGCCGCACTGCATTTATCTGCTTTTCACAAGTGGAGCGGTCGGCCGTCAGGGATGAATCAGGCGGCCGCGGCGAAAAACGGCGTGTGTATAATAGTCCAGGCACAATATGATCTCATACCCCATAATGTTGGAAAAGAATGCAATGTCATCTGCATAGCTTACGACTTTCCTGAGTTCGCGCAGGTCGGCAGTGGCATTGAACGCAAAGTCTACCGCGATGCGGTCGCTGTGCTCCGTAATTTTGACGTCCAGATGGTACAGCTCTGATACCTCGCGGGCGATCCGTATAAAGTCTGCCGCTGCGCGAAGCCGGCCCGGTATCGGAATGCTGACGGAATCCTCGCACAGCCACTTCAAAATCGCTTCATAAGAAAGATGTTCATCCGCCCCGGCACTGTCCGGCTTTGCCGTTTCTGGCAGGGTCGCTGCGTCCTCCAGGGGTTCTTTTGGATATTTCTTCTCATAGATTACTCTGCTCATATCATACCTCCATACTGCCGGCCTGGCATCACCGCCAATGGCGCGCCTTGACTGCGGCGCCCGTACAGCCCCGAAGCAAGTCAAAAATGCGCCCGGGAAAAGCAGCTTTTGACTATGCCTGTGTGATCGATTGCACTTTAAGATCATTATATCATGGCCAAATTGCACATACAATACAAGTGCATCGATGATTGAGGAGAGCTGTTTGCATGTTCGACTACCGGTTCCTCGGCGCGCGGATTCGTGCGGTTCGCCAGGAAAAGAAGATTACACAGGAAAAACTCGCAGAAGCGGCCGGCGTCGGCGTGACGCACATCAGTCATATTGAAACCGGCAATAGTGTTCCCAGCCTGCAGACATTTGTGGATATTCTCAATGCGCTGGGTTGCTCCGCAGACGAGCTGCTCTGCATGGAGGTTCATCAGGCGCAGCCGCTTCTGCATCACTGGCTCTGTGAGCTGGTGGCTGACTGCAGCAGCACAGAGATCAAGCTGATCACGGATATGGTAGTTTCCCTGAAAAGCGCGATGCGGCGATTGAAAATCGCAGAGGAGGAAAAATAATCTGCCAGGCAGCCGCAATATGACAGGAAAAGCGATGCCGTCATCGGAGAGATGACAGCATCGCTTTTGCAGCTGTCAGTCACGATCTGACGTTATGCTGTGAAGCCAGAGAAAACAACACAGAGATTGTGTTTGATGATGGGTCGGGTTACGGTTATGGTGAAATGCAGATAGACGGTATTGGCTGGAAAACAGGCTCTATGATTGAGGTCCGGTATGGTGTGTACGTGGTATACGACATCGGCAAGCGATATGAAAACAGGGTTTATGCAAATCGTGTCAAGCTTGTTTCTCCATCATCCCGTTGTGAAGAACAGATTTGAGTATTCGGGAACGCAGGAAGGGAACTGCGCGTTCTGTGAAGCGATCCCACTGTATTTGGAAGGAAACACAATTATCGTATTTTAATTATAAATTGACGTGTTTTACATGTCAATAGACGCTTTTAAGATTATTTTA
>CAZGBU010000148.1:0-3631 GCA_964523945.1 uncultured Oscillospiraceae bacterium
ACTGCATTACCTGCCTGCTCGCTATTCCGAAAGATGCCCCTGTGCTGACACGCCTTCAGGAGGGGGCCAATTTGATATTACGCCATTGCATTCAGCTTCAGCGTGACGCTGCTCTTTTTGCGGGCGGCGGTATTCTTGTGCAGAATCCCCTTTGTCACACCCTGATCGATCGCCTTGACGGCGGCTTTGTAAGCAGCGGCGGCCTGTTCGCGGTCTCCGGAGGCCACGGCGGCGTCAAACTTTTTGATGGTGGTCTTGAGCGCAGACTTTTCTCTCCGGTTGCGCTCGTTCTGCACCCGGCTCAGTTCGACTCTCTTTTTGGCAGATTTAATGTTGGGCACGGTTACACCTCCTCAGTCGCGAATCCGCTTGATTCTGATCAAACCAAAAGTTCTCATGCAGGAATGTATTATAGCGCGCCGGCTGGATAAAATCAATAGTTTTTTTGTTTTTTCAGCAGTTTGGCGGTATAGCAGCTGCCTGCGGAGCCAAACTAGCTGGGAGGTGACACCGATGGAAAAGAGAACCGATCTTGCTGTAGAGGCACATGAGCTCTGGCGTGAGTCAGCAGGGGAGACGACACAGCTGCCGGGCGTTGCCGCGCGCGAGCGTGAAATCGACGGCGTCGACGTAACGCTTGTGGAAATCCTCGACGACCGCGGCGAACAGGCGCTGCACAAACCCAGGGGTCGGTATGTCACGCTGGATTTGGGACCGGTGCGCGAGCGCCGTCCCCATGCGTTTGACCGCACAGCCGGTGTGCTGTCTGTGCAGCTGCGGCGGCTGCTTGGACTGACGCCGGGCGCCGCCGTGCTGGTTGTTGGGTTGGGGAACACGGCTGTTACACCGGACGCCGTCGGTCCCAAGACCCTGGAGCATCTGCTGGTGACGCGCCACCTGATTCGCCGGCTGCCGGAGCACTTTGCGGCGTTTCGACCCGTCAGCGCTGTCTCGCCCGGTGTACTCGGCACAACAGGACTTGAAAGCGCGGAGGTTGTGCGCAGCGTGATCAGCCGCGTCCGCCCGGATCGCGTGATTGTCATCGACGCGCTCGCCGCGTGGAAGCCAGAGCGCCTCTGCCGCACCGTACAGCTCTCCGATACTGGGATCGTGCCCGGCTCGGGTGTCGGCAACAGCCGCGAGGCGTTCAACCATGACAGTCTGGGGGTGCCAGTTGTCTCCGTCGGCGTACCAACTGTTGTGAGTGCCCGGACGCTGGCAGCGGAGCTCGCCGGACAGCGGCCGGAGGAAAACCCCATCCCGTCGGATTTGATCGTTACGCCCACCGATATTGATGCCTGCATCCGCGACTTGTCGCGCCTGCTTGGCTGCGGTATCAATCTGGCGCTGCACGAATCGCTCAGCGCCGAGGAATTGGCTTTTTATGTTGGATAGGGTTATGTCAACTATGAATTGATTATTGTTAGGATTCGTACTACAAGATATGCCCTGTGGAGAAACCTGTGGAGATTGTGAAAAACTCTGGTGTTCTGGGATCTTTCCGGCTGAACGGAACCGCTTTCAACGCAGGAATGGAAATGCATAAATCCGATTTGTCATGCACGATAACGCAACCCGCCATAGTATTACGTTGACGACGGACTTGCCGAAGCTCCAGTTTGGCATTGTGCCGAATCTGGGAGAAATGGCGCCGGATTTGCCGGATTGACTTGACGCGCAGGAAGAAAGCCATTAAAATAACTTGAATGTAATTTGGCGCAACAAGGACGGGAAAAGGAGAGCGTGTCATGTCAGTCAAGTATATCTTTATTACGGGCGGCGTTGTCTCTGGTCTGGGCAAGGGCATTACCGCCGCATCGCTCGGGCGGCTGCTGAAGCAACGCGGCCTGAAGGTCACGCTGCAGAAATTTGATCCCTATCTCAACGTAGACCCCGGCACGATGAGTCCGTATCAGCACGGCGAGGTTTTTGTCACTGACGACGGGGCTGAAACCGACCTGGATCTGGGCCACTATGAGCGGTTTACTGACGAAAACCTGACTGTGAACTCCAGCGTCACCTCCGGCAAGGTGTACTGGTCGGTGCTCAATCGCGAGCGCAGCGGTGATTTTCTTGGCGGCACGATCCAGGTGATCCCGCACATCACCAATGAGATCAAAGAGCGTGTGTACCGTGTTGGCCGGATCGATAATCCGGATGTCGTTATCACAGAGATCGGCGGCACCGTCGGTGATATCGAGTCCCAGCCGTTCCTCGAGGCCATCCGGCAGGTTGGTCAGGAGGTTGGCCGCCAGAACGTCATGTACATCCATGTTTCGCTGATTGTATCCATTCCCGGTTCGCACGAGCTAAAGAGCAAGCCGACGCAGCATTCCGTCAAGGAGCTTTTGTCCATCGGTATTCAGCCGGATGTGATCGTATGCCGCGCTGATGCAGATATTCCAGACGATATCCGGAAGAAGATTTCGTTGTTCTGCAACATCCCGCCTGAAAACGTCATTCCGAACCTGACCGCGCCGATTTTATATGAAGTGCCGCTGATGCTAGAGCGGGAGGGGCTTGCAGACGCCGTCTGCAAGGAGCTTGGACTGACCGATCAGCGCCCGGATCTGACGGAGTGGGAGGCGATGGTTGACCGTGCCAAAGCGCCCGGTCGTGGCTGCGTGACCGTTGCATTGGTTGGAAAATATGTTGCGCTGCATGACGCATATCTGTCCGTCGCCGAGGCACTGACGCACGGCGGAATCGAAAACGATGTACAGGTGGACATCCGCTGGGTCGACTCTGAACTGCTCAACGATCAGAATGCGCCGGAGCTGCTGTGCGGCTGCGATGGCGTGCTGGTGCCCGGTGGCTTCGGCGACCGCGGCATCGAGGGCAAAATTTCTGCGATCCGTTGGGCACGCGAGCAGAAGATCCCGTTTTTCGGCATTTGCCTGGGCATGCAGATGGCGGTTGTCGAGTTTGCGCGCCACGTGCTTGGCTTGGCCGATGCACACTCCGGCGAGTTTTCAGAGACGACGCCGCATAAAGTCATTGACCTGATGCCCGAACAGCGCGATATCACCGACAAGGGCGGCACGATGCGCCTCGGCGCATATCCGTGCTCTGTGACCAGCGAAGACTCCAACACGTTCCGCGCCTATGGTCAGCCCGTGATCTATGAGCGCCATCGTCACCGCTATGAGTTCAACAATGAGTACCGCGATGCGGTGACGGAGAAAGGCATGCTGCTTGCCGGTACTTCGCCGAACAATCGTCTGGTTGAAATCGTCGAAATCCCGGAGCATCCGTGGTTTGTGGGCGTACAGTTCCACCCGGAATTCAAGAGCAGGCCGAACAAGGCGCACCCGCTGTTCCGTGACTTTATCGGCGCAGCGAAGCGGCACAAAAACGGTTAAAAAACGGATCGGCGGCTCCAACCCGGAGCCGCCGATCCTTATTTACCATTCGACTTGGGATGCATAGTAGATAAACGTCTCCTCGCCGTCGTCGCTGTAATACGGGGCGGGGCCGACATAGTCGCCCATCATCGTCTCCACCGGAAACCAGGGTTCATACTGCTCCAGCGACTGCACATAAAGCGTCACGCCGTCAACCTCTACGGCGATGTTTCTGTCAACGCCGATTTGAAATTGTAAGAAAACGCCGAAGAAATTTTGTAGTTTTT
>CAZGBU010000149.1:0-3605 GCA_964523945.1 uncultured Oscillospiraceae bacterium
GCAGTACCTAATTTTTGTTACCCCCCCCCGCCGAAAAACTACAAAATTTCTTCGGCGTTTTCTTACAATTTCAAATCGGCGTTGACAATGTTCACGCGCCCGACAAGTCAAAGGGATATAGGGAACAGCAAATTGATATTTCCTACGACCTTGTGGGAATACTTCCTGCGTCTTTGCTGAATGACCTGCAAAATGGAGAAACGGCATAGCCCGCAAGCTACGCCGTTTTCCGAAAACAATCTTATACTGTTTTATTGGTGCCGCCCGTGCCGCCATGCCCTTTTTTGTTTTGCCGCCCGGCGTCTGTTCCCAGAGTCGGCTTGCGCGCAGTTCGCCATTTTGAACTGCGCGCAAGAATCTATCTAAAATCAAATTGGACTGCGGCGGTTCGCATCGCCCGTTCCGTCGGCTGATCCGCAGCGCTTGCCGCAGCATCGGTCCGGGACCCCGCCTGAAGCAGATGACTTCGTGTCCTCTTTGTGCGGATAGCATACCACATCTTTCCGGCGGAATCATGAACAGGCTTTCACAGCTTCGTGAACGTTCCGTGAACATTATTGCAGGTGCAGCCAGCAGCACACCACGGCAATCAGAAGGCGCATTTTTTGTGGCGGGACGCGGCAGGATTACAGCGCAGCCGCGGCTCGTTTGCGCCGCGGCTGCGCTTCTTATGTGTTGGATCACAGGAGCGGCTGCACCGCGACCTCCGTATAGATCATCCCGCCATCGCCGCGCACAGATCGCATCAGGCTGATCCGGTCCGCGCAGAACTGCGGCATTCCAAGTGCGCGCGACGCGGCTGACGGATCAAACGCTTCCGCCGGATGAAACGACCGGCACAGGGTCCAGTGTGGCCGGAACGCGCGCCGCTCGAGCACGAAGCCCACTCCGCGCAGCGCCCGGCAGAGCTGCTGATACAGATCGTCAAGTTCGTCCGACCGCTCCATACCGGCCCAGTACAGATCGCCGAAGCAGCCGACACCGGACAGCCGCAGCAGGATCGGCGCAGATTGAACCATATGCAATGCATCTTCCGCAGCACGTAACCGCTCTGTTTCGCCGAGGAACGCCAGTGTCAGATGCAGGTTCTCCGCCGGCACAAAGCGCCCGCGCCCCTGCTGTGCCAGCGCCTGCTGTGCGCACAGCAGGCGCTGCCGGATCGTCTCCGGCGGCAGGATGGCAACAAATAACCGCATGGCAATCGCCTCCTGCCGTCAGGATACCCGCCGGCGCGCTGTCTGTCAACCCTCCGGATCCGACGCAACCGGCGTGGCCGTCACGGCAGATACTTCAAATGCCGTCCGCTTTTCTCCGCCCGTCTCGAGCATCTTGATGTACTCCCGGCTCTGCAGCCGCCCCGTCACCGACAACCGCGTTCCAACCGGCAGACCCGCCACATCGCGTGCCGTCCGTCCCCATACGATACACGGCAGATAGTCTGCGCGGTGGTACTGTCGGTTGACGGCCAGCATGACATCGCAGATTTCGCGTCCGAGCGGCGTACGGCGAAACACCGGTGATTTGCAGATTGCACCCTCGAGCTGCACCTGATTGTCCGGCTCTCCGTCGCACGCGCGCATCTGCTCGCAGTACACGGAGATGATAAGCTTGCGCCCGGTCCCCATTCGATTGTTGAACGAGCGCAGCTGACCCGTTACCTCTACCATATGGCCACCGGACAGGTCGACCGACTCGAGGACGGATTCCGGCACAATCACATCGAGCACATCCACGGTGCCCGACAGCCGCTCCACCCGGAGCGGGAACGCGAAAAAGCGTCTGCCGTGATTTTCGTGGGAAAATGCGGGAAGCTGCGCCAGCTCGCCGCGCAGCATAATCTTGTTGGCTGTGTAGTCCATGCTTCCACCTCTCCGCTAGAATCTCCTGAAAAATCCTATTCGCGGCAGGCGGACAATATACCGCGCGGCACCTTTGTGCGCCCCGGCAAAAAAGCGGCGGGCACATTTGCCCGCCGCGGCTTGTTAGAATCTCTCCCGGGTTTCTGACAAGCTGTAAATACAATCTTGACGGAACACGAAAGGGAACCCTGGCGGTTCCCTTTCACATAGTTTTCCCCCAATGCTCCGTCAGGAGGTATTCCAATCGTCTGCGGCAGGCCGGCAGCCCGCTGCTTAGTCGGTTTTGTTATCGTCTGTCTGCCCGTCTGGGGCGGATGGCAGCCGTGTTTCAAGCTGCGGCTCGGAATCCGTCGATTCCGCTGGCTGGACCTGGGAATCGGGCTGCGCCGGCGGTTCTTCCGCAGCCGGATCCGTCCCGGAATCCTCCCGCTCCAGGTCGGAGACGCATTTTACTGCATAATACCGCCTAGTCTGGGTCGGGCGGCCTGCCGCGCGCAGCCTTGCGTCGACCCAATCCGCAACCAGCGAATACAAGAACGCAAACACCGGCACGCCCAGCAGCAGCCCCGGCAGGCCAAACAACCCACCCATGACCGTAATACTCACAATCACCCAGAAGCCGGACAGCCCCGCCGTATCGCCGAGGATCCGCGGACCGATCACATGACCGTCGATGATCTGCAGCACAAGAATGAAGAAAACAAAATAAAGGCACTGCACCGGGCTGATCAGCAGGATCAGCACCGCGCTTGGAATGGCGCCGAGGTATGGTCCAAAAAACGGAATGACATTGGCCATGCCGATCACCGTCGCGATCAGCATTGGAAACGGCAGGCGCAAAAAGCTCATGCCGACAAAGCAGAGCACACCGACAATCATCGCGTCAAGGATCTTTCCCGTCACATAGCTGCCAAAAATGCGATGGCAGCGCCGCGCCAACGTCAGGATCCGGTCAGCGCGCGATGGAGAAAAAGCCGCAATAATCAGTTTTTTCGACTGCGCCAGAAATCGATCGCGGGAGAACAGCACATACACCGAGATGATCAGCCCAATAATCAGATACAGCAGGCGGCGCAGCACCAATACCACAGAGCTGGTCACCGCGGCCATCACCGTCTGAATGGCCTGCGGCAAGTCGTTTTCCAGCCAGCCCTCCAGCCAGACATAGAACCGGTCAAGCACTGTGTCGGCATAGCCCCTGAGCGCCGGATGGTTATCCAGCCGCTCCAGCACCCATGACTCCACCTGGCCGTAGTAGCCTGAAAGGTTCGAGGCGATGCTGGTGATGCTCTCACCGAGCTGCGGCAGAACAAGTGAAATCAGCGTATAGATCACCAGAACAACCGCCAGCAGTGCCAGCAGGATTCCCGTCACGCGGCCAGCCATTTTGGCACGCCGCTGCGTCACGCCCCGGCGCAGCAGGCGCGGCGTCACCACCTGCTCGACCACGCGGACAATCGGATTGAGCAGATAGGCAAATCCAAGGCCGTAGAGAATCGGTGAGAGCACAGATACGACAGTGCGAAGCGCGGCAGCCGTGCCTGACAGATCGGTCAGCACAGCTACCGCAATCAGCGTTGCCGTCAGCGTCAGGAACACTGTCAGGCCCCACTTGAAATATCGTTTATCCCCGTCTTTCATGGCGTGTTCCGCCTCCGCGCTTCCATCTGATATTAAACTAACACCCCCACGGAAGTATGTGTAACAAAATCGTTGGCAAGGGGGGCTGGCACCAAAATCAGAGCC
>CAZGBU010000150.1:0-3592 GCA_964523945.1 uncultured Oscillospiraceae bacterium
CATTCTATAATCCCTTTGGGCGCATCGGCAAAATGCCGGTGCGCCCCATATTCTAATCAAGCAAGATAAAATCTGATTTTTTTCAAATTGACGATGCATAACTTGCAAATACATGCAGAACATGATAGGATGGATGGGATTTATGCAGAATATACAAAGGAGCATCATACAGTGGCAATTCAGAATACCTACCTGGCAGAAGTGTACGCCGGGCTTGCTGCGCGCAATGCGGAGCAGAAAGAGTTCTTACAGGCGGCAGACGAGGTGCTTGCCAGTCTGGAACCGGTTGTCAGCACGCGGCCTGAGTTCGAACGTGAGGGCCTGATTGAACGCCTGGTCGAGCCTGAGCGGGTCGTTGTATTTCGCGTTCCGTGGATCGATGATGCCGGCAAGGTTCGGGTCAACCGCGGCTACCGCGTCCAGTTTAATTCGGCGATCGGCCCGTACAAGGGTGGCCTTCGTTTCCACCCGAGCGTCAATCTGTCTATCATCAAGTTTCTCGGTTTTGAGCAGGTGTTCAAAAACAGCCTGACCGGCCTGCCGATGGGCGGCGGCAAAGGCGGATCGGATTTTGATCCACACGGCAAGTCCGATGCTGAGGTCATGCGCTTTTGCCAGAGCTTTATGACTGAGCTGTACCGTCATATCGGGCCGGACTGTGACGTGCCGGCTGGCGATATTGGCGTCGGTGGTCGTGAAATCGGCTATTTGTTCGGCCAGTACAAGCGCATCTGTAATGAATTTACCGGTGTTTTGACCGGAAAGGGCATTCCGTATGGCGGCTCACTTGCACGGACCGAGGCGACTGGCTATGGCCTGTGCTATTTCGCAGACGAGATGCTGCGCGATCATGGCCCCAGCTTTGCCGGCTGCCGGGTGGTGATTTCCGGGTCTGGCAATGTCGCGACCTATGCCAATCAGAAAGCAACGGCGCTCGGCGGCACCGTTGTGGCGATGAGCGACTCCAGCGGTTATATTGTCGATGACAACGGCATTGACTTCCAGCTGATCCGCGAGATCAAAGAGGTGCGCCGCGCGCGCATCAGTGCATATCTGGAATATGCCCCGGGCGCGAAGTTTGTGCCTGGCAGCGATGGTATCTGGTCGGTGCCGTGCCAGATCGCGCTGCCATGCGCGACCCAGAATGAGTTGGGGCTGGACGGCGCCAAGTTGCTCGTTGCGAACGGATGCTTCGCCGTGGCCGAGGGTGCAAATATGCCGACGACGGCAGAGGCAATCGAATTTTTGCAGGGGAGCGGCATCCTGTTTGCGCCGGCCAAGGCGTCAAACGCAGGCGGCGTCGCGACGAGCGGACTGGAGATGAGTCAGAACGCGTTGCGTCTGGCCTGGAGCTTTGACGAGGTGGACACGCGGCTGCACGATATCATGCGCGGCATCTATGCCAACGTGGCGGCCGCTGCAGAGCGCTACGGCTGCAGGGGCAACCTGGCTGCCGGTGCCAATATTGCGGAATTCCTGAAAGTTGCCGAGGCCATGCTCTCGCAGGGCATTGTCTGACGCGTCAGTTTTAAACCGAAAACACGCCGCTGCCACTTGGCAACGGCGTGTTTTCATTCAATTGAGCTGGATTTCAAGCTGCTGTTCGTCAGTTACCTCAGCTGCATGCGTTTCGCCTGCCGGGCCAATCACATATTGATCTCGCCCGCGTGCCTTTGCCAGATACAGCAGATTGTCAGCCGCCTGATACAGCGCTTCCGCACCACCTGCGGCAGTGGCTGGCTGAGCGCCGATACTGCACGTCATCGGATGGCCGCTCCACCGAATCTGATGGAGTCGTGTTTGAAAGCGCTGCAGGCTCCGTTCCAGCTCATCACGGGTGATGGGCAGATAGATCATGACAGCAAACTCATCGCCGCCAACCCGGCCAACGAAACCGTTCCGGCTGAAAGCGGCCTCCAGTTCCATTGCGGCCTCTTTCAGAACACGATCCCCCTCCGGATGCCCCTCCTGGTCGTTAATCTGCTTAAAGCGATCCATGTCTACCATGATAAAGTATCCGTCCGCGCCCTCCTGCGGTGAAAGAGTACGCAGCGCCTTTGTACAGGACTGGAAGAACGCCCTGCGGTTTAAGACGCCAGTCAGCGCATCGAGTTTGGCTTCACGGTCCATATAGGTGTTGTAGAGCCGATTGAAGATCAGAAACACGATAACCAGCGCCATCAACGAGAGTACGCCGACGAGAAACTGAATCTGCAGATGGATCAGATCTGCATGCTCGCCGGCAGTCAGAATCGTGCCCTGCTGGTCGAGCACCATCTCCATCCGGTCCACAAAATAGATGGCAACGGCAATGGACGAAACGAGCGCAACTACAATCATGCACACCAACGAAACAATATGGTATCGCACACCAGGCCGAAAACGCTGTGCGGCTTCAATTCTATTCAGGAATTGCTGCCAGCTCCTCGATTGCAAAACGAGCCAGATCAGCAGTACCAGCCCTGTTGTAACCAGGCTGGTCAGGACCCCGTTGAGAGTAGCAAGGCTGCGGATGGAATCAATCGGTGTAAATCCTGTTTCCGGAAAGAACAACCACATGGCGCAGTAGACCAGGGCGGCGTGAATTTGCTGCCCCAAAAACGAAATAATACCAATCCAGACAGCAGGGTGCCTGGTGCGTCTTGCGGCGCTGTAGAGCACCCCAATGATCAATCCGAACAATGCGCGGCTGCCGACGCTGAGTAGAATGCTTTCAAGCGGATGGCCGCTCATGATTGGCGAAAAGAGCTGATCGAACGTCATAACATAGCCGGCTGAGGCCTTCCACATACTGGCCAGTCCAAATACGGTACCTAGAATGATCGCCTCAAATGGGCCGAGCAGCGCGCCTGCCAGCAGAACGGGAATATAGGCGATGGTGATTGAGATCGGTTCAATGTGGAAATAGCCCAGGAAGGAAAACGACATCAGCAGTTCCACAGCCACCAGAGTGCCCAGCAGATACAGCCGGATGCTGCGGCTCAGCCGCTGTGGTGCAGTGCGCATCATGTTTCCTCCTCCTCTGCGGCAGCGCGGGCCACCGCCTTTTCCAGTTTGGACTATTATATGACAGGATACAGCACCTTTCAAGTATTTTCGTCAAAATAAAAATAAATATCCTGAAATTGGATGTATCTGTTTTGCTGATGTCTATTTTATCATATATTTCTTCAGAATTCTACTTAAAATTATATATTTCAACCAAAATGATGCCAAGAAATGTCGTTCAATAAAATGAGTAGAAATCTTCCTGGTTAAGGGAAACTGGAACAATAAAAATGAACGAATGAATGCGGAGCAGGTGTGCGCAGCGGCAGATTGACAGCATCCACTCAGGCGGTGAAGTGGATCGCGCGGCGCGCCGTTTCCGGCACGGGCACAGGCATCAACTGTGGATACGCCGGAGACAGTCCAAGTGATTGCGTTTCTGCAAGGAAGCGGCATCCCGTGATATGCAATGAGAACAAATGTGTTGATCTGAAATTTACAGCTTTGTCAATTGACGACTGCCTGCCTGATATGGAATAATGGAATTGACAAAGATTCAATCTGATGCGGAAATGGGGGCTCATTGAAATGACAAAACGGAAAA
>CAZGBU010000151.1:0-3545 GCA_964523945.1 uncultured Oscillospiraceae bacterium
GGACGCGGCGCAGATCGAGGCGGCCTGCGCGGCGGCTGCGGCGGTTTCGCTGCGTGCTGTGCCGGCAGACGGTGCGGCGGATGACGCATGGGCGCAGGATCAGGCGCGCGCCGCCCTCGCGGGCGCGGCGGACGCGGACCGGTCGATGATCGGCCTGTATTCGTCCGACCCGGAGCTGACGGCAATGGCGCAGACGCTGCTGCAGAGCATCCGCGGGGAGGCAACCTGGTGCGAGGTCTATTCGGTCAGACGGACGCAGCTGCTCGACCTGGCGGCGGGCAGCGGGGAGACGCTTACCGCGCTCGAACAGGCGAGGCTGACGGATTCTGCGCTGCAGCTGGCCGCCGCATCGCTCCCGAATCAGCTCGCCGGGACGCTCGGCGCCGTGCCGCTGGCGGCCAGTACAATTATGGCGCGCCTGGTGCAGCAGACGCCGTATGCCGTGCCGGCGCCGGCGGACTTCGACGGCTGCCGCCTCGTGGCGATGACCTGGCCGGACGGGGTCGCGACGGTCACGGCGCTCTACGACGGCGGGAACGGCTTTGTGTGCGCCGCAACGGCCTTCCTAATCTCCGATGCGCCACTCGCCGAGCTGCCGGCGCTGTATGGCTGAGCCGGCGCCGGCCGGATGCGCAGAAACCCGCCCGGCACGGGATCGCGCCGGGCGGGTCAGACTGTCAAAAAAGCGAACCCTATGCAGGAAGCAGAAATGCTCTTGCGGGCCAAAAGCCCTCGGCAGAGTTTCGCCGCCCGCAGGCGGCGAAATCAGATTGAATCCGTTTTTCCGGGGACATGCGCCTCGGAAAAAACACCGCTCAGCCCGCAAACGTGCGAGCATGTTCGGGACCCCATGTAAACTGCCGTTTGCATGGGGAGAGGAGGGGCAAGAGAGAGAACACAGTTTTCGCCGTCAGGCGGAAACGGAGTTGAACGGACTTTGCCCCAACGAAGTGCGCTGTGGCGGCACCTGCCTGTTCACCAGTCGATCGGCGCGGCGCCGTGTTCGGCCAGAAAGTCGTTGATCTGCGAAAACGGCCGGCTGCCGAAAAAGCCGCGATAACTCGAGAGCGGGCTCGGGTGCGGCGCGCACAGCACCAGCCGCGGCGCGTCCGTTCCGATCAGCGCACGCTTTTTCTGCGCCTGTGCGCCCCAGAGCACGAATGCCACCGGCTGCGGCAGGCGGCCGCAGCGCGCGATCACCGCGTCGGTGAAGGTCTGCCAGCCGAAGCGCGCGTGGCTGTTGGCCTGCCCATGCGCGACGGTCAGCACCGTGTTGAGCAGCAGCACGCCCTGCCTGGCCCAGTGCGTCAGGTCGCCCGAGGCGGGCGCAGGGCGGCCGAGGTCCGTCTCCAGCTCGCGGAAGATGTTGCGCAGCGACGGCGGCAGCGGCACGCCGTCCGGCACCGAAAACGCCAGCCCATTCGCCTGGCCCGGTTCGTGGTATGGGTCCTGCCCGAGGATCACGGCGCGCACGCGCGCCGGCGGGCAGAGCGCAAACGCGCGGAACAGGTTTTCTTCAGACGGGTACACCGCGCCGGCCTTCCGCGCCGCGTCGACCTGTGCGGCCAGACGCGCAAAATACGGCTCTGCCATCGTGTCTGCGAGCAGCGGCAGCCAGCTGCCGAGCGCATCGGTCTGCATTGCGCGCCTCCTTTATTCGTCGTCGTCCGGCCCGTCGTCGATCTCGTCGTAGTTCTCGAGCATCTCGCCCAGGCGCATGCGCCGGGCGATTTTCATCTCCTCCACCTGCCGGTGCAGCAGCTCCTTGACCTCGCGCGGGCGCTTGATGTTTTTCAGCTCCAGGCTCGGCTGGGTCTTGTCGGACGAGTATACCGTCACGGTGCCGACGCCAAAGATCCGCTGACCGAGCGAGATGCGGACGGCGATATCCCGCACGCGGTAGAGCAGCGTTTCGTCCTCATGGACGTTGAACAGGCCGATGCTCTGGAACAGCCGGTCCTCACAAAGGGAATAGCGCGTAAAGCTCAGCGGCAGGCCGAAGTGCCGCTTCCGGTCGCGCCAGATGTATTCGATCGCGAGCGCCATACGATTTCTCCTTTCGGGAGCCTAAGCTCCGTTTTCTGTCCCTATTGTAGCGCAGATCCGGGCAAATGGGAAGCAAAATCCGCGTGCGGCCGGTCCGTTTTGCCAGGCGCGGATCACCCGGGCAGACACTTTGCAGCAGCCGGAAAATATGGTAAACTGAAATTGCAGAAAATGAAATGAATTGAGAGGAGGAAACGCGATGTATTCGAACACATCTTTTCAGCTGCAGGCGCTGGCCACAACGGCCATGGACGGGAACACGGCCAGGGCGATGAGCCGCGACTTTGCCAGCCGCCGCACGCGCGGCCTCCAGCGCAAAACGCTCGGCTATCAGGCGTTCCGGGTGCCCGGCAAGGCGGGCCGGGTCGTCATGCTCTACACCGCGCCGTATTATGTCTGCTTGCAGTCCGACCGCGCCCGCCGGGCATACCGGGTGGCGTATGCGCTGCTGGCGCTGCTCGTGCTGGGGGTATCGGCCGGGGTGCTGCTGTGGCGCACCGCCTACTCCGGGCAGCTTCCCGCCATCGTGGCCGACGCAGCGGCGCTGGTCGCGTCCATCATTGCCGGGTTCTACACGCTCTTCCCGGTGTTCGCGCCGCGGCGCATGACGATGTTCCACCTTGAGATGACGCGCGTGCGTTTCCCCCGCGCGGCGCTGGCAGATCTGATTGTGCAGGCGCTGGCGCTTGCCGTGCTGGCCGGTCTGGCCATCGCCGGATCGGTGGCGCTGACCGGCCTGACAGCGGCGCATCTGGCGCTGCGTGGGGCTGCGGTCGTGGCTGCCGTCGTGCTGTTCGTGCTCGATCGCCGGCGTGACGTGGGTGAGATTGCGAACAACGAACCGATCCCGGACGGCTATGAGCCGGTCGGCTGACCCCGCCATGCCTGAGCAGCGCAGGATGGAAGCGGACAATTTGAAGCTCCGGCGTTATTGCCCGGCGGATTCGGCGGTGATCTGCCGCTGGATCCCGGATGAGAAGAGTCTGTATCAATGGTCGGCGGGGCTGGTCGGTCCGTACCCGCTCTCCGGCGACGCGCTGGACCGGGCCTATGCGTCGGCTGCGCCAGGCGGCCGGACGATCCCGCTCAGCGCTGTCGACGGGGCGGGCCACCTTGTGGGGCACCTGTTTCTCCGCCGCCCGGACGGAGCGGACGGCCGCACTGTGCGGCTTGGCTTTGTGATCGTCGATCCCGCGCGCCGGGGCAGCGGGGCCGGCAGAGCGCTGCTCGCGCTGGCTGCCGCCTACGCGCGGGACACGCTGTGTGCCGACCGGATGACGCTGGCCGTGTTCTGCAACAACGACCGTGCGCGGCGCTGTTATGAGGCCACCGGCTTCTGTCCGTCCGGGCCGCTGACGGCGTATCCGACGCCCTTTGGCGTGTGGTCGTGCGTGGAAATGGCGCTGCAGCTCGCATAACGGCTGCGCCGCGCGCAGCGCGGCCGCTGAAAAAACCCGCGTGAGGTTCCTCACGCGGGTTTGCTTTTGGTCAAACGCGGC
>CAZGBU010000152.1:0-3509 GCA_964523945.1 uncultured Oscillospiraceae bacterium
AAGCAGCATGGCGGTGGTGGTGCCGTCGCCGGCAACGTCGTTGGTCTTGGTGGCGACCTCACGGACGAGCTGCGCACCCATGTTCTCGAACGCATCCTCCAGCTCGATGTCCTTCGCGATGGTGACGCCGTCATTTGTGATCAGCGGCGCGCCGTAGGGCTTGCCGAGCACGACGTTGCGGCCCTTCGGGCCAAGGGTTACTTTAACGGTATCGGCGAGCTGGTCAATGCCGGACTGCAGCGCCTTGCGCGCTTCCTCGCCAAAAATAATCTGCTTTGCCATGATTGTCTACCTCCCGAATTATTCCACGATCGCAAGAATGTCGGCCTGACGGACGATGGTGTATTCCTCGTCGTCCACTTTGACCTCGGTGCCCGAGTACTTTGAGGTGATGACCTTGTCGCCGGGTTCCACATTCATTTCAACTTCCACGCCGTCGACCATGCCGCCGGGGCCGACTGCAACCACTTCAAAGACCTCGGGCTTCTCTTTGTTCGCAGTGGAGAGAATGATGCCGGACTTGGTGGTTTCCTGCGTTTCGACAGCCTTAATGATGACTCTGTCAGCAAGCGGAATGAGTTTCATGCAAATGACCTCCTAAATCATCCATGAGTGCGCCGTAGCGCCTCATATAGTTTACCATGTTTTGCTCGGTTTAGCACTCAAAAAGCCCGAGTGCTAACGTGTATTATAATATAGCACATATTAGGATTCCGCAACCGTAAAAATCTCCGTTTTTCCAGCGATAAATCGGAAAAACGGAGAATGTGTTAATATAGCGGGCAATTTTCTTCTGATATCTTCAAATTGCTCTTGATTGCTTTAAAGTTAGTCGAATGACTCGTTGTAGAGCAGTCCCTTCGGGTAAAAAAAGCGGATTTTTTCCTCTGCGAGGGAAAATGTGACATCGCGCCCGAAAATCAGTTCGCCATCGAGATTGATATCTTCATCCTGCGGACAGCAGACACGAATCGAACGGCAGCGGAAGTGGCGGATGAAGCGTGGAAACTGATCGTACCGGCCGTTCTTATACTTGCCGATGACAGCCGCAACGGTCAGACGGGAAACACCGCGCACAAGCAGCACGTCGAGCATTCCGTCATCGAGCCTGGCGGAGGGGACCGGATGGAACCCGCCGCCGTACCAGCGGCCGTTGCAGATGCAGATCAGACTCAGCTCATCATCGATGATCTCGTCGTTTACCTCGACATGATATGGCCGGTGGACGCCGCGCACCAGATTGACCGCGATCGAAATCACATACGCGCCGGACCCGGTGACAAGCGGCAGGCGCTTGTAGCGATCGATCTGTGTGCCGATGCGCGCGTCGAAGCCCATCGAGCAGACGTTCAGGCAATAGCGGCCGCTGCCGCAGCGAACGAGATCAAACTGGGCCTCGTCCGTTTCAAGGAAGCAGGCTGGGTCGGAAAACGGCGCCGTCTCGGAGAAATTGCGCACAAAATCGTTGCCGGAGCCGGCGGCCAGTGTCGTCACGGCCGCGTTGGGAAAGCCCACGATGCCCGTGACAACCTCATTGAGCGTTCCGTCGCCGCCGCAGGCATACAGACGGACCGGCTCCCCGGCCTGTGCCGCGTCGTGCGCGATGGCCGTACAGTCGCCGCGGCGCGCTGAGACGACGATCTCGTAATCCAGCCCGGCAAAAGCACGTTCGATTTTTCCGCGCCAGAGATCGGTCGTATCGGTTTTGCCGGCGGCAGGATTGAGAATGAACAGATGGCGCATGGAACAACTCTCCTGTCAGAAATACATATAGAGACAGCACGGGATCATGCCGTTGTAGAGCTTACGCTTTTTGATTGCACGGCGGCCATAGAAACGTTCGAATTCCGGTTCGGAGGTCAGAATATACTGTTTCCAGCCCGCCTCTGCTTCCATTTGCCGGCCAAATTCCTGATACAGCCGCTGCGCATCGCGGATCTCGCCGAGCCGCTGGCCATACGGCGGATTGGCGGCGAGAATCCCGTCGCCGGCCGGCAGCGCGGTGGTGCGCGCATCGGCTTCGGCAAATGTAATGTATGACGCAACGCCGGCCTTGTGCGCGTTGGAGCGTGCGATGGCGACGCTGTTCGGATCAATGTCGCGGCCAAAGATGCGGTATTCCCCGCGATACTCTCTCTCGCGCGCCGCCTCGGCCTCCTGGGTCCAGATGGCCTGCGGCATCATCGCCCAGCGCTGTGCGGCAAAGCTGCGCGCAAGTCCCGGCGCGCGGTTGATCGCGGCAAGCGCCGCCTCGATGCAGATCGTGCCGCTGCCGCAGAAAGGATCGACAAATGTCTCGCGGCCGCGATAGCGTGCGAGGTGGACGATGGCGGCAGCGAGCGTCTCACGCAGCGGCGCCTCATTGCCCTGCGCGCGCCAGCCGCGCTTGTGCAGCCCCGTGCCGCTGGTGTCGATTGCGAGCGAGGCGGTGTCCTTTAAAATCGAGAGGCGGACCTGATACAGCGCGCCGGTTTCCGGCATCCAGTTCAGACCATAGTGCGCACCGAGCCGGACGGAGATCGCCTTCTTGACGATCTTCTGGCAGTCCGGCTGAGAGTGCAGCACGGAGTTCACCGTGCGGCAGCGAATTGGAAATGCGCCGTCTTTCGGAATGAAATCCTCCCATGGCAGCGCCTTTGTGCCCTCAAACAGCGCGTCGAACGTCGGCGCGTGAAATTCGCCGAGCACGATCAGCACACGCTCGCCCATCCGCAGGCACAGGTTCGCGCGTGCGACCTCCGGCCAGCCACCGTCAAACAGTACGCGGCCGTTTTCCGCACGCACGGCCTGCATCCCGAGCCGCTTCAGCTCGTCCGCGACCAGCCCCTCCAGCCCGAACAGGCAGGGGACAGAACAGGTGAATTTCATTCAGACGCCTCATCTCATGCAGAAATTGATCCCATTATACAGGATTCCGGTGTAAATAGCAATTTCCCGGATAAGAAAATGCGCACCGCCGAATGGAATAGAAAACCGTTGCAAAACAGATGTATTGATTTTATAATAAGTATGAGAACAGATAACAAGGAGGGGAAGCCGAATGCTGTGGAATCTCTTTGGCTGGGCGATCGCGGCCGTTGTCTTTCTTGTGCTGGAAGCGATGACGGTCCAGCTCACGACGATTTGGTTTGCCGGCGGATCGCTGGCGGCGCTGGTCGCAACGGCGTTTCATGCGCCATACTGGCTGCAGGCGGTGCTGTTTCTGGCCGTGTCGTTCGTGCTGCTCGGGTGCCTGCGGCCGTTTGTCCGCAGATATGTCAAGCCCAGGCAGATCCGTACGAACGCCGACCGGATCATCGGAATGCAGGCAATCGTCACCGAGCCGATTGACAATCTTTCGGCGACCGGTGCAGTCAAGGTGGGCGGTGTGGAGTGGACAGCCCGCTCGGTCAGCGGTATGACGATCCCGGCCGGAACCAGTGTGGTCATCCGCTCCATTGAGGGCGTCAAGGTCTGTGTGGAGCCTGCGGCTGCCGCTGTGCCGCAGGCCTGAGCAAGCAAGGAGAAAG
>CAZGBU010000153.1:0-3503 GCA_964523945.1 uncultured Oscillospiraceae bacterium
GATTCCCCCACCAGGCCAAAAACTTCGCCCTTTCGGATGTCAAAGCTGACGTCGTCCACGGCTTTGAGTTCCGAATCCCCCATTTTAAAATACTGGCAAAGATGCTCCACCCGCAGCAGCGGTTCCTGCTCACTGTATGTGCTCATGCCTGTTCACCTCCAGCCTTTTTCAGCATCCGTTGGATGCGGTCGGTGATGATTTTCGGCGGCTCCACCTTCGGTGCATCGGGATGGAGCAGCCAGGTGGCGGCCCAGTGGGTATCGGGCACTGGGAAATTGGGCGGCTGCCGCTCAAAGTCGATCTTCATAACGTACTTGTTCCGGTCGGCAAAGGCGTCTCCCACCGGGGGATAGATCATATTGGGCGGCGTGCCGGGAATGGCATCCAGCTTTTCCTTGGTATCCAGATCCGGCATGGAAGACAGCAGCGCCCAGGTATAGGGATGGCGGGGATCGTAGAACACGTCGTCCGCCGTGCCGTACTCCACGATTTTGCCGGCATACATCACCGCAATATCGTCGGCCATATTGGCCACCACGCCCAGGTCATGGGTAATGAAAATGACAGAGAGATGCCGTTCTTCCTTCAGCCGGTTGATGAGCTCCAGGATCTGCGCCTGAATGGTCACATCCAGCGCCGTGGTGGGCTCGTCACAGATCAGCACATCCGGATTGGCCGCCAGCGCGATGGCAATGACAATGCGCTGGCGCATGCCGCCGGAAAACTCAAAGGGATACTGATAATAGCGAATACGCGGCTCCGGAATTCCCACTTCCTCCATCAGCTTGATGGCCTTCTCCTTGGCCATACGCTTGGTCACCCGGTTCACCACCTGGGACGCCTTTTCTTTGAAGTAGTCCACCAGCGCCATGCTGCGGGCGTGGAAATCCACCTGATCCGCCGCGGCAATATAGGCGTTGTAACGGTCCATCAGCCGCTCCACCACGGCCACAATCTGTGCCTGCAGCTCATCCAGGTCATAGACTACTTTCGGGACCACCTTCCAGTCCACCGTTTTCCCTCTGGCAATGAGCGCCTCGCGCTTTTTACTCTGCTTGGCATAGCGGGCCTCTTCCTTGGGATTCCTGGTCTTGGCGTCAAAGTACTTGTCGATGGCGCTGGCGAGGCCGGTGCGGAAGGTATAGGCAACGCTGTCCTTGTCCAGCTCCAGCCGGTCGATGGACGCCTCCACCTGATCGGCCAGCTGTTTGCACCGCTTCTGCGCGGCAGCACGATCATATCCGCCCTTGGCGTAATAGTCGCGGGCCTCGGCCAGCTCCTTCAGTACCGCCTGCTTTTTCTCCAAGGCAGTGCGGAAGGCGTGCGCCACGCCCCGGGTTTCAATGTCAATGAACTCCAGCATGAAATGCTCTTCCAAATAGGCCAGGGCAGTCTCGTTGAGCTGCTCCACCGGCATGGCGGTCAGATCCACATTGGGGTTTTGCAGCCTGTAATAGCCAATGCAGAAGAAGTCCGGGCGGGTTTGACCGCAGATCTCTTCCAGCAGGGCCTGCAGCCGTTCCAGGGTTTGGAGAACCTCCTGGGGCAGCGGCTGAATTCCGTCGCCCTTTCCTGCCGCAGGACGGCAGATTTTCCGTACCCGATTCAATTCGCCGTTCATCTGCGCCAATTTTTCGTCATAGCCGTGGGTCAGGAAGGGATCCTTCACCCGCTTCAAATCCATGGACAGCTTTTTCAGCTGCCCCTCCACGTCCACCCGCGTTTTCCCAGCTGTAAATACCAGATCTTTTATACCGGCCACCAGCTCCTCCGCCGTATTATGGGCAGTGTAATAGGCGCTTTCCAGCTTGATGGCCGCAATGTTGAATGCATCAAAGGTCTTGATCAGGTTCTCAATCTTGTCCTTGCCCTGGCTTCCCTCGGCGGCAATCATGTGCTCTTTCAGCAGTGCCAGCATGCTATTGAAGTCCTTGCGGGCATTGCGCCGGTTGCCCTTGTTTTTCAGGAGCATGGCCTCGGTAATCTGCTTGCCAATCTTTACAATGGGGTTCAGAGAAGACAGGGGATCCTGAAAGATCATGGAGATTCGGTCGCCCCGAATGCGGCACATCTCTTCTTCGCTGATCTTCAGCAGATCTTTGCCGTCATAGAGAATCTCGCCGCCCTCCACAATGGCGTTGCCCGCCAGAATGCCCAGGATGGCCTTGGATGTGACGGATTTACCGGAACCGGACTCGCCCACAATTGCCAAGGTGCGGCCCTTTTCCAGGCTAAACGAGATGTCCCGCACGGCTTTCAGTGTGCCGCCGGTGGTCCGAAAGGAGATTTTCAGGTTTTTCACTTCCAATACTGCACTCATACGCTCACTCCTCCGTACCGCGCAGCGACGGGTTGAATGCGTCGCGCAGGCCGTTGCCGAACAGGTTGAAACAAATCATCAACAGCGAGAGGATAATGGCCGGATACAGCATTAGATGGGGGTAGTTGGTCCAAATGCTGCTGGCGTCCGACAGCAGATTGCCCAGGGAGGTGACGCTGGCGCTGCTGAGCTTGACAATGCCCAAATAGCTGAGCATACTCTCGGTATTGATGACACCAGGGATGACCAGCACGCTGGCCGTGATGATGGTTCCCAGCGAATTGGGGAAGATGTGCTTCCAGATAATGCGCCGGTCCCGTGCACCCAGGGTGCGGGCGGCAATGACATACTCCTGTCCCTTAAAGCGGTAGAATTGGGTTCGGGTCTGGGCCGCCGTGGAGATCCACCCCGTCAGCACAAAGGCGAACAGCAGGCTCGGAATCGCGCCCACTCTGGACGACAGATGAATCTGGAACAGCGTTGCCACCACCACAAACGGCACGTTGGACAGCACGTCTACAATCCGCTCCAGAAGCATGTCCACCGCACCGCCGTAATAGCCCTCGATGGCGCCATGGACCGCGCCCAGCACCAGGTTCACCACCGAAACGCAGATCGCCAGGAAAATGGACAGGCGAACGCCGTCGGCCAGATGCAGCGCCAGATCATAGCCCTGGCTGTCGGTGCCCAGAAGATACTCCGGGGCGAAACCGTTGCGGAACTGATAGTAGTTGTAGTATAGCACCCGCACCCGGAACTGGGCCGTATCGTGGGTGCCGCCGCCAGTGTATTCATAATAGATGGGATTGCCGTCGGCGTCGCGTTTGTAGTTGTCCTCCAGAACCATGCCCGGTTCGTATTCGATGGTTTCAGTCCGGCCGTTTTCATCCACCCGGACAGCGGCGCTGCGGGCGCACTTGTACCAGTTGTTGGCATCTGTGGCATCCGGGTTGTATTCATTGTTCTCCACCAGCGGATACAGAACCTGCAACCCCGTCTCCTCCTGCCACTCCAGGATCTCATAATACTGGCTCTGGGGGATGCTCTGGTAGAGGAAGCCCACCTCCAGATAGGTCTCGATGCGGCCGGAATAGATGGTTCTGGGCGGTACACCGCGGATCTCGCTGATCTCATAGCTTCCGGTGATGTCCAGAATCGGTTGGTACGCACTGGCCATGCCTTC
>CAZGBU010000154.1:0-3498 GCA_964523945.1 uncultured Oscillospiraceae bacterium
TTGGTTGCGGCGGCAGGATTTGAACCTACGACCTCCGGGTTATGAGCCCGACGAGCTACCGGACTGCTCTACGCCGCGATATGGCGCTCATCTCTGAGCCCGATTATCATAGCACATTGCGGCGGCGCTGTCAAGATTCAATTCTCAAAAGGCGTTCGACGCGCTTTGCGTTACGCCCGGCCGCAGTAGGCAATCCGCGAGAATTCATAGACATACCGCGCGAATGCGGGCGGCATATTGTGCGGCAGGGTCATAATGCAGCTGCCGTCGGAATAGGTATCGACGTACGCTTGCGCAGCGGCGCGGATCTGCTCGTCGGCCGCGTCCGGCGGGAGCGGTTTCGCGTGCGGCTCAAAATGGATCTGGCCGCCATAGCGCCGGTAGAGCGCAGCATAGTCGTTGATATCCTGGCCGGACCATGCATCGCAGCCGGCCTCGATCATCGCCGGCACAAGCATCTCGTTTTTCCCACAGGAGTGAAACTCGAAGATGCAGCCGAGCGCATGCGCCGCGTCCACAATCCGCTTTAAGTACGGCACCAGCATCTCGCGCACCGTCTCCAGGGAGAAAAACGGTGCATTCTGGCTGCCCCAGTCGTCGTGAAAATAAAAAATATCATTCTTGTAGTATGTTTTATAGTAGGCAAACAGGTCGGCGTAAAACCCGCACAGCCGGTCAAACAGGCGATGCACCGCATCCTTTTCGTCCTCGTCGACGAGCGCGATCAGTGCCGGCTGCATGTCGACAAATGACACCAGCCGCTCGAACAGGCCGTTCATGACCCAGATGGAGGTCAGGCCGCCGTGATCGAGATAGTCCCGGTTTCGCGCAGCCGAACCGGCCCAGTCGAGCGCGTCCAGATCGGGGAACGTGATGTAATCCTCCCAATGGGTGATGTCCGGTACCTTGGGGTTGCCCGGCCGGACCATCGCCCCGCCGGCAATCGGCACATAGACCCACTCGACGCCGAACAGATCCGGCCCGCCGGCCAGCGCAGCGGCGCGGTCGGGGCCGAAGCCGTCCGCTTCGACGACAAAGCCGCGCGCCATATTATCCGGGATGATGCGCGGGCAGAACATCTTGATCTGTGTGGTGTCCGCCATCCACAGCGGCTTTTCGCCGCGCATCATCATGCGGTAGTTCTCTGCCGGCGAAATCGGCGTGTTGTACACCGGATTGTCCGGCGCCATCGGAAATGGGCTCGGCACATAGCCGACTATTTCCAGCTCCTCCGGCCGGAATGGAATGCGCTCCATACTGTTTCCCCCTCTGTGCACTCAGGCGCGGTCGGCGCGGATGTGAAACGCCTCGTCTCCAACCGTCCAGGTCAGGTCCAGCCCGCCCTCGTCGGCCGTGCCGTCGAAGCGCATGTCGCCCGCCGCGCCGTGCACCTGAAATGAAAGATGGCTGCCCTCGCAGCTTCCGTTGAAAATCGGCTCGGCGCCGCGCGTGTTGGTCACCGTTCCGGTCAGCGTGCCGCTGTGCTCGTGCAGCGTAAATGTGTGCGCTCGCCGGCCGTCCGGCGCCGGCAGCATTGCGAAATACGTTCCGTCAATCATCTGCGGTTCCCCTTTTCGTCTCCGGGGCGCCTGTGCCGTATACCGGCAGAATAACAGACCCCGTTTCGTTTGTCAAATCCGGTCCCGGCCGGGCCGGCAACCAACGTAAATTGCACAGTTTTGGCCACAACTTTCTGTGAAAAAAGCCATCTTGGCTGCTGTGCCCATCCTATAGTATACTAAAAAATGGGGTACATTATTCCGTATTCTGCATTCTGAAAGGAGAACTGTTTCATGAGCGACAAATTTCTGACCTTCCAGCCCGGCGAATATTACGACTTTGAAAAGGCCGCCGTCGAGGAGCGTCTCGCACAGGCGCGCGGTGAAAAAGAGATCCCGCCGATGTTCCCCGGCATGGATCCGACTGCGCCGCGCCCGTTTACTGAGGCGCAGATCATCGAGCGCAACAAACTGTTTAACCCGTTCGACCCGCTCTACACCGATCCGGAATTTGCCCGCGCACATGGCCATCCCTCCTGCCCGGCGATGCCCGGCATGATTATGGCAACCGGCTCGCCGCAGGGCTTTGACAAAAACACCGGCGACCTGTGGTATTATACCAACGACGGCACCGTTGTGCGGATGTATCAGGATCTGTACGGCGACACAATGCTTGCCCCGAAAAACATCAAGAGCCATATGCGGGACATGACACAGCCCGGCAGCGACGTGCGCATGATGTTCATGGGCGGCGAGTGCGACGGCTACAACGAAAAGGGCGAGCTGGTCTACCACGCGTTCACCAACACGCGCGACTGCTGGAGAAAGTACAAGGATGACGTTCCGGCTTCCGAGCGGCAGACCCGGTCGGAGAACCTGTCCGAGTGGACGACCTATTTCCCGGAGCAGCACGTCAACACCGACGCCGAGTATGAGCGCATGTTCCAGATCTGGGACAACGAGGTCATTGCCGGCGACAATACCCCGTACTGGGAGGACGTCGAGGTCGGCACGTTCCTGCCCGAGACCTGCTCCGACGGTCCGATCACCTTTATGCACATCATCGCGTGGCAGAACATGGGCACCCGCTCGCTGTTCACCCGTGAGGAACTGCGCGATCTCGACGCCATGAAAGCCGTTTACTTCCGCGACCGCTTTGGCTCGTTCCTCGATGAGACGGCGCTGCACTACTCGGGCCGCAACATCCCCGGCTCGCGCATGGTGATGTACAACAACAATGCCGCCGACCTCATTTACCGCACCGTCACCAACTGGATGGGCTACAAGGGCCGCATCACGAAATACGAGTGGCGCTTCTTCCCGTTCTTCAAGGAGCTCGACGTCATCGACCTGTGCAAGGAGCACTTCAACAAAGTCCCGGGCTACGAGGGGCTCGACCTGAACCTGCACCCGTCCGAGGGCGACATCGTCATCGGCAAGGCCTGCGTCACCGGCAAATACATCAATGAGCTCGGCGAGCACATCGTGCAGATTATGCTCTGGGCCGAGAATATGTTCGGCGACCGCATCCAGGGCTGCCCGTGCGAAGTCGCGCTGCCGTCGAGAGGCGAATAAGATAGACGCTCTGCTTTCTGCACAAATTTTTGGCTTGATTTTTGTAGAATGTTCTGATTGCGTCTCAAGCGGATCGTTGTTATACTAATTGTAACATCAGCCGGCTGGAAAGGTGCGAGCCCCTTTCCGGCCGGCATTTTTGTTGTCAGAGAGGAGCGTTATGAATGAAAGTAATTGGAGTTGCATGCAGCGCGCGGCCGGACAGCACGTCGGGCAAGCTGGTGCGGGAGGTGCTGCGCGGCGCGGCCGACGCCGGGCATAAGACGATGCTGTTTGAGATCGCGAAAGGCGACCTGCACGGCTGTACCGGCTGCCATGCCTGTAAGTGCGACAGCGACCGGATGTGCGTCCAGAACGACGTGCTGACGCCTTATTTCGAGGCGCTGCGGGAGGCCGGCGCGGTCGTGCTCGGCGCGGGCGTTTA
>CAZGBU010000155.1:0-3436 GCA_964523945.1 uncultured Oscillospiraceae bacterium
CTGTTATTTCTACCACCACCATCCTTTTGGGGGTTGACACTTAATAGTTAATCTTCCTGTCTGGATGCTGAAATCAGCCCAATCATAGCATAGTTTGTCTGCGGAGTAAAGACTCTGCTCCGCATTTTACGTCGTATTTACATTGTAATTGAGCGGCCCGCATGTTATGATTGGGGACGGACAATCAGAAAGAGGTGGCACTGTTGCAAGAACAAACCATGATCCGGGATCTGACGACGGGCAGCGTGGCAAAAAAGCTGCTCTGGTTTGCCATCCCGTTTATGCTCTCGAATCTGCTGCAGACGATCTATAATCTGGTGGATATGGTTGTTGTCGGGCAGTTCGTCGGTTCACACGGCCTGTCAGCTGTCTCCATCGGCGGCGAGGCGCTCAATTTGGTGACATTCATTGGGATGGGTTTTACCTCCGCAGGCCAGATCATGATTTCGCAGTACGTCGGCCGGCAGGATCACGCGGCCGTTCGGCGTACGATCGGCACGATGTTCACCGGTATCCTGGCCAGCTCGCTCGTGGTGACGGCCGGTTTCCTGCTGTTTGCGCGCCAGCTGCTCGACGCGCTCAACACCCCTGCGGAGGCGTACGCGCAGGCGCTTGACTATTCCGTGGTCTGCTTTGCCGGCACATTCTTTATCTTTGGCTATAACATTGTCAGTGCCATCCTGCGCGGTATGGGCGACAGCAAACGCCCGTTCTACTTCATCGCGCTCGCCGCAGTGACCAATCTGGTGCTCGATCTCGTGTTTGTTGCCGGCCTTGGCATGGAGGCAATGGGCGCCGCGCTGGCCACCGTGATCGGACAGGCGCTCTCTTTCCTCTGCTCGCTGGTTTATCTGTATCGCCGGCGCGAGAGCTTCGGCTTCGATTTCAAGCTGCGCAGTTTCCGGCCGGACGGCGAGGCTGCAAAGCTCCTGCTGCGGTTGGGGTTCCCCATGTGTCTGCAGTTCTGCGCCATCAGCATCTCGCAGATGTTTGTCAACTCCTATATCAATGCCTATGGTGTGGTTGCCTCTGCTGTCACCGGCGTCGGCAATAAGCTTGGACAGATTGCCAGCGTCGTGACGACCTCGCTCAATACGGCCGGCTCGGCCATGGCAGGGCAGAACTTCGGCGCCGGCAAGCCGGAGCGCGTCAGCCGGATCATGGGCGTGATCGCCATTGTGGGCTGTGCATTCTGTGCGGTGCTGTCGGTGGTTATTGTGGCCGCGCCCGAGGCGGTGTTCAGCCTGTTCAACACCGACCCGGATGTGCTTGCCATGGCGCGCGAGTATGTGCCGATTGCAGTGCTGATCTTCTTCGGTTTTGCGGCGCGCTCGCCGTTTATTGCATTGATCAACGGCCAGGGCTTTGCTGCGCTCTCGCTTGTCATGGGCCTGATCGACGGCATGGTCGCCCGCGTAGGGCTGGCGCTGCTGCTCGGCATCACATTTGATATGGGGATTATGGGCTTCTGGCTCGGCAACGCCATCGCGGGCTACAGCCCGCTGCTGATCGGTGGCGTGTACTATTTCAGCGGTTTGTGGAAACGACACAAACTGCTCATTGGCGATTGAGCCTGGGCCGTATACCGCGCATCCCAATGGGGTGCGCGGTATTTCTTTGCCCTAAAAACCGACAGTTTTTGACCATATCATCAGTTTTGATCTCCCAATCACAAAAAATGTCTAGTTGGAAAATACCCTCGATTGTCATGCGGTACCGGCAAGCCTATGATGGGGACACAGGCCTGCAAAATAACAGCAAGGAGCACCAATATGGATGGGATGTACGAGCAGCTCTGCGCCCGCATTGATGCGCTCGAGCTTGAGCTGGAGACAGCCAAAAAGGCGGCGCGTGCCGCGGATGACTACCGTCAGGTGGTCAACTGCATGATGCGCCACATTTACGGCTACTACTATCACATGGAAGAAGAAGAGCTGAAAAAGTACTGGGCGATCGACCGAGAGGACGTCATGTATGCGCACAGCAACATCGCACACTATGGCTATGAGAGCATCTATCAGTACTACGTCGAAGGCACCAACGCTTCGAAGGCCAGGGGCCGCGAGATCGGCGAGCGGGTCTACGGTGTCCGCTATGAAGGCAATGCCGCACCGGGCTATCGCGTGGTCCACATCCTGGGCTCGCCCTATGTGGAAATTGCCGGCGACGGGCAGACGGCGCAGGGGGTCTGGATGTCCTATTCGACGATGAGCCGAATGGACGACGACGGCAAGGCCGACCCGCAGCAGGTGATTCAGCGCTTCTCCGGCGATTTTGTCAAGGAGAACGGCGAGTGGAAAATCTGGCATGTGCGCGACTACGAGGACTTTTATTTCAAGCCCGCCGCCATTATGCCGGACCTGGACGGACGAGCCCGCCCGGATGATCCGCAGCCGCCGTATGGCCCCTACACGACCAAGGAGGAGAAACGGGCGGCGGGTCTGGTTGACCTGGAGCTCAAAGGCGCGCGCGTCTATCAGCCGTGGACAGTCACGGCACGCGAGCCGCACCTGCCGGAGCCCTATGAAACGTGGGCCGACACAGAGCCGAATATCCGGGTGATCCCCGACTGACCCCAACGGAGGTATCGCATTAGGAATGGAAAACAGCACCGAAAAGCTGCTCGAGCGGATTGACGCACTGGAGCAGCGCTTGGAACAGGCTGAAAAGAAAGCCGCACGCGCCGATGATTATCGGCAGATTATGAATGTTATGGCAGGACACTCGTTCTGCTACAACGCGCACCAGCAGCAATATGAGATCGACCGGTTCTGGACCAAGGAAAAACAGGACTGCTACTACAACGGCAACACAACGCCGATTGGCGTGGAGACGTATTATGTCAACAACACAAAGCGCCTGCGCGATCTGCAGCGCGAGATCGTCAACCGTGTTTACAATCGGAATCTGACGGAGGATGACAATGTTGGCTACCGTGTGATGAACATGCTGACCACGCCGTTCATCGAGATTGCCGGCGACGGATTGACCGCACAGGCTGTCTGGTTCACCTTTAATATCATGTGCCATGTGGACGAGGACGGTGTGCCGCAGCCGTCGGTGAACGCCGGGAAGCAGTGCGCCGAATTCACAAAGGAGAATGGCGAGTGGAAGCTCTGGCGGTTCCGCCCCTGTGCCGGCGGATTTGATCTGGACATCCAGCTGGCCAATACGGGTCTGGCTTCGTCGGAGGAATTCAGCAAAAAGATGTCGTTCGGCATTCCGAAACCGACTGAGGAGGAAGAACGTCTGATGCACTTCCGCCTGCTGAAGAACGGCCCGAAAGACCGGACGAGCTTTGAGGCGTTCGGCTATACGCCGTGGACGCCGACCTGTGCCGACCCTGAGCTGCCGAAGCCGTATGAAACCTGGGAGGACACAACCGCATTTTTTGAATTTGCGGACTGAGCAATTTGCACCGTTGCCTTGCATCAAG
>CAZGBU010000156.1:0-3410 GCA_964523945.1 uncultured Oscillospiraceae bacterium
CTTAACTTCTCATATTACAGGAACCCTTTTTGCGAACTTTCATTGACGCGGGCCACCGCTCCGAATCGAATCCGCAGCGCCGGTTTCACCGGATCGTATTCCAATGCGTTCCCAGCCTGCCGCAGGCACGCTGCTGCCTGTGGCATGTTTCTGCGCGCATGCACCAGGGAAGATGCGGGAATCGTGTCAAAAGATAAGGGCTTGTCATATGCTGTTGTGGGGCAACTCCCCAGAAGGAGGCAACCCGAATGGGTGTTACAAATTCCAATAAAGTCGTCAATCTGAGCCAGATTGACTGCGACGGGTCCCTGCGTGTGACGCTGGCGCTTGACCGCTCCGGCAGCATGTCCGGTGTGCCGCTGGCCAATATGAAAGTTGGCGCCAAGACTTTTATCGATATCATTGAGGAGGCCACAGACGGCGTAAAGGACGGCCAGATTGGCTCGGGCAGCCGAATTGGCATTGTCAGCTTTGCCGATACTGCCACGGTCGACGCACAGCTCATCACTTCTGTCGCCACGCTGAAAAGTGCGGTGGACGGTCTGACCGCCGGCGGGAGCACCAACCATGCGGACGCCTTTTCCAAGGCGACGCAGCTCTTTGATCCGACTTCAAGCAACGCCAGAGTGATTGTGATGTTCACAGACGGCAACACGACCACGGGTGCACCGCCTGCACCGGTAGCGGCTGCGGCCCGGGCACAGGGCATCATCATCTACTGCATCGGCCTGGTTGGCTCGGACGGCGTAGACGTCGACACGCTCAACGAGTGGGCGACCGACCCGGATGCGTCTCATGTTGCAGTTACGCCGGACGCTGCGGATCTTGAGCAGCTGTTCGCCGAGCTGGCTGCCAATATCTCCAAACCCGGCGCCACAAATATCGTGATTGACGATCTTGTTGCGGCCGATTTTGAGATTACCAGCATTACGCCGCCGGCTAAGGGCACTGCTTCTATGTTGGATGCGCGGTCGCTGCGCTGGACTATTCCGGAGCTGGGTGTGAAGGTCAGCGAAAGCGCCACACTGGAATTCTATGTCCGGCACACGGCGCAGACGTCCGGCACAAAGCTGGTCAATCAGTCGGTCACCTATTCCGATACGGAGGGAAATGTTGTTTCTTTCCCTGCACCAACTGTTGCAGTGGACTGTGGTATTGTGGTGCATCCGGAGGACTGCCCTGTTCCGGTCAACCTGGAGGTGGAGGGCTGCGCAGATGCCGTCCTGGTGGATGCGGGCAATACCGATCTGGAATCTCAGGGCCGCATCATCCAGCTGGACGTGACGATCAAAAACGTCTGCCCCGGCAAGCGGGTCGCCCTGGCGGCCATCCTGACCGAAGTGGATGAAAACGGAACGGAATACCAGCGCGGCATGAAAGCGATGACCATTCCGGCCCACGACGAGCCGTCCTGCCGTGATGTGCTGGTCAAATGCATCAAGTTCGTCGTACCGGAGGATCTGCGTGTCATTGGCACCGCAAACGGTGCCATGTGCAGTCGGCGCAACTTCAAGATCCGGTTTATTGCCCACAATATTGACACCGATTATCGGTGCTGTGAAGCGGACGTTACACTCTGACCGCTTCTCCGCCGTCCAAATGGGCGGCGGTACATAAATGGTGGAGCGCTTTCAGCCGAAGCACGTACACCTTGTTCCGAGCCGCCCGGGGGGCGGCTTTTTTGCGCGTGCCGCAGAAAAGAAGCCGCCGGAGCCAATTGGCTCCGGCGGCGATTTCCTGTTTTATGACCGGGTGGGCAGGGCGACAGTTGCGTGGCCGGATTCATAGGTCTGACCGTCAATTGTCTCGATCCACCAGGCGAGGCGGACAACGTGTTCGCCATTTTCGACGGCCTTTTCAAACACACGCGATTTGACGAGCATCACATCGCGCTCAAGCCCGTGCGTCATCACGACGTCCTTCTTGTCGGGCAGCACATCGAGGAAGCGCGGGATGTCGGGATCCTCGGGGAAATCGAAGCCCTTGGCCGCAAACATCTTGCAGTCCATGATGCCCCAGCTGATATCGCGCAGCGTCCCGTGGTCGCCCATCCAGTTGACAATATGGCGCAGCGCCACATCGCGGCCGAAGAAGTTGATAAAGATCGAGCGCGGCGCGGGCTGGCTCTTCGGATCGTCGTCCGCGGCAAACGACAGTTCGGCAAAGCCGCCGCTGGTGCTGAATACAGCGTTCAGTTCATCCGGGATTGCGGGGAAGCTCAGGCTTCGCTTTTCCAGCCGGTAGATGCCGTCGTACGGATTGCGGATCATTGAGGCGAACTGTGCCGGATCGGTGTATTCATGGCGCAAAGAGCGCGACCCGCCGCAGCCGGGGCCCCAGGGGTTGGTCGGGTTGGGCGTGTCATCGAACGGCCCGTCGAGCGTCTAGGCCGGCTCGTCGCCAATGCTGACGTCCTCCCAGTACAGCGGCTCGGCCCCGCGATTGAACTCATTTGCCCAGATCTCCTGCATTGTGCTCCAGTCCTCGTCGGTGTAATAGTGGTCAGGGCGCGTCTGCCACTCGACGATGACGAACGGCGAGCGGATCTCGGGCTTTTCGCCGGCGTAGGTGCGCAGGTTCTCATACCACTTCATGTCCATGCGGCTGACCAGCTCAGCGTTTTGGTTGTACATGCTGCCGCCGCAGGCGATGGAGATTGTACGGTATTCGCTGCCCGCGGCCGGCGTGATGTCCTTAAAGTTCAGATAGTCGACGGCAAACCAGATCGTATCGCCGGCATAAATTGGCGCAACATTGGTCACTTTGCGCCAGAGGTTGGAGGCGACAAATTCATCCCGCGCGCGCGGCGGCACCGCAATCTGGAGCAGATGCTCGTAGGCGACAAGTGTCGGCAGCGCCACGATGCCGCGGAAGCCGGCCGCTTTGGCATAGGCATCATCATTATAGATTGGATGATCGGGCAGGTATTTGCTGTTGTAATAGCGGATCAGCGCTTCGGAGACGTGCGCGCATGCGGGGATGCCGGCAGTACCCGCCGGATAGCCGCCGGCGACGAGCCGCTTCGGATCGACGGGGCCGCGTGCGGCGATTGCCTCGGAAATGGCAGCCATTTCGGCAAAGGCCGCAGTTTCGTTTTCGTCAAACACATTGGGTCGGCAGAGTTTGTATTGGCTCATGTCAGTTTCCTCCATCGCAGATTGGCGCAGGCAATGCGCCTTTGTGATCAGTATACCAAAGATATGCGCCCAGGACTAATAGCTATTTTCTATAACGAACCGGCATGAATCTGCGGGTTGTGGAATCAGTGCTGCGGGGTCGGATGCTGTTTGGGTGCTGTACATTGCAGAATGACGGATTCAAAAACAGAATAAATCGACTGCTGGTATTCACTTTTTATGTTACAATGTAATGTATCCCGTCGACGAATCCCCCGGGGCAAGGAAACAGGA
>CAZGBU010000157.1:0-3337 GCA_964523945.1 uncultured Oscillospiraceae bacterium
GCTTCCGGCCGCAATCCATAGAAATCAGGTGATGGTATGACGCTTCTGATCGGTTCGCTCCAGCTCGGCTTTCTCTACGGCATTCTGGGGCTTGGCATCTATATCAGCTTCCGCATTCTCTCCATTCCCGACCTGACGACAGAAGGCAGCTTCTCGTTCGGGCTGGCCGTCTCGGCAGCTGTCACAGCCGCGGGGCATCCGGTGCTCGCGCTGCCGGCGGCAGTGCTCGCCGGCGCGCTGGCCGGCGCCGTGACGGGTCTTTTGCAGACCAAGCTGCTCATCCACCCGATCCTCTCCGGCATTATCACGATGAGCGGGCTGTACTCGGTCAATCTGTTTGTGCTCGGCGGCGCGTCGAACCTGTCGCTCGTGCGGGTGGACACGGTATTCCGGATCATTCCGGGGCTGACGCGCGACACGGCTATGACTGTGCTGCCGATTGCGGCAGCGGTCATATGCCTGGTGCTTCTGATTCTGTTTTTCAAGACGCACTTGGGCATGTGCATCCGCGCCGTGGGCGACAACGAAGCAATGGTTCGCGCGTCATCGATCAACACCGACGGGTGCAAGATCCTCGCGTTCAGTCTCTCCAACGGCCTGATTGCGCTCTCGGGCGGCCTGATCGCGCAGTATCAGGGCTATGCAGATATCTCGTCCGGCACCGGCATCCTCGTCGTCGGGCTGGCCTCTGTCATCATTGGCGAGGCCATCTTCGGCCGGCGGCGCGTCGCGGTTGGCTTTGTCTCTGCGATCGTCGGTTCGCTTGTATACCGGTACATCATCGCGCTGGCCACGCGCTACAGCCCGCTGCCGGCTTATATGCTCAAGCTCGTTTCGGCTGTCATCGTCGGGCTGGCACTGGCAATCCCGGCGCTGAAGTACTATTATGGACGCGCCAGACAGAAGCGGGGAGGAAACCGCCATGCTTGACATTCAACACGCCACTAAGGTGTTCGAGCGCGGCACGCCGATCGAACACACCGCGCTCAACGATCTGTCGCTGCATCTGGACGAGGGCGAGTTTGTCACCGTCGTCGGCTCAAACGGCGCAGGCAAATCGACGCTGTTCAACGCCATCTGCGGCACATTCTGGCTCGATTCGGGCACGATCACGCTTGGCGGGAAAGACATCACCTATCTGCCCGAGCACAAGCGCGCACGCACGGTCGGCCGCGTGTTTCAGGACCCGATGAAGGGGACTGCGCCGGGCATGACAATCGAGGAAAATCTTTCACTCGCTCATTCACGCACAACGGTCGGTCCATTCTCCTTCGCGCCAAGCAAAAAAGAGATTGCGCTGTTCCGCGACCGGCTTGCAGCGTTCGGTATGGGGCTCGAGAATCGAATGAAGACAAAGGTCGGCCTGCTCTCCGGCGGCCAGCGGCAAGCTGTGACGCTGCTGATGTGCACGATTGTTCCGCCGCAGCTGCTGCTGCTCGACGAGCACACCGCCGCGCTCGACCCGGCCACCGCCGAAAAGGTTATGGCCATCACGCGCAGCGTCGTGGAGGAAAACCACCTGACCACGCTGATGATCACGCACAACATGTCCGCCGCGCTGACCACCGGCACGCGCACGATCATGATGGACGAGGGGCAGATCCTGTTCGATCTCAAAGGCGAACAGCGCAGCAACACCTCGCTCGACGATCTGCTGCACATGTATTCCGTCCACAAAAACCAGACCTTTGACAACGACCGCATGCTGCTCGATCCGTAAAAAGCAAAGCGCCGGCCGCGCCTTTTCGGCGCGGCCGGTTTTCTGCGGTTCGGCGCAGGGTGGCTGCCCCGCGCTATAACGACTCGTCAAACCCCGTCTTTTCCACAAAGACAACAAAGTCCGCATCCGACACCTCCGCGCGGAACCAGGCAATCGCCTCTGTCTGCACGGTGTTCAGATAGACGACGATGCGGCTGTTCGCGGCGTCCAGCGCGTAGCCGGTGATATGGTATGGGTCCTGTTCCGCCCCGGGATGCGCCGACGTGTAGGCGTGAATCTCCTCCATCGCTGCCTGCAGCGTTCCATAGCTCGGCGTGGTGGCCCCGGTGCCGCCGGCATACAGGCGCTCCGCGTGGCGCATGGTGAGAAAATAGGTGCCGGTGACGGCAAGCGCCAGCACGGCCACATAGAGCAGTGGGCGCAAAACTCTGCTCTTCTGCATCATAACGAGCCTCCTTCGCATGGGTTGCGAGATCACAGCATCGAATATGCCTGGTACAAAGGCCATCTCCATATGATCAAAGACTCTGTATCATGCGCGCAAATCGTCTTCACACACCGCGCATTGGAGCGCCCTGTCAGAGCGCAGCGGCGAGGCGGATGTGCGTTTCGATGACGGCGCAGGAAGCATCAAAGGCTGCCTGCTCAGACTCCGTCAGCGGCAGGGCGACAATCTGCTCCACACCGCCCGCGCCGATCACACACGGCACGCCGATGTGGAGGTCCGCATGCCCGTATTCCCCATGCAGCAGCGCCGAGGCAGGCATGACGCGCTTTTCGTCGCGGAGCACCGCGCGTGCCATGTCGGCAAGCACATTGCCGATGCCGAACTCTGTTGAGCCTTTGCCCTCGATGATGTCCATGCCAAGCTGATGCGTGCGCTCGGTGATATAGGCCTCGTCAATCGTGCCGGGGACATACGGCTGCCCGCCGACGCTCATACAGGAAAACGGCAGCATGGACGAATCGCCGTGCTCACCGAGCGCGTACAGCCCGACCGAACGCCGGTCGACGCCGAGCAGCTCTGCCGCGGTGCGGCGCGCACGCGCTGTATCAAGCGCGGTTCCGGTGCCGAAGCAGCGCGCCGCCTCCAGCCCGACATGCTTGCGTACATAGTCCGCAACAACGTCTGCCGGGTTGGAAATTGTGATGACAATCCCCTGCGGATCCGCAGCCTTCAGATCGCGGCAGAGCGCTTTCATCGCCTCGATTGTGCCGCCCATCACATCCAGCCGTGTCTGCCCCGGCAGCCGCGGCACGCCCGCGGCCACAACAACAATGTCGGCGTCATGGCAGTCGGCATATTCGCCCGCACGCACTGCAACTGCACCCGGCGCATAGAGCACGCTGTCGGCCACGTCCATCGCCTGCGCCGCTGCCTTATTCGCATCGAGGTCGACGAGGACAATCTCCTCGCACACCGCGCCCATCGCCAGCGAGAATGCGCAGTGCGCGCCGACGTGCCCCGCGCCCAAAATAACAATTTTCCGTTTGGCTGCCATCTGCACCACTCCTTTGAATACCTGCATCATAACACAGCCCACCGCCGGGCGCAAGCCGCAGTTGGCCGTACGGCGGCGAACAAAAATAGCTTGTCCGTCCGGCGCGCACATGGTA
>CAZGBU010000158.1:0-3273 GCA_964523945.1 uncultured Oscillospiraceae bacterium
GAAAATCAGCCAGCCGGCCGCAGACTCCAGCAGGAACGCGGCGGAAAACGTCATAATCTGCAAATAGAGAAATTCCTCCGCGAGCGCCGGGTGCTCCTGCGCAAACGCGATGCATTTTGTCAGCGTGTTCAACATATGCGATGTGGCAGTGATGAAAAACAAAACCACAAGGCCCCAGGTGATTTTTTGGTAACGGTACATGGATGTCCCCACCTTTCTCTTTTTCCGTCCGGCTGATTGCTTCTGCGCATTGCGTAAAATCAATCTGCGCACCCATCCAAGTACACGCGGCGCACAAGCATCCAGACGAACGGAATGCTTATGCGCCGCTTTTCACAATTTTTAACCGCTCCCGCCACAAAGGCCGCAAGCTGCATATGCCGTTTGATTCGGTGTGCAAGCAGCGCATGCATAACCGTTCGTCCATCGCGCTTCCTCTTTTCTGGACTTTCTTTCCCGTTTTGTTTTCTTTGGGAAAAGGATAACAGATACTGCTGACAGAATCAACATAAATTTTATACTTTTAAACTATTTTTTGTGCAATTTTTAAAATTCTCTGCCTGAAGCTGGCGGCGGGGTGGTGGCTTTCCGTTTGTTTTGCCTCCGGCGGGGCAGGGTGCAAACTTTCGGTCGGTTATATCTCCGACTAGACTTTTGTGATAGAGTTTAGCAGAGCGCTGATTTTTGAATCTGTTTTTGTCTCCGACGGCCTCTTTCTTTCGCTCCGCCGTACCCGAAGGGTATTTGGTCACTTTTCTGCACAAGCAGATACCCAAAGGGCACGCGAAAGTGACCCGCCGGAGCAAACCGCCCCGCGGCAAAATAAACCGCCCCCACCAAAAACAACGACGAACCCCCGGCGGGTATGCCGCCGGGGGGTGGGGATCAGAAGTCAGGGGACGAGGGGGCGGGTGATCTGGCCGCGGTGGAGCACAAACGCCGGGGCGCGCAGCGCCGCGAACGTATCGTCCAGCGCGCCCGCCGCCGCGACAAGGTTTGCCCGGCGGCCCGGGGCGATCAGTCCCTCCTCGTGCGAAACGCCGCAGGCGATGGCCGCGCTGAGCGTGCCGGCGCGGAGGATCGCCGCGGTCGGGATGCCGGCCATGCGCAGCTGGCGCATCTCGCCGGTCGGAATGCGCGCGTCGCGGTCAAAATCGTCCGAGCCGATCAGGTCGGTGCCGAGCACCAGCGTGCCGCCCGCGTCGTAGAATTTCCGGCAGTTGCGGCGGATGGCCGCCTGGCGGCGTTCGGTGTGGGCGATGAAATCCGCGTCGGACATCGCCATCTCCGGCGGCAGCCTGCCGGGCGGCGGCGGCGTGATATCGGGGTCGCCGACGGTCGTCACCATGCACACGCCGCGGCGCACCATCTCCTCGATCAGCGCATCGGGCATCTCGTCGTCCGGCGTGTGCGCGGCCTCGGGGAAGCCGGCCCGCACGATCCGCGCGCACGCGCGGCTCGTCAGCACATGCGCGCATGCCCACAGACCGCACGCGGCCGCGGTCCGCGCGATCGCGGTGAGCATATCGTCCGGCATCTCGGGGCGCTGCGGCCCCGGTCCGCCGTCGGCCAGGCCGATCTTGATGCCGTGTACGCCGCACGCCGCCTCCTCCTGCACGGCCCGGGCAGCCTGCGCCGGCGTTTCGACAATGCGGCCGATCGTGTCCGCCGAGCCGGGCGCATGCGAGCCGTAGCCGCCCGCGACGTCGATATACTGCCCGGCGGTCAGCACGCGGGCCAGGCCCGGCCGGCTGCAGCCGCGCAGGAAATCCAGATAGTCCGGCAGCGCGTGCGGCGCGAGCAGGCCGAGGTCGCGCACGGTGGCGACGCCGTTACGCGCCCAGGCGCGCAGCGCCGCGTCGGCGAAGGCCGGCTCATGACAGACGTGGACGTGCGCGTCGAAAAAGCCGGGAAAGACCAGCCGGCCGCCCAGGTCGATCTGTGCCGTTCCCTCCGGCGCGCGCAGACCGGCGCCGACCGCCGTGATCCACTCGCCGTCGGTCAGGATATCGAGCCGGACGCGGTCATGCAGCACGTCGAACACGACGCCGTTTTTCAGCAGATAACGCATACGCTCCCTCCTCAATACGTGACGCCGGCGGGGTGGATCGCCGGGTAGTCGCGGCAGAGCGACGCCCACGCGGCGGGCAGCTCGGCCTTTTTGCAGACCGGCCCGCCATGGTCGCCGCCGCCCAGGAACACCGCGCCCCAGTCGCGCCCGCAGACGAGCACGAACGAGTGGTCCGTGTTCCACAGCAGCGGCGCCGAATGCGTCAGCCCGGGCGCGGGGAACACCAGCCCGCGGCGCGGGTGGTTGTTGCCGATGGCCGCGCGCGGGATCTCGCTGGTCGGCCGGCGGTTGTACTCCTTCATATAGTCCAGAATCGCCTGCTTGGTATAGCCGGCATCGGCGAACTGCCGCGCCAGCTCCGGCGGCAGGACAACCATCGCGCCGACGTCAAATCCGCCGTGCCAGACCGTGCACAGCCGGCCCAGGCACGCCGACACGTTCGCCGACGGTAGCTGCGTGTGCTCCGACGGCCAGAACAGCGTCACGGCGTTGTCGCCGTCGGCCAGGCCGAGGTCGGCCGGCAGCGACGGCCAGGGCGAGTTTGCCTCGTCCTCCGCGATGCACACGCCGAAGCGCCCCGGCGAACCGAGGCCGGACATGTCCTCGAGCTGGGTCCGGCAGCCGGATAGGTTCATGATGATGTACGCGACCGCGCGCGCGATGCACGACTGCGGGCGCGTGTACGGCGAGAAGAGGTTGCGGCCGCAGTTGATGCCGATGGCATCGCGGATCGGGCCGGAGATCACGATCACCGGCTCCCATGACGCGTTCGAACACGTCCAGCCCTCGAGCTTGATGCGCTCGTCGGCCATGCCCTGCACCGCCGCGATCAGCAGCGGCAGGTACGTCGGCTGGCAGCCGGCCAGCACCGCGTTGACGGCGATCTTCTCGACCGTCGCCTGGCCGCACAGCGGCGGCAGCTCCGCGACGAGATAGTCGCGCGGCAGGTCCGTCCCGCGGCACATCTCGGCCACGGCCTCCTCGGTCGGCAGCCCGATCGGTGAACCGTTGGTAAACCCGAGCGCATAAAACCGGTCGGCGATGGCCGCGGCCGTGCCGGTGAACGTCTCGTGCGCCCAGTCGTGGGGCTGGGCGGGGGCGGCCTCGTCCGCGGTCAGCGGGTCGGTCAGCGCGCGGAGGATCTCCGGCAGCCTCGCCTCGATCACGCCGCCGTAGGTCTGCACGGTCCACGCGCCGCAGTC
>CAZGBU010000159.1:0-3212 GCA_964523945.1 uncultured Oscillospiraceae bacterium
TATTTTTTACATCGCTCCAACGCACGACTTAGCCGAACTCTGCTGGCTGCATTTGAGATTCCCAGCACGTTTGCAATTTCTTCATGGCTCATCCTGTCGGCATATCGCAGGGTCAGGATTTTCCGATCTTCTTCTGACAATTGCGATGGAAACACATCATCCAAGCTTACTGCAGGCTCATCATGCAGCACCGCAGTCAGTGCATCGTCCAGCGGCACTTCTCCATGACGTTCGACCAACCGCCGGTAGTTCAGCGCCTGATTGTGGAGCGTCAGAACGAGCCATCCTTCAGGATTGGGATGCTTTGATAATTCATCATAATGTTTTATCGCCAGTATAAAAAGTTCCTGGACGAGCACTTCGGCCTGCCCAACGCTGCCAACCAACCGGTATGCTTCCCACACCAGCTTGTCATGATATTGGAGATACATCTGTTCTATATGATCATTTCGTTTCCGATCCATCCTCGCACCCCTGTTTCTCTTCGGCGTATGGAACTGTTTCTTCGACTATGTATGGGCAGCGGTTCTTGCAGCTTTCTGTTAATTATAGCAAAACAATTCAGTCTTGTAAAGAATACTGCCGCCAAAGACTTCACGGTGCAATCAGCCGCCAGTCGATACCGCGTGAGCGCAGGGAGGCGCGTGGAATCCATTCGTTCCTACACGACACTGTCCCTGCATTTTGCTGACAACTTCATTTGAACACAAACAGAGGCGCCAGCCACTCCCCTTTTTGGGGGAATGCTGACGCCTCTGTTTGTTGGTGCTATTTTGCAACGCGCCTTCCGCTTTTCATCCTGTCCGGTGCAAAGCCGCCGCAGCGCTTCTCAGGCGGTCATTTCCGAAAAGCCGGCCAGCCCAAAACAACCGGGGCCGCCGTGCGTCGTAATCACGCCGCCAGTCCGCATCCACTGGATCTCCTGGAAGCCGCAAGCGCTTGCCGTCTGCTCCGCCGCCTGCTGCACAGGTTCCGGCAGGCCGGGAGATGCCAGAAGGTACAACAGGGACTTTTCCAGCTGCTCCCGCCGGGTATATTCCCGAATCAGCTCCGGAACTACCCGAAGCAGGTTCCCCCGGTACTTCTTTTTCGCCAACAAATAGCCATCCAGAATCTCAATGCAAGGGTGCAGGTTCAGGAGCTTGCCGCCCAGGCAGACCACATTGCTGACCCGGCCTCCGGCCCGCAGATAGGCCAGATCCCTTGGAAGGAAACACATTCTCGCCCGCCGGCTGAACGCACTTGCCGCCTCGATTGCCTGCGCTGGTTCCATCATTGGCGCGCACTCCAAAAGCCGCGCCGTCTCCAGTACGACAGCAGCCTGACCGGCGGAAACATGCTTGGTGTCGAGGCTGGTCACATAATCCAGCCCCTCTGCGGCTATGACAGCACTCTGATAAGACACGGTGGTCACCGCAGAATAAGCCAGGTGAAGAATATGGGCATCGGGATATCTCTGATGAATTTCTGTAAACACTTTTTTGAAATCCTCTGGGGTGCTGCCGCTGGTTTTGGGCAGTTGGCCGGTCCTTTCATAGTAGGCACAGATGTCCTCTGGGGGGAAGGTCCCGTCGTCCAGAACCTTGTCTCCAAATGCGACGTGCATCGGTACCAGATAGATCTCATAGTTTGCGGCCAGCGCCGGTGGAATGTCCGAGCCGGTCTCTGCCACTAAAATTACACGTTTCTTCACAGTGCGCCTCCTGATTTCATAGTGTTCCAAGCCTGTGATATCCCTGCGGGCGTTTGCCTTGCCATGCTTCCGGCATCAACCGGCGCCGCCGGCGCCGGGCCTTCTTCGGCAAACGCGCTATTCCTCGACATGTTCCGTGCAGCACCTTGGGTTACGCAGTGGTCTCTTTCATGCCGCAGGCGGCGCAGCCATGCGAACAGGCCCACAGTTCGTCGGCCACCGGAGCCCAATTCTCCGCTGCCTTTTCGCATTTGGCCGCCAGCTCCCGAACATTCTCCGGGGACTGCAAATCCGTGGAGTGTGCGCCGGACCGCTCCACAGCATCCACCAGCGCCTGGGGATTGTCCAGCAGCGGGCAGGGCCGCAGGTGGTTCCCATTCCATGGCTGGCCTTCCTTATAAGCGGTAAACAGCGGCGCCTGCAGAGCCTCCAGCAGGGTGTGGGTGCGAACGTTGGTATCGGCATAGTGGATGAACGCACAGGGCTCATAGTCTCCGCCGGCATTGATATGCAGATACAGCCGTCCGCCGGCCAGGCAGCCGCCTGAGTACTCCCCGTCGTTCCAGAAGTCCAGGGTAAACAGCGGCTTGGTCTCCCGGAACTTCCGAACCTGGTGGTACATAAAGGCCCGCTGCTCGGCGGACACCATCAGCTCGGGAACCGCCTCTTTGCCCACGGGCATGTAGGTGAAGAACCAGCAGAATCTGGCGCCCCAGTCGATCATCTGGTCGAAATATTCCTCGCTGCCGATCATCTCCACATTTTTGGAGGTGTAGCAGCAGGAAATGCCAAAGGGCAGTTTCTTTTTCTTTAAAATGGCCATTGCCTGCTCCACCTTGTCAAAGGTGCCCTCGCCGCGGCGGAAATCGGTATCCTCCTCAAAGCCCTCTACACTAATGGCGGGAATGAAGTTTTTCACCCGCAGCATATCGTCGGCGAACTGCTCATCAATCAGCGTACCGTTGGTAAAGGCGGTGAACTGGCAGTCGGGATGCGCCTCGCACAGGCGGATAATGTCCTTTTTGCGCACCAGAGGTTCCCCGCCGGAGTAGAGGAAGAAGTAGGTGCCCAGTTCATTGGCCTGGTTGATAATCGAGTCCAATTCCTCATAAGTCATATTCAGCTTGTTGCCGTACTCGGCAGCCCAGCAGCCGGTGCAGTGAAGATTGCAGGCGCTGGTCGGGTCCATTAAGATCGCCCAGGGGACATTGCAGCCGTACTTCTCCCGGCTTGCGGCCTGTTTCTGCATACCCAGAACGCTGGCGTTGAAGAAGAAATTGCGAACCGTGGTCTTGAGCACTTCGTGATCAATCTCACTGCACAGCTTCACCACAAACCGGTTCCAATTGTTGTCCTGATCGGCAGCCATCGGGCGAACGACCTTGAGCTGGCTGGTGTGCTCACCGGTCACATCCAGCACCTCCACCAGATCCAGAAGCCTGGAAAGATTGTGGGCCGGATCTTTCAGCACATAGTTCATAGCCGCGTCCAAAATGGCGGACTGGGCTTTGTTGATTAG
>CAZGBU010000160.1:0-3200 GCA_964523945.1 uncultured Oscillospiraceae bacterium
AAACTACAAAATTTCTTCGGCGTTTTCTTACAATTTCAAATCGGCGTTGACAGTAAAAAGCCCCGGCAGGCATCAAACGGAATGCCCGCCGGGGATCCAATTGGTATTACTGAGAAACTGCGTATTGCCGGATGTTGGACGCATTAGCAATCTGCTCGACCGCTCCGCCGCGCAATACAACCAGGGTCGGTGCCTGGGTTACCCCATACTGCGCCACCAGATCGGCGTGCTCTGCCGCGTCCATCACCTCATAGTGGATACCAGCTTTGTCAAGCTCGCGCTTGGCCAGAGAACAGTTCGGACAGGCTTTCGTTGTGAACAGCAGCAGCGCTTCCGGTTCACTGGCCGCATCAACGGCTGGCATCTGCTGCGTGCTGTTGTGAACCGTCGCATGTCCTTCAAGGCGGGAGGTGCCAATGTCATAGAGCTTACGGTCCTTAAACTCCTGCGACTTGCCGTCGTTCCAGTTTTGTACCGGTCGATAGTATCCGGTGATGCGGCTGTAGACCTCGGCTGTTTTTCCACAGGTCGGGCAGGTAAAATGCTCTCCTGCGATATAGCCATGCTCCGGGCAGATTGAATACGTCGGCGAGATCGTGTAGTAGGGGAGTTGGAAATTCTCCGCAATCTTGCGTACCAGTGCGGCCGCTGCTTTCCAGTCGGGGAGTTTTTCCCCCAGAAACGCGTGGAAAACAGTGCCGGAGGTGTAGAGGGTCTGCAGCTCATCTTGAATCGCGAGAGCCTCAAAAATGTCTGCCGTGTAGCCGACCGGGAGATGCGAACTGTTGGTATAATACGGCGTATCGCCCGGTTTGGCGGCGGTGATGATATCGGGGTAGAGCTCGACATCATGTTTGGCAAAGCGGTATGTCGTCGACTCAGCCGGCGTGGCCTCGAGATTATACAGGTCACCGTATTGCTCCTGATAGTCACTCAGGCGGCCACGCATATGATTCAGCACATCTTTGGCAAATGCCTGCGTCTCCGGATGCGTCAGATCCTTACGAAGCCATTTGGCGTTCAGGCCGACTTCATTCATGCCGATCAGGCCGATGGTAGAGAAGTGATTGTCAAAGCTGCCGAGGTAATGCTTGGTGTAGGGGTAGAGGCCGGCGTCAAGCAGCTTGGTGATGACAGTGCGCTTGGTTTTGAGCGAGCGTGCGGAAATATCCATCAGCTTGTCGAGCCGTGCGTAGAAATCCGCCTCATCACTGGCAAGATATGCGATGCGCGGCAGATTGATTGTCACGACGCCAACCGAGCCGGTTGACTCGCCGGAGCCAAAATAACCGCCGGACTTCTTGCGCAGCTCGCGCAGGTCAAGCCGGAGCCGGCAGCACATCGAGCGGACATCGCTCGGCTCCATGTCGGAATTGATGTAATTGGAGAAATACGGCGTACCATATTTTGCGGTCATTTCAAACAGGAGACGGTTGTTCTCTGTGTCGGACCAGTCAAAATCCCGCGTGATGGAGTAGGTCGGGATCGGGTACTGGAACCCGCGGCCGTTGGCATCGCCTTCAATCATGATCTCGATGAACGCCTTATTGACCATGTCCATCTCTTTCTGGCAGTCACCATAAGTGAAGTCCTGCTCTTTGCCGCCGACGATGGCCGGCAGATTGCGCAGATCATTTGGTACGGTCCAGTCGAGCGTAATATTGGAAAACGGCGCCTGCGTACCCCAACGGCTGGGTGTGTTGACACCATAGACAAAGCACTGGATACACTGCTTGACCTCTTTCTGCGTCAGGTTGTCCACTTTGACAAATGGGGCCAGGTAGGTGTCAAATGAGGAGAACGCCTGTGCGCCGGCCCACTCGTTCTGCATAATGCCAAGGAAATTGACCATCTGGTTGCACAGCGTGGACAGATGTTTGGCCGGGGAGGATGTGATCTTTCCGGGAATACCGCCGAGTCCCTGCTGAATGAGCTGCTTCAGGCTCCAGCCGGCGCAGTAGCCGGTGAGCATCGAGAGGTCATGCAGATGGATATCGCCGCTGCGGTGCGCGTTGGCAATTTCCTCATCGTAAATCTCGGACAGCCAGTAGTTGGCCGTGATTGCACCGGAATTCGAAAGAATCAGGCCACCGACAGAGTAGGTGACGGTCGAATTCTCCTTTACGCGCCAGTCGTTGATGTGCAGGTAGTCGTCGACCAGCTCTTTGTAGTTGAGCACAGTGGAGTTGAGATTGCGGATCTTCTCCCGCTGCTTGCGATAGAGAATGTACGCCTTGGCCACATCGGCGTAGCCAGCCTTGCTCAGCATGCTCTCAACGCTGTCCTGAATCTGCTCGACTGTGATACGACCGTCCTGGATCTTATCCTGATAATCGGCCGTGACTTTCAGTGCAAGCAAGTCAATGATATCATCATTATATTGCTTGCCCGTGGCATCGAACGCTTTTTTGATGGCGTTGGAGATCTTGGATAAATTGAAGTCGGTGATGGTGCCGTCGCGTTTGACAACCTGATACATGACAACTGCCCCCAATTTCTGCCCACAATCGCTGTTAGGCGTTTCGGAATCGTATTTGCCCTCTTATTGTAGCACGAAATTGTGCCTTGTCAAGCACTTGACCACAATATCTTGTGGTTCACAAAAAATTATGGGATTGTAGCAGAGAAAATACTGCCAGATTGGGCGGCACTGGAAGAGGCAAGCTTTTTTGACAGGTTGGGGGAAAGCGTGATATGACGATTCGCTCAGACACCGCTGCATCCTTGAAAATGACAGCTACATGCCCCAAACGCTCACGAATATAAATCCAATCAAAAAGAATCGGCGGCACTGAAATACTGTTTCAATGCCGCCGATTCCATACCCGATAAGCGCAAAACAATGCTTCTGTGAGGTGTGCGTTTATTTTCTATTAAACTCTATGTCAATATCCCCATTGTTATTGATGGCGGTTAATGTTTTGCTCCCGCCGCCTTTTTCATCCGGCAGATTACTATCGCCTTTTTTTATCGTGCAGGTGATCGCGTAATCATCGTAGCTGCCAGTGATCGTCCCGATAATATCGCCATTTTTCGCTTCCACTGTAATGGAGTCGGCGTCGCTGATATCCGCAAAGGAAATATCTCCTCCATTGTTTGACAAGACCAGTTGATCCGTCACAGTCAGCGCAGGCAGAGATATGTTCACTGCCGGATGAAGACTACGAAATGCCGCGGACTTCAACCGTCTGAACACAACC
>CAZGBU010000161.1:0-3173 GCA_964523945.1 uncultured Oscillospiraceae bacterium
TTTTTGTCGCAATCGTCAGGAGGTGCCATATGGAACTAAGACAACTCAAGTATTTTTCCGCCGTGGCGCAGCAGCTGAGCTTTACCAACGCGGCATCCATGCTGTTTGTGAGCCAGTCCGCCATCAGTCAGCAGATCTCCGCACTCGAGTCCGAGCTGGGCATTCAGCTGCTCACACGCGACAAGCACGCTGTCTCGCTGACGCAGGCGGGCAAGGAATTTTATCAGAATCTTCAACACATTCTCGCCTCGCTCGACGATGCGGTCGAGTCCGCACAGGCGACCGACCGCGCCCGGCACTATGCGGCACGCATGACGATCGGCGTGCAGGAGAGTATCACCCTCACCGACTCCATGGCCCCGATGATCCGCGCGCTGCGCGCCACACAGGCGGAGTTCCCGTTTTTGATCGTCGACGCGCTGCGCGTCGAGTTCGATCAGGTCGAGCCGATACTGCTCTCCGGCCGGGCCGACGCCGTTGTCGCCCTCGATCCGGTGGGGAAAAAGTCGCCGTTTTCCCGGCAGATTCAGCGCCGTGTGATGTTCCGCGAAAAGCTGCTCCTCTCGATCGACCGGCAGCGCCTGGCCGCGGACTACGGCGATGCGCCGCCTGACGCGCACGCACTGCTCGCGCGTTATCCGCTCAACCTGGTCAGCGGTGACGGCGGGCTGATCCAGCAGGTGTTTGACATCTACCGGCAGTACGACCTGCTGCCGAAGATCAGCTATTTCAACAACGCGCTCGAGTCCATCCTGCGCGCCCGCCTGGGCTACGGCATGTGTCTGACGCCTGAGACGCTCGTCAGCGATCCGGTCAACCAGGAGTTCCTCGCATTCATCCCGCTCGAGGCCGAGAGCGCTTATGTCTCGCGCAACCTGCTCTGGCGCGGCGGCAACATTCCGGCCCCGCTGCAGTTCCTGCTCGACCGGCTCTGGCCGGAGACGGCGCACTGAGAAAACGTATCATCCGCCGCCGATCGGGATATACTTCCTCTGGCGGGCAAAACAGCGAAACTTCCCGGGATTCCGGCGAAAATTTCCTTTACATCCGCCCGGTTTTATGCTATTCTTGTTTCGCTGACGCGCACACCTCCAGCCAGCCCCATTTCTCAGATCCGGGAGACCGCGCCGCAAGCGGCGCATTCTGCCGACCCGGGCCTTGGTTCTGCGGGCAGATTACTTTGAAAGGTGGAATTTTCCCATGATGCGCAAAGAACAGAAGCAGGCGATCATCGAGGCCTACGCCACCCACCCCGGCGACACCGGCTCGCCTGAGGTGCAGATCGCCATCCTCACCGCCCGGATCAACGACCTGACCGAGCATCTGCGCGTGCACAAGCACGACAACCACTCCCGCCGCGGCCTTCTGATGATGGTCGGCCAGCGCCGCAAGCTGCTTGACTACCTCGCCAGCAAGGACATCAACCGTTACCGCGACATCATCGCCAGACTCGGCATCCGCAAATAAGTGCGGGCGCCGGCGCGGCGCCATCTGCAAGGGCCCGCTCTTTGCAGAGTTCACTCCGTTTTGCAAAAAAGGGCGGCGTCAGCCGCCCTTTTTCAAATTTGCGCGGGAACGTTTTACCATTTGAAAGATTCGCCGGATCCCGGCGGCTGTTTCAAGTGTTAAAACCTCCCGCGCCCCAAACAACAAAGGAGGTTTTCCATGATCACCCACAAGCAGTTCCCCAATCACCACATCTTCGAAACTGAGATCGGCGGCCGCAAATTCACCGTTGAGACCGGCAAGGTGGCCGAACTGACCAACGGCGAATGTATCTGCCGCTACGGCGACACCGTCGTGCTTGTCACCGCAGTCGCCTCGAGCGCGCCGAAGTCCGGCATCGAGTACTTTCCGCTCACGATCGACTTTGAAGAGCGGCTGTATGCCGTCGGCCGCATCCCGGGCGCATATCTGCGCCGCGAGGGCCGGCCCTCTGAGCGCGCAATCCTGGCCTCGCGCCTGATCGACCGCCCGATGCGCCCGTTCTTCGATGATGAGCTGCGCAACGACGTCGTCATCACCTGCACCGTTTTGGCCAACGACTACGACAACCCTGTCGAGGTCGTCGCCTCGCTCGGCGCGTTCATCGCGACAGCCTACTCCGATATTCCCTGGAACGGCCCGATGGCCACGACCGAGGTTGCCTATCTCAACGGCGAATACATCATCAACCCGTCGTGCGACCAGCGCGACGCGGCCAAGATGATGGTCACCATTGCCTCGACGGCCGAGAAGATCGTCATGATCGAAACGGAGGCCGACGAGGTGCCCGAGGATATCCTGCTCGGCGGCATCCGTCTCGCGCACGAGACAAACCAGAAGATTGTCGCGTTCATCAACGAGATTGTCGCGCAGATTGGCAAGCCGAAATTCACATTTGAGAAGGCTGCCGTCAACCACGAACTGCTCGACGAGCTGATGGCGTATGGTCTGGATCAGATCGAGTATGCGCTCGACACCGACGACAAGAACATCCGCGAGGAGCGTCTGGCCGCAACCCGGCTCGACTTTGCCGAGAAGTTCAAGGAAAAATATGAGGACTACGACGAGCACATTGAGGTCTGCCTGTATAAGATGCAGAAGAAGGTCATCAAGAAATGGCTGCTCGAGGGCAAGCGTGTCGACGGCCGCGCGGTCGACGAGATCCGTCCGCTCGCCGCTGAGGTCGGCGTGCTGCCGCGCGTGCATGGCTCGGGTCTGTTCACCCGCGGACAGACGCAGGTGCTTTCAATCTGCACGCTCAACACGCTGTCCGCCTCGCAGAAGCTCGACACGATCTTCCCGGAAGAGGGCAAGCGCTGGATGCACCATTATAATATGCCCGCCTGGTCCACCGGCGAAGCGCGCGGCAGCCGCTCCACCTCCCGCCGCGAAACCGGCCACGGCGCACTGGTTGAAAAGGCCATCGCCCCGATGCTGCCAAGCATCGACGAGTTTCCATACGCCATCCGCGTCGTCAGCGAAGTGCTCTCGTCGAACGGCTCGACCTCGCAGGGCTCGATCTGCGGCACCACGCTTGCCCTGATGGACGCCGGCGTGCCGATCAAGCGCCCGGTCGCGGGCATTTCCTGCGGCCTGATTACCGACCAGGAAACCGGCGCGTGGCGCACGTTTATCGACATCCAGGGCGTTGAGGACTTCCACGGCGAGATGGACTTCAAGGTCGCCGG
>CAZGBU010000162.1:0-3143 GCA_964523945.1 uncultured Oscillospiraceae bacterium
ATGGTCCGGGGAATTTTATCAGCTGTCTGCGCCGACGAGCCGGTTCAGCCAGGAGATATAATAAGAATTGTTGATCATAAACGGATAATCCAGCACGATGACATCATCGGCCCCCTGCTCCTCGGCAAATGCAACCAGATCAAGCGACGGATAGCCACTGCGGCTGAATTCGCGCGGATCAATTGCGATCACGCGGCTGTAGTGACTGGTCAGGAACGGTACAAACGCGTTGCCGTATGATTCTTTGATCACAATGCAGGTACCGCCATCCTCTACATCCGTGTCAATGATGAAAATCGGCGTGTCGCCACTGATGAAGCACAGATACTTGTTTGAGTAGCTCGGATCCAGCGTCGTGACGATCACGCTGGAGGGGATGCCGTCTGAAAGCGTTGCGTCGCTGTAATAATGCGCGCTCGTTTCCACAATCGGCAGATAGTAGTCCACATAGTCGGGATTGTCCAGCAGCGCCTGACTCTGCGGGTAGCTGGAGGTGTAGGTGTACATCGTACCGACAAAGTCCTCATACCGCCCGGTTTCAAATGCATCGAGCGGGACTGCCTCAAAGCCAGCCGTTTCGCAGAACTCCTTGTAGGCACAGTAGGCGCCGAGCGCCGTCCAGTGATGATCGGTGCGGAAGAAGATATACTCGTCGGCGTTGCGCGCAAGCTCGCTGTAGGCATCGACGGTATAGACGGAATCCTGCATGTCGGCGTAGCAGGCATCGATCATGTCTTTCTGGCTGTGCGATCCGGTGTGGAACTCCTCCGGCGAATAGAATTCGCCGGAATTCGGCGTCAGAATCGAGAACACGCGCATATCCTCCGGCAGCGCATTGTCAATGTTATTGATTGCCTGCGCGTAATCGGCGATCACGGAATACGTCGCCGTCGGGATATCCATTGCCCGATCACCGGAAATGATAATGGTGCTGTCTGTTGCAGTATACTCTTCCGGATACTCCAGCTCCGGGATTTCCTCTTCCTCTTCTTCCGTCGGCTGCTGTGTCTCACCATCGTCGGTCGAGTCCGGTGTGGCCGGCTGCGTCGGGTCTGTGCTCTGCTCCGGCTCTGTTTCGTCCGGCTGCGGCTGCTCGGTATTCTGCTCACCGCTCATGCCCTGCTCATATTCATCGAGCGACACGCCGCCCTGACCGGCGTCATTCTGGATACCAGAGATTACGACGCTGCCATCCCCGGTCCCGGAGAAATAGTAAAATCCATTCAGTGCGCGGTTGAGCGTCATGAATTTCTCGCGCATCGGGAAAGTGTCAGAATAATATGTCTCGTATTCTGACTGATAGTCGCCGCCAAAGAATGCGGAAAGCGTGAAATCCGGCTTCTCTGCCAGCTTGCGGTTCTCGGAAAGGGAAATTGTCGCATCGGTGTCGACCATCGACCAGATGCCAAATGCGGCCAGGATCACGATAAATGCCGCGACCAGCAGCAGATAGAGTTTTCTCATTTTGGCATTCTCCTCAGAAGCGGGCATACAGGGAGGTGCTGAAGCTTGAGCCGACAAGAGAAACCGTCGACAGCAGCAGCAGCGCCACATTGAACACAAATACGCTCACCAGCAGGACGGTATTCCATCCCGTGCTTTTGTGCGACGTACACCAGGCTGTGTATGCCAGCCCGATCCGGCGCGGCAGCGCCGTCGAGCCAATGACGCCGACGGCCAGGAGCAACGCGCTGTTCCCGATCTGGATCCGGGTAACCTGATTCCAGAAACCAGCGCCGCCCGCGCCGAACATCACGCGCAGGGCTTCCCCAAGCCGGCTGAAGTCCGTAAAATAGAACAGTGTCCAGCCAAACAGGATAATAAAAATCATCACAATATGGCGGATCACGCCTGGGATTCGTTCCAACACCGGAGCGATCAACTTTTCCAGAACAATCAGTACACCGAAAAACATACCCCAGAGGACAAAATTCCAGCTCGCGCCGTGCCACAGTCCAGTCAGGAGCCAGACAATCAGCAGGTTGCGGATCTGAAATCTGCGGTTGCCGCCAAGCGGAATATAGACATAGTCCCGGAAAAAACTGCCGAGCGAGATGTGCCACCTGCGCCAGAACTCCGTCGCCGATTTGGACAGATACGGCAGGTCGAAGTTTTCGCCATAGTGAAAGCCCAGCATTCGGCTCAGCCCGATCGCCATATCTGAATAGCCGGAGAAATCAAAATAAAGCTGGATCGTGAACATCACAACGCCAAACCAGACGCCAAGCGTCGTCTGCGAGGCAAGCGTGCCGTCAAGCATCTGTGCAGTCACACGGCCGGCGTAGTCCGCAATCAGGACTTTCTTTGCCAGGCCGATGCAGAAGCGCGTGACCCCGTAAAAGCACTCTTCCATGTGGATCCGGCGCCGCTTCAGCTGCGGAGCAATCTCGGAATAACGCAGGATCGGACCGGATGTGATCTGCGGGAACATCGAAATGAACAGCAGGAAATCAGGAAAAGATTTCTGCGGCGCCACCTTGCATCGATAGGCATCGATCACATAGGTTAGCGTCTGAAAGGTGTAAAATGAGATGCCGAGGGGGAGCGCAATGCCGGTCATCGGAATGGAAATGCCAAAGATCCCGTTGATGGTTCCAATCAGGAAATCCGTGTATTTAAAGACAGCCAGCATTGCAAGATTGTATGTGATCAGGATCAGGAAAGCGCGCTTCCGCCCCGGCCTGTCTTTTGCCAGCCGCTGTCCGAGCAGAAAATTCACCGCTGCCGACAGAATCAGCAGCAGTACAAAAATCGGCTCGCCCCAGGCGTAAAAAATCAGGCTTAGAACAATCAGCATGTAGTTCTTCAGCCGGATGGTTGGGCAGATATAATAAAGTATCAGACAGATTGGCAAGAACTTGTAGAGGAATACCAGACTGGAGAATGCCATACCGATCACGATCCCATAACAAAAAATATGGTACTGTTATGTTAACAGAGGGAAGCAGAACTTTCAAGTCCTTTTTGATCGAAATATTGAAAAACGGCCCGGTCAGATGGTCGGGGATCATAAGAAAGTAATATCAGTTTTTCACAGGAACGGCATGGCTTCGGTCATGCCGTTTCCTGTTTCATCAGCTCATCCACGGGGATAAATCCAACAAGGTCATAGGAGATGCGGATGTTCTGCCGCCGTTTGCCGC
>CAZGBU010000163.1:0-3083 GCA_964523945.1 uncultured Oscillospiraceae bacterium
ACACTTGGTCACGCCGCCCTCTGCGGCAAATAGTTTCTTGCCACTATTAAGCCGCCGATTTATGGGAAAACGACAGCAGAGCGCGCATATCTGATCGAAAAAGCCATTCCAAAAGAAATGATGGACCGCGTACATGCAGCGGCAAAGGAACAGGGCGCGACGCTGAACGATGTGTTCCTCACGGCGTATGCAAGAGCCATCTACAAGCTGTCCGGACGCAGCAAGGTAAACATCCCCTGTACGGTGGATCTGAGAAAATACGCAAAGGGAAAAACCGGGATCGCCAATTTGACCGGTACCTATCACCTGAATGTTCGGATCGCCGATGATGCGCCGTTCCGCAGGACGCTGGCCGCTGCCAGTGCAGACATGCAGAGGCAGAAGCGGACGCAGAACGATCTCGCCGGCCCGCGCCTGCTGGTATCCAGATATGAGAGCTCCACACTGGACGCCTTTTTGAAGCTGTATGGCGGCATGAACACCGGCGCGTATACCGACTACACCAATCTGGGGGTGCTGGATGCGGAACAGCTTCAGTTTATGAATTCGCCTGTCCGGACCGCAGTGGGCTACAGTGGGCTGAATAAGGCGCCCTGCTTTCAGATCGCGGTTTCTTCGTTTCGGGGAGAGACCACCGTTGCAACGCTGATCCAGTGCGGTGAAAGCGAGAAGGAAAAAGCGGACGGCCTGTTGGACGCCGTCATTTCCGAAGTGCGGCTGTTTGGTGCGCCGGATGCCATGGTTACCGCCGGGTGACTATCCCACAAAAATGTGCGTACTTTACGATTCGGGCGCGCTGTCTTACAATATCACTGTGAGGTGATTGCCGTGACGGCGCTTGAAATCCTGCAGCTGCTCCAACGGGACATCCATACGGCTGTGTTTGCCACCGTGGATGATGCCGGGCTGCCGCAGACCTGTGTGATCGATCTGATGCTCGCGGACGGGGACGGCCTGTATTTTCTGACCGCCCGGGGCAAGTCGTTCTATGACCGGCTGACCGCCCGGCCGTTTGTGGCGCTGACCGGCAGAAAAGGGAGCGATACGCTCTCCTCCGTGGCCATCTCCCTGCGAGGCGCGGTGCGGAATATCGGAACGGCGCGCCTGGATGAAATTTTTGCACGGAATCCCTATATGGCGCAGATCTATCCCACCGTGGAGAGCCGGGCGGCGCTGGAGGTGTTCCAGCTCTGGCGGGGCGAGGGTGAATATTTTGACCTGTCCCAGCTGCCGCCATACCGACAGAGCTTTTCATTCGGCGGCGCGGAATCCACGTCTGTCGGCTACCAGATTGACGCAGACCGGTGCATCGGCTGTCAGACTTGCCGTGCGGTCTGTCCGACTGGCTGCATTTCAGATGCGACGCCCCGCGCAATCGATGCGGCGCACTGCCTGCATTGCGGCAACTGCCTGCGGGTCTGCCCGACGTATGCGGTGGAGAAACTGGGATGAGAGGACGAGCGGCATGAATCGAACGGAACAGGTTTGGTACCTGATTGATACGCTGCTGAATGAAATGCCGGAATATCGGGCGCAGGCGATCCAGTTTCCAGCGGATGACGCATCGCAGCGGCGGCTGCTGCGCAGCCTGATGAACGTGCGGCCGCCGATGCCGCTGCAGCCGGATTTTTTGGCGGTGCAGGATGCGCTGCTGCGCGCAGAGTGCGCAGCGCGCGGCGTGGTGGATGCGGATGCCCTGCCCGTTACCGCGGCCGATCCGCATCTGGCGATTTGGCAGGGCGATATCACACGGCTGAAAGCGGATGCGATCGTCAATGCCGCCAATTCTGCGCTGCTCGGCTGTTTTGTTCCGTGCCATGGCTGCATCGACAACGCGATCCACTCGGCGGCGGGATTACAGCTCCGGGACGAGTGCCATCGGCTGATGGAACAGCAGGGACATCCGGAGCCAAATGGCAGCGCCAAGCTGACCGGCGGATACAATCTGCCGGCGCGGTATGTGCTCCACACAGTGGGCCCGATTGTCCGCGGCCGGGTGACAGAGCGCGACCGCGCAGAGCTGGCGGGCTGCTACCGCGCCTGCCTGCGGACGGCGGCAGAGCAGGGGTTGAAAAGCGTGGCATTCTGCTGCATCTCAACCGGCGAATTTCACTTCCCCAACCAGGAGGCTGCGGAGATCGCAGTCGGCACGGTCACAGAATTTCTCCGGTGCAACACTTCCATCCAAAAGGTGATTTTCAATGTTTTCAAGGAACTTGACGCAGCAATCTACCGTGCGCTTCTCGGGTCAGATCAGGCAGCTGAAGCAGGCGCTTGAGACGGCGGACGCCGTGCTCATCGGCGCTGGTGCGGGCTTATCCGCATCGGCTGGTATGGAGTATGCCGGTGAACGATTTGCACAGAATTTCAGCGACTTTTATCAAAAATACGGCATTCGCGACATGTATTCCGGCGGCTTTTACCCGTTTGAATCGTTGGAAGAATACTGGGCATGGTGGTCGCGCATGATTGCTTTGAACCGCTATACGCCAGCGCCCCGGCCGGTCTACGACGATTTGGCGGCGCTGGTGCGGGAGCGGGACTACTTTGTTCTGACCACCAACGTGGATCATCAGTTCCAGATGGCGGGATTCGACAGGAAGCGGCTGTTCTACACGCAGGGCGACTATGGCCTGTGGCAATGTTCTGAGCCGTGCTGTCAGAAGACCTATGACAACGAGCAGACGGTTCGGCAAATGCTGCGCGAGCAGAGCGACATGCGCATTCCATCCGAGCTAATACCGCACTGCCCGGTGTGCGGCCGGCCGATGACTATGAATCTGCGGGCAGACGATACGTTCGTACAGGACGACGGCTGGTATGCCGCCGCCGGGCGGTATGAGGACTTCCTGCGGTGGCATCAGGGGTGCAGGGTGCTGCTGCTGGAGCTGGGGGTCGGCGGCAACACGCCCGGCATTATCAAGTACCCATTCTGGCAGATGACCGCCACAAATGAAAACGCGGTTTATGCCTGCATCAACCGCGGCGAGGCGATTGCGCCGCGTGAGATTCTGAACCGGTCCATCTGTATCGACGCGGACATTGGGGATGTGCTCCGGATGGTTCGGGGGCAGGATAGTTAA
>CAZGBU010000164.1:0-3058 GCA_964523945.1 uncultured Oscillospiraceae bacterium
TCGGAAAGCGGTTTGTTTTATTCCGCGGCAGGCTGAAAAAAGAAATCGACATATGCTGCGATGTCAAATGGGTCGGAGAACCGGTAGATATGATTTTTGCTCAAAACGGGTAGGGTCGGCCGAAGCGTATGGATCCGGACGATGGATGCGTCATCGCCATAGAAGTCCAGAAGCAGAGAATTGGAGTCCCCGTTTTCGTCGTACCATCAATATAAAGCGTCCAGCTGTCGTCGGACGGCCTGCCGAGCGTATTTGTCGATGTGATCTCCTGAGAAGTGATTACCTCGAGCGCCTGCGGCAGCAGATCATCGGGAACCAGCTCATAAAATTCGACCGCATCGAAATAGACGGCAAAGACGGATTCGACCTCGTAGCGCTCAAAAAAATCTGCATAGACATCCGCAATCGTGCCGTGCCGGTGGTAGAGCAGGAAATAGGCGAGCAGAACGACGACAATCACCAGAAGCAGTGCAATCACAAAAACCCGTTTTTTCTTCATGCAGCTTTCCCCCTTTTTTATTTTCAATCGTGCGGCCGCAAGTCCCGAACGCTATCCTACAAAAACCATCGCCTCCGCCATGGATCGCACAATATCTTGAGATAGTTGCGTGCACATTATTTCGATAAGATAACCATGATCTGTATCGCCCCAGACATAGGAAATATGATCGCTTTCAATAATCAGCAGACCATCATAGCCATGAATTTGTATCATTTCCGTTGTGGCATCTTCCGTGTCGACGCTGGTTGATATACTTCCATTACTAACAGAAAGATAAATAACTGCACCAGCATCATTTACATATTGAATACAAGATTCATAGCTATTGTTCACTTCAGATACAACCGTATATCCCGCCGGAATCTCCGGCATCTGGTAACCCCGCAGGGCCTGGCCGTCGGAAGCCGAACCATCTGCGCCGGCTGCAGCAGCCTCGCCCGTCTCCTCCATGATCAGCGTGGTCGCGACATCCGACACCTCAATGAGCAGATTCAGCGTTCGAACGCGCAATTCAGGGATCGCGGCGACCGCGATGGTGAACAACAGAATTGCAATCATTGCCACAACCGCAGCCTTCCCCAGTACGCGCCAGACGACCCGACTGCGTGCCTGCCGCCGCTGCCTGGAAAATGCATGCCGGATCACCTTCCGGCACCGTGCGTCCACATCGGCGGGGATCGCGACGGTCGGATCACGCCGGAGCCGTTCGTTTTCCGCAAGCAGACGCTGCCCTTCCTGCTCGGCGTAGGCGTCCATCAAAAGCGCAAACAGCGCATCCTCATACGACTCAAACAGCTCCTCGCGCCGTGTCATCCGGTGTCTCCTCCTTTCCTGTGAGCAGAGCGATCGCGCTGCGGCGGGCACGGGTCAGCTTCATCCGGATGCTGCCGGGCTTACAGCCGAGCTGTTCTGCCAGTTCGTTGTCGGTATAGCCCAGGATGTATTTTCCCTCCAGCAGCAGGCGCGCCTCATCACCGAGCTTCGGCCAGAGTGCGGAGAGCTGCGCGCAGCGTTCCGCATGCGCCAGGAGCTCTTCCATCGGGACTGACGAGGCGTCAGCCGCCGCGCTGTCGAGACTTGTGTGGTGCTTTTCGATCACGCCCCGGCGGCGCAGGTGGTCGATCGCCGTATTCCGCACGGTGGCGGCAACATAGCTGGCACGCACGCAATCGCTTTTACCGCGCAGCGCCGCGGCTTTCTGGATCAGTTTCACCAGGCTGTCCTGCACAATGTCCTCCTGCGCGGCGGGATCAGACGTATACGACATTGCTGTCGCAAACATCAGCGCCTGGAAGTCCTGGTAAATTTGATCGATCAGGGCGCGATCGTCCGGCGGCGTGTCGACAACAGCCCGATCCGATCCCTTCATCTTGCAACGCCTCGATTCTCTCTCCATACGGGAGATGACAACTTTTCCGGTCAACCTGGAAATAAACGAAACCCATTATATCAGAACACTAAACATTTTTCCAGCCGTCAATAACCTCTGTGATAAAAGACGATGAAACTGCGATCAATGCAACCGGTTGCGCCACGCACAGGGAAACCGTCTGATAGAATATAGAATAAAACAAGCGGGAGCCGGCGATCTCCCGCTGACAGAGGGGAATGTTCAAAAGGAGGAGCGCCAATGAAACGACGAACGAAGAAAATTATCATTATTCTCGGATCCTGCCTGCTTGCATTTTTGGTGATTGCGCTGATTCTGTGGTTTACGCATTGCGGAACGATCCGTGAACTCTATCACATCTATCTGTCGGAGAACACCATTGCGAATATCGGCATACATGGGGATTTCGCTGGGGAGGATCTCGAAGAATACACGCTCCGCCCGGAATGCTTTGACGAAGCGCTGGAATGTCTGCTTTCATTGGAGTTGCGGCCGGCGATCTTTTCCAGCCGGGCGTTTGGGGATTACGATATGGGATTGTATGGCCCCAATAATTCCATGCATCTGCGTTTTGTCAATGATTCCACCGTTGCAATTACGGAAGGCGGCAGCAATGTAACACCGCATTGGGGCAAGGTGCATTACTATTACTTGGATGAGCCATTTGATATGGAGCAGTTTATCCGTTATTTTGAAATTTCCTGAGTTACTTTGCGGCTCAGTATTTACTTTCTGAAAACAATATGATTTGACATGTCTTGCGGCTGCCGAACAACCGCTTCGGCAAAGGGGTTGGAGCGGGAAAACGTGCAAAAGGGAACCGTCAGGTTCCCTTTTGCATTCCATCCAACCCGAATTTGAGACTTCTCGAAGTTGCCGCAGGTATAAAAAACGTCGGAGCAAAGCGGACTTTGCTCCGGCGTGGAAGAGACGGTTAAAATGGATATCTTCTCGAAAAGAGACAAAACTGCCGCAAAGCGACGATCACCAAACCGGAGCCCAGCGGCAGCGGGTCCAGTTTGGAAGTGAGGAGCAGCAGAATGAGCGCGCGACGCGCTTTGCAATGAAATGAAAAAAGCTCGTCGCAAGCGATATGTCGCTTGCGACGAGCTGGCGCAGCGGGTGGGATTCGAACCCACGTGCAGTTTCCTGCAAACTGATTTCGA
>CAZGBU010000165.1:0-2988 GCA_964523945.1 uncultured Oscillospiraceae bacterium
AGTCGACCCTTTCGCGCCATCTGCAGCAGCTTGAGCGGACGCTCGGCGTACCGCTGTTCCTGCGCACAAGCCGGCGGATGCAGATCAGCAGCTATGGCGAGCTTCTGCTGCCGTATGCCCGCGAAATTGCCGCCCAATACGACGCCTGCCGGCAGGCGATTTCCACACAGCTCCGGCAGGAACGCCAGATCCTGGTGGTCGGCAGCTTGCCGGCAATGACGGAATATCCCATCAGTGCGGCGCTCAGCGCATTTCGGGAGGAGAATCCGGCATATACGGTTCAGGTTCTTGAGGAGGAGTCCTACCGGCTCAAGGAGCGGCTTTTATCCGGTGCATGCGATCTTGCGTTTGTGCGGGAGATTGATGATTCGGATGACCGGTTTTGCCGCATCCCGTTCTGCCGCGATCGGCTGGTTGCGGTGCTGCCGCAGGGGCACCCGCTGGCGGAAGAGAAAACGGTGCGGCTGGGGCAGCAGCGGGATGAGCTGTTTCTGACAACGCCGGAGCACACCGTCATGTACGATGCCGTGCAGGCAGCTTGCCGCGCGGCCGGTTTTGTGCCGAAGATCTGGATGCAGAGCCATCACATCCGCACTGCGCTGGATATGCTGACACGCCAGTCGTGCATTTCTATTTCTGCTGAGGCAACCGTTCGGCTCAATGCGGGACAGGGTGAGGCGATTGTTCCCATCGAGCCGGAGATTTACACCCGAATCAATGTGCTCTACTGCCGGGAGAATGCCCGAATGCCGGCGCTTCGTCTGCTGTGCGCAATGCTGCGCAGGGCATAAAGCTTCAAGCGCAGCGATCTCGGGGATGTCATCGGAGATGGCGCCTGGCCGTCTTGCGATGTTCCCGCATAACAAAAGCCCGGGTTTGTCCGATGGACAAACTCGGGCTTTGTCAGTTTCAGTCGGCCACGTAGGGCAGGAGCGCGATGTGGCGCGCGCGCTTGATGGCGAGCGTCAGCTGACGCTGATGCTTGGCACAGGTGCCGGTTGTGCGGCGGGGCAGGATCTTGCCGCGCTCGGACATGTACCGGCGCAGACGCGCGGTATCTTTGTAGTCGATGTGCTCGACCTTATCCACGCAGAAGCCGCATACTTTCTTGCGCTTCCGGCTGCGGGATTTATCGTAAGCCATGTGCTGGTCCTCCTATCGTTACAATTTGGAAAAGTTCAGAATGGAAGCTCGCTGTCGTCGTCTTCAAGCATTTCAAAGTCAGACGTCTGCGGCGCGGCGGGCTGATAATGGTTGCCCGACTGGCCGCCGTAGGACTGACCGCCGAAGGACTGGTTGTAGCTGCCGGAGGCATCGTTGTCGCGCCGGCTGTCGCCAAAATAGATGTTGTCAGCGACGACCTCAGCGCTGCGGCGGTTGTTGCCTTCTTTATCCTGCCAACGGCGAATCTGCAGCCGGCCGGACACAACAGCCATCCGCCCCTTGGAGAAGTACTTTGAGACAAACTCCGCCGTGCTGCGCCAGGCGACAATGTCGATGAAATCGGTCTCTTTTGTGCCGGACTCCCGGTTGGTGAAGTCGCGATCCACCGCCAGCGTAAACGAGGCGACGGCGATTCCGGAGCCGGTACGGCGCAGCTCCGGATCGGCAGTCAGACGACCCATGAGAACGATGTGGTTTAACACGGTACTGCCTCCTTACGCCTCGACAGCGGTGATGAGCGAACGCAGGATACCGTCGGTGATGCCGAAGACGCGGTCGAGCTCTGCGGGGAACTCGGGTTTTGCATCAAAGGTCATCAGGACGTAGTAACCCTCGGGCAGGTCGTTGATCGGGTAGGCAAGACGGCGCTTGCCCCACTCGTCGATGCTCGTGAGGGTACCCTCCGCTTCCACCATCGCCTTGAATTTTTCCACGATTGCAGCGATTCCCTCTTCGCCCTTGGCCGGGTCGATGATATAGAGAACCTCGTACTTTCCGGAAATCTGAGCCATGCTGTGTGTACCTCCTTTTGGACATATGGCCGCCGGTCGCGCCGGCGGCAAGGATCACCTGATCTCAGGACAGGCTCATCTATTATACAGGGGAAGTGCAGTTTTGTCAACCGATTGTTTCCAGAACAAAAATGCGATATGATAAATGCGCAAAGGAGTGTGATCACAATGGGTAGATTGGATCAAAAAGTCGCGCTGGTAACCGGCGGCAACTCCGGTATTGGTGAAGCGACGGCAAAATTGTTTGCGCGCGAAGGCGCCGCTGTAATCATTACAGCGCGGCGTGAGGATGAACTCAAGCGTGTCGCAGACGAGATTACGGTTGCCGGTGGGACGTGCACGTATGTGCCGGGCGACGTGCGTGTAACTGCGGATGTCAACCATGTCGTGCAACAAGCCGTCGAGGCATATGGCCGGATTGATATTCTGGTCAACAATGCCGGTATTCCGGACGATCAGATGCCGACCGTCCGGCTGACTGACGAGTTCTGGAACAATGTGGTGGACACCGATCTGACCGGTGTCATGCGTTTCAGCCGCGCAGTGCTGCCGCATATGGTTGAGCGGAATGCCGGTGCGATTGTCAACATCGCGTCGATCGGCGGTGTGTACGCCTGTGCAGGCGCATCGTATTCAGCGGCAAAGGCCGGCGTGCTGGCGCTGACGAAAAATCTTGCCATTCAGTATTATGGGAGCGGCATCCGGATCAACTCCGTCTCGCCCGGCCCGACGGATACGCCGCTGTTCAGCCCGCGGATGGCGGAGGCTGCTGACCGCGAGATGATGAAGATCACCGCGCGCAGCCATTATCACAAGCATCCAAACGCGCGGCTCGACCCGATGGAGCAGGCTTATGTCATCCTGTTTCTTGCGAGTGACGAGGCCAGCGGCGTCAACGGCGAGAACATCACTGTTGACTACGGCGGCTGGCTCTGAGGGCGGAAAACAGGCGGCCCCTGCCACCGGGCAGGGGCCGCCTGTTGCATATCGGTGATTGTTCGTGTGTCCGCAGCCGGTCACGGTGTAAAGCCCT
>CAZGBU010000166.1:0-2929 GCA_964523945.1 uncultured Oscillospiraceae bacterium
AAGTGCGTGTCCTCCATCCCCAATTCGGCCGCGCGCTGATTCATCATCTCCACAAACGCAGTCTCGCTGCCTGCGATGTGCTCGGCAAGCGCAGTGGCGCAGTCATTGGCCGAAGAGACGACGACCGATTTGAGCATGTCACGCAGGCTCATCTGTTCATTCTCCTCGAGATAGACCTGACTGCCGCCCTTGGCAGCCGCTGCCGCCGATGTGGTAATGGTATCATCCCAGCCGATTCTGCCGCTGTCGAGCGCTTCCATCACCAGCAGCAATGTCATGATTTTGGTCACGCTGGCCGGCGCAAGGCGCTCGTGCGCATTCTGCTCAAAGAGCACCGTTCCGGTCGCCGCGTCGATCAGGATTGCCGACGGCGCCGTGATCTCCACCGTGGCCGCCTGCACGCCCGCCGGGGCACACATGGCGATCAGCGCCGCCAGGCACAGGCAAAAGCTCAGTTTCCGCATAAAAAACAACCCCTTCGTTTCATCCTGCTGGTCAAGCATATGAAACGAAGAGGACAAATATGTAGCGCAGTCTGTTTACAGGATAATCATCCGCTCGACGGTCTGGCAGAATGTCTCGACCGCCGCGCTTGGGCCGATCACCGCAACCTGGAGCGGCCGCCTGAGATTCAGGTTAAACATATCGTTGATGGATCTTGCGTTGACAGAACGCTCGCCGTCGACCACTTCGACCTCACACTCTACAGCCGTCGCTGCGTCGACAAATTCCTTGACGTCCTCCAGCGATGCCAGCCGAACCGAAACCTCTCGCATGGGATACCTCCGAAAAACAACTGTACAACCGTGAATAAGTGGGATATAATAGTTTCACTTGTTAGCCCATCTTACTATTTTATTATACGGAAGAGCGGATGGCTTTGCAATGGACGACACAGCGAATCTGTCCTCGTTTCCGCATGTGTTTTTGGTGGTTTTCAACATGAGATTTGGTTTCTATACGCTCGGCTGCAAGGTCAACCAATACGAAACGCAGGCGATGGAGCAGCTCCTGACCGAGCGCGGGCATACCATCGGTTCGTTTGAAGAGCCGTGTGACTGCTATGTCGTCAATACCTGCTCGGTGACAGCAATCAGCGACAAAAAATCGCGCAACATCATCCGCCGTGCGCGTCGGCAGAGCCCCAATGCGCTGATCGCGGTGTGCGGCTGCTATGCGCAGGTACACCCGGAGCAGATCCGTGCGTTCGGCGCTGATATCATTGTCGGTACCGGCGACCGTGCAGCGTTTCTGGACCTGATCGAGCGTGCGGCCCGTGAACGGACCCATCTCGAGTCCATCGACGATCCGCGCACGCGGACGGAGTTCGAGCGGCTGCCGGCCGGCGGACTCGAACAGCGCACGCGCGCAATGCTCAAGGTGCAGGACGGCTGCCAGAACTACTGTACCTACTGCATTATTCCATATACGCGCGGCGCAGTGCGCTCCATGCCGGCAGCCGAGGCGGCGGAACAGGCGCGCCGTCTGGCTGCGCTGGGCTACCGGGAGATCGTTCTGACCGGCATTGAGGTTGCGTCCTGGGGCGTCGATCTGCCCGACCATCCGCCGTTTTCCAGTCTGGTGGATATGGTCTGCCGCGCCGTGCCGGATGTTCGGGTACGCCTCGGTTCGCTTGAGCCAAGGGTGATCGACGAGGCCTTCTGCACCGCGCTCGCAGGCCGCGCCAACCTATGCCCACAGTTCCACCTGAGCCTGCAGTCCGGCTGTGACCGCATCCTGAAACGGATGAACCGGCACTATGATACGGCGCGGTTTTTCCACAGCACAGCGCTGCTGCGCGCGGCATTTCCGGGCTGCGCAATCACGACGGATCTGATTGTCGGCTTCCCCGGCGAGACGGAAGCGGACTTTGCTGAGACGCTCGCATTTCTGCGCCGGTGCGGCTTTGCCGCCATGCATATCTTCCCCTATTCGCGCCGCGACGGGACGGCCGCCGCCGCGCTTCCGGGGCAGATCCCGCTGGCGGTCAAAACCGAGCGCGCTGCACGCGCGGCCGCCGTCGCGGACGAGCTCAGCCGCACCTATCGCTCCGGTATGCTTGGGCAGACGTTCGATGTGCTCTTTGAGCAGCCGGAAGGCGGCTTTCAGACCGGGCACAGCCCGAACTATGTCAAGTTCTATGTGCCGGGCGAATTTGCACGCAATGAACTGCGGCCGATCCGTGTCACCGGCCTGCTGGGCGATGGCGTGACAGGCGAGTCCTGCTGATCACAGCCAGCGGTAAACCGGCATCTTCTCTCGGAACAGCAGATGGCGCAGCAGATCATCCGCAATGATGGCAATGCCGGACATCGGGATCCAGAGCAAGAAAAAGGGAAGACTGATCTGCCCCATGAAATTCATCGGCAGCATGCTGTAATCCCAAACCTGCCAGCCGAGGCGTACGTTGACAATCAGCCCGGTAATCAGCTCCAGTCCGGTGATGATCACCGCCCCCAGCAGCGCCTGTACCACAAACGGCAGATTGCGCCCCGCGCCGCCATTGAGCGCGCCGATGAGCACAAAGCACAGCCCGCCGAGCAGGAACATCGTCGGATGCGACCGGCCGCGCCACATCATTTCCACCAGCACATAGACCATGCCGCCGATGTAGAGCAGGATCGCGAGCTTCCAGATTTTTCTCATTTGCAGCCCCCCATTGTTTAAGGTAGTATATGAATACATTTTTCAAATTATCGCAAGATAATTTTTGTTGACAAACACTTTTGTTTCCTGTACAATAATGCTTGCCCGTTTGGAAGCCGGGCAAAATATGGCGGCATAGCTCAGTTGGTAGAGCATTCGGTTCATACCCGGAGTGTCATTGGTTCAAGTCCAATTGCCGCTACCAATCCGGCCCGGTGGTCAAGCGGCTAAGACACCGCCCTTTCACGGCGGTAACACGGGTTCGATTCCCGTCCGGGTCACC
>CAZGBU010000167.1:0-2927 GCA_964523945.1 uncultured Oscillospiraceae bacterium
AGTAAAAAAGCCAGGGACGCCCGGTTTTAGGGCATCCCTGGCAGTAGCGGCGCTGGCTTGTTTGTAAGCGTGAGTTGGTGGTTTGGTCTCCTTAGTTATGGGAAACTCCCGATTTCCAGCTCGAGACGGTCTGCCGCGTCACATGCAGCCGGTCAGCGACCTGCTGCTGGGTCATGCCCCGGCTGATCCGGAGCTGTTTTACATTTTCACAGATCGACAACATTGTGATCACCTCAAGCGCACCGTATCAGGTCACAGGCAAAAAAGCAAGCAACAACCTGTTGCACAGCGGTACAAGCGGCAAAATGGGCGCGGAGCTGCCGCTCCGCGCCCAATGAAAACCAGATCAGAAGAACTTTTTGATACCGTCGGTCGCCTTATTGATGTCGTCGGAAATCGTGATGGTAAAGCTGATGTTGTTCGTCTGGCCGAACTGCTCGCACCAGGCGAGGAACTGCTCGGTTTCGGCGATGTCGCCGTCGCAGCCCGCGACCTTGTACAGGCTGTCAATAAAGATGTGTGTGATATCAAAATTGCCGGCATGCAGACCGCTCACAAAGCCCTTCAGGCTGCTGTAGCCATCCATATCGTATTCGCCCGATTCAATCAGGCGGACGCGATAATCAATATCGAAGCGAAGCTTGTCGCTTTTTTCGATGCAAACCATGACGCCGGGCTCTTCTTTCACCGCGTTGTTGATGGAGTCAATCATCTGCTTGGTCTTGCCGGAGCCCTTCAGCCCCATAATTACTTTCACCATGTGAAAATCCTCCTTTAAGCATCGGCCGAGCCGTTCTTTGGGATGTTCCTGTGGATATACCTAAAGTTATTTTATCAGTTTCAGAAAGCGTTTTCAACCGTTTTCCGAAAATTGACGCGGCGTTATTTTTCCGGCCGGCCGAGCAGCTGGAACATGTTCTGCTTATAGTGCTCAACCCCCGGCTGGTCAAACGGATTGACCCCAAGCAGATACGCCGACAGTGCACATGAGAGCTCGAAGAAATAAAACAGCTCACCGACACGCGATGCGTCGAGCGGTCCGGCGTCGAGCAGGATCACCGGCACGCCGCCGTCGGTGTGCGCACTGACCACGCCCGCGCAGGCCTGCCGCTCAACAAAGTCAAGCGTCTTGCCCTCAAGATAGTTTAGCCCATCTAGGTCTTTCCAATCCAACTCAATGTCCGCTTTTTTCTGCGGCGGGTCAAATTGCAGCACTGTTTCGAACAGATTCCGCCGCCCCTCCTGCACCATCTGGCCAAGAGAATGCAAATCGGCGGAGTATTCCACAAACGTGGGAAAGACCCCTTTCCCCTCTTTGCCCTCGCTCTCGGCGAACAGCTGCTGCCACCAACGGCCGAAATAATGCATCGACGGCTCCCAGCCGCACAGCAGCTCAATCTGCTTGCCCTGCTGGCCAAGCATCCACCGGCAGGCTGCATATTGCCAGGCCGGATTTTCAAATGAGCGCAGATTGAGCGTTTCACGCGCTAGCGAGGCGCCGGCCAGCACGGCCCCGATGTCAATTCCGGCGACTGCCATCGGCAGCAGGCCGACCGCGGACAGGACACTGTAGCGCCCGCCGACGTCGCGCGGAATATCAAATGTTTCCCAGCCCTCTTCTGCGGCCATTGCACGCAGCGCGCCGATGTCACGGTCAGTCGTGGCAAAGATCCGTTCACGCGATTTCTCCGTGCCATAGCGGCGCTCCAGCAGCCAGCGCAGCGAGCGCGCGGCCAGCGCCGGCTCAAGCGTAGTGCCGGATTTGGAGATCAGATTGATGCAGAAGTCCCGGCCCTCGAGCAGGTCGCACAGCTCGTTCCACGCGCGTGTGGACATGGAGTTGCCTGCAAACACAATCTGCGGCCGGCGCGTCAGGTTATGATGCTCGCCGCACAGCAGCTCGATGGCCGCGCGCGCGCCGAGATACGACCCGCCGATGCCGACGACGACAAACACGTCGCACATCTGACGGATGCGGTCGGCCGCGTCCCGGATGCGGGCGAGTTCGTCCGGGAAGATCCGGTCGGGCAGCGAAACCCAGCCGAGGGACTCCGCGCCGCGGCCGCCGCCTTCGGTGATGAGATTGTGCGCATCAAAGATCGCCTTTTCGCAGCCGAGCAGATCCGGCAGGCTGACGGCGCCCCAGATATTCGAAATATCCGCTGTGATCATACAGCCCCTTCTTTCGTATCGTTTGTTTCATCATACCGCATCCGCACACAAAACGCAACGCGTTTTACGTTCCGCCGCTCAAACAGACCGCGCGCAGCAGCGCAAGCGTCACCTGCAGCCAGGTCAGCCGCGCAACCGGCTCGGCAGCTACAACATCAATCTGACGAAGGATCTGACCGTCTGGGCGGATGACCAGCGTGCCGAGCTTCTGCCCGGCCTCGACCGGCGCGGTCACGCTGTCCGCCACCTCCACGGTCTTGACAATGCCGGTCAGTGCGCTCTTATCCGCCAGAATCGGCGTCTGATCGCTCAGCACAGTGGATACCGTTTCCTTTTCTCCCAGCACAACCGGTACCTCCGGCAGCGCTTCGTCCGGTTCCGCCGAGACAAGGCCATAGTTGGCGAAGCCGTAGTCGAGCAGCGCCTTGGCCGATTCAAACCGGTCCGTCGAACTGGCACAGTGCATCACAACCGCAATCAGTTCCAGCCCATCCCGCTCCGCCGAGGCTGACAGGCAGTAGCCCGCCGCCTGGGTATAACCGGTTTTCAGGCCTGTCGTCCCCTGGTAAAAACGCACAAGCTTATTGGTGTTGGACAGGCCGAATTGACCGTCGCGACCGTGTCCATCCAGATGGTGGTGTACTCGCGGATCTCATCGTGCTGCAGCAATTCGCGGCTCATCAGCGCGATGTCATAAGCCGTGGTCAGATGCTCAGCTGCGTTTGGGTCGTCGTCGAGGCCAGTGCAGTTGACAA
>CAZGBU010000168.1:0-2906 GCA_964523945.1 uncultured Oscillospiraceae bacterium
CTTCATATGGCGCTGGTCGAGGTGGAAGCCTCCGGCCGGCACGTACACCTGACGGAGCGCGATGCACAGCTTCTGTTTGGTCACAGCCTGACAGAAAAAGCACCGCTTTCGCAACCGGGACAGTTTGTGACAAATGAGCGCGTAACGCTGCTCGGTCCGCGCGGAACAATCGACCGCGTCGCCGTACTCGGCCCAGCGCGCAGCCGCAGCCAGGTTGAAATCTCCCTCACGGACGCGCTGACGCTCGGCGTCCGCGCCCCGATTCGTCTCTCCGGCGATATTTCGGGTTCGCCCGGGATTCGTCTGCGCGGCGACTACGGCGAAATTGAGCTGAGCGAAGGTGTGATTGTCGCACGCCGTCATCTGCACATCACACCAGATGATGCGCAGCACTTTGGCGTCTGTGACGGCGAGCAGATCCGGCTTCGCTGCCTGAGCGAGCGGCCGGTGATCTTTGACGGTATCGTTGTACGGGTCAGCGATCAGGCCGCAACACGCGTTCACATCGACTATGATGAAGCAAACGCCTGCGGATTCCGCAAAGGCGATCTGGGGCTGATTATTGCATGAATGAAAGCATCATTGACCTCGTGACAGACGAGGTGCTCCGCCGCCTTGGCTCTGACCGGCCGCGTGCGCTACTCATCGGTACACCGCCTGCGCAGCCGTGCGGCTATACACTTGTCGACAGCGAGCCGTACGAAGCAGTTGTCATCGGTTCGCTTTCAGTCGCATCGCTGCTGCACTTCGACTGCGAAGCCGCGCTGACAGCCCTGCTGCGCGGTATTCCGGTTTACCTGGCGGAGTCGGGACTTGCATCCCGGCGATACGCCAAAACACGCAACCGTGTCCTCTGGGGGCGGCTGCAGGAGGCCGAGCGGCAGCTTCGGCAGCTCGGCATACAGATGCTCCCGTCGCCGGAAGCACGGCGTGTGATCACAGCACAGCAGGCGCGCGCTTTGGCAGAGCAGGGACTGCACGCGCCGGATGGTGCAGTGCTTACCCCGCTTGCGCGCGATATTCTGGAGGGCAAAGGGTCATGAGAATCGGCATCGTAACCGGCGCAGTCTGGGCAACGCGCAAATGTGACCCGCTCTCCGGTCAGACGCTGCTGGTGACGCGCATGGGAGCAGAGACGCTCGTCTGCGCCGATCTGGTCGGCGCGGGTGTTGGCGACGCAGTGCTGGTTGCGCGCGGGTCATGTCTGCGCGGCATGACGGACGCGCCGGTCGACGCTGCAATCGTCGCCATACTCGATCAAGTGGAGGAATCGCATGTCAGTCAATGAAATCATTGTCTATCTGATGGTTGTCTTTATGGTGCTCGGCGCGCTCGACCGCATTCTGGGCGGTCGTTTCGGCCTCGCAGCAGAATTTGAAAACGGCATTATGGCGCTTGGCTCGCTGGCACTGGCGATGGTCGGCATCATCTCACTGGCGCCGGTGCTTGCCGGTTGGCTCAAGCCGGTCCTTGTTCCCGTTTTCCGCTTTCTCGGCGCGGATCCCGCGATGTTCGCCGGATCCATCCTCGCCAATGACATGGGCGGCGCACCGCTGGCCGCCGAGCTGGCACTCAGCGAAGAAGCGGGACTGTTCGGCGGGCTGATCGTCGGCGCGATGCTGGGCCCGACCATCGTGTTCACGATCCCGGTTGCGCTTGGTATCATTGAGCCAGATGACCGGAAATACCTCGCCAAAGGCGTTCTGGCCGGCGTCATCACCATTCCGATTGGCTCACTGGTCGGCGGCCTGGTGGCAAGCTTCGGCATCGGGATGGTTGCGCGCAATCTGATCCCCATTGTGATTTTCGCACTTTTGATCGCACTGGGACTGTGGAAAGCTGAAAATGCCATGATCAAGGGATTTACCATTTTTGGACGCTTCGTTGTCATCGTCATAACAATTGGCCTTGCATGCGCGATCATCGAACGACTGACCGGGCTTGTCGTCATTCCCGGCATGGCGCCGATTGAAGAAGGCATTGCCATTGTCGGCGATATCGCGATCGTTCTGGCCGGCGCGTTCCCACTGGTCTATGCAATTACAAAGATCTTCAAAAAACCGCTGCTGAAGCTCGGCCGCGTGCTCGGCATGAACGACACCGCAGCGGCCGGCATGGTCGCAAGCCTTGCCAATTCCATTCCCATGTTCGGCATGATGAAGGACATGGACACACGCGGCAAGATCATCAACGTCGCATTTGCCGTTTCGGCGGCGTTTGTCTTCGGCGATCATTTGGGCTTCACAGCCGGCTTCGCACCCGAGATGATCACGCCGATGATCATTGGAAAACTGACCGGCGGCATCACAGCCGTGCTGCTCGCCATGCTGCTGACGAGAGGTGAACACAATGAACCGAAGCGAGCTTGAATCCCTGATCCGCGAGGTGCTGACACAAACGCTTTCGCAGCAGAACGAAACGGTCCGGAAAGTGCCGCTGCAGGCGGTCAGCGTCACAGAGGATGATCGTCTGGACACCGGAAATTCAACAGACAAGGTCTATACGCATGATCTGTTCTCGCTTTCCGAGAGCCCCCGACTTGGCGCCGGCCTGATGGAAATGACACGAACGGAATTCCCGTGGACCCTTCACTACGACGAGATCGACTACGTGATCTCTGGCACGCTGACCATTCGCCATGCGGGCGGATCCGTCACCGCGCACGCCGGCGAGCTGATCCTGATTCCAAGGGGCAGCGAGATCCGTTTCTGCGTGCCGGACTTTGCCCGCTTTCTCTATGTGACCTACCCGGCCGACTGGCAAAACTCCCAGGCCGTGTAGTGATAGGCCCGGCTCCATCCGGAGCCGGGCTGTTGTATGCGAAAGTGCCCTGCCGGACGGCAGGGCGCTTGGTACATTGCAGGTGATTACTCCATCAGGCCAACACAGTCATAATACGGCTTTGC
>CAZGBU010000169.1:0-2847 GCA_964523945.1 uncultured Oscillospiraceae bacterium
TCCCCACGATGAAACCACTGGACTGAACCGTTGTGGGACAAGATGAAAAGCGTCCAAATCAAATCGATTTGGACGCTTTCTATTTTTATTGACTTTACGGTCGGATGCCCGGGTTTGCGGTGCCAGCGCGCTGCGCTGGTGGGGAAGGTACCAAGGCCATGCCGCAGAACATGTGTGCTGCGGCATGGCCTTCCCATTTCATCAGTCGGCTGCTTCGCCGGCGGTTAATCCGATTGGAACACGGCGTAGATGGCCACCGGTTCGTCGGCGCACAGCATTTCAAAGCTGGCCAGCTTATCGGTATTGTAGACGGTCATATTGGCACGTTCGCAGACGGGGACCATACGATATTCCGAAATCGCCCATTCCTGCATTGCAGCAAAACCGGCAGCACGGGATTCGTCGCCCCTTGTGTACTGTGCCTGCGTAAAGGCGGCGACCCAGGTTTCGTCTTCCATGCCGCACGGGATCAGCGCAGAGTTCGGCCCCAACGTGTCGACCAGCAGCCCCGGCTCGTTGATGTATGCACCGCCGTCAGACTGCTTGCACATGAAGTCTGACTCCATATTTTTGAACATTGGGATGGCAGTCGGCGCATCATAGCTCTCCACTGTGATATTGATGCCCGCAGTTGCAAGCGAGGCCTGCAGCGCTTCGGCCAGAACAGACATGTCCTGCGTGACGATCAGACGAAGCGTCAGGCCGTCCGGATAGCCGGCTTCTGCGAGAAGCTCTTTTGCGCCCTCCGGATCATACGCCGGCATGATATCCGCCTGGGATTCATAGTATTTGACGGCTTTTGGAAGGATGGAGTCTGCTTCCATATACAGCGGGCCGTACATTGCAATTGCGACGTTTTCCCGATCAATTGCTTTGAAAAATGCCTCGCTTACCCGGATGTCGTCAAATACCGCGGTTTCCTCCGGCAGAACAACGGTCAGAACATCATTGATCGGATTGACAGAATAGCCGGTAAAAGACGGGCATTCACCGTTGAGTACACGTTCTGCATCCGATGAGGCGATGCCGCAGGCAACGTCGAGCGCGCCGTTTTCGAAGTCCATGTACATCGTAGAAAGCTCGGAATAATACCGGTAGGTTACCTCGGTGCATGCCGGAAGCTCACCCCAGTAGTTTTCGGCATCTTTCAGCTTGTAGGTGACATGGGAAGAGGCGACGTTCTCCACGCAGTAATACGGTCCGGTGCCATTTGGGCTGGACATTCATTTGTCTGCATCGGCTGGGTTGTCACCAATATAGTCCGCTGCACAGACAATCCCCCATTCGATCATGTAGGATGCGACAGGGCCATATACCTGATTGAATTTGAACTCGATCGTAAAATCGTCGATGATACTGGTGTTTTCCCAGTCGTAGCAAACAAAGTAGGAAGAGCGCATCCCAGCCGCCCAGACGTTCTGATAGCTGTAAAGAACATCTTCGGTCGTCATCTGCTGGCCATCTGTGAAGTAAATGTCGTCACGCAGATGAATCCGGATGGTGGTGTCGTCAAGGTATTCGTACGATTCTGCCAGCTTGCCGACGATCTCGCCGGTTTCCGGGTCCTCCTGGAACAGGGCCTCATAGATCATTCTGACCTGCGTGCGCATCACGGACGCATTCAGGTCATGTGTCGTATTGGCGGAAGTAACACCGATTGTGAGTGAATGATCTGCTGTGGTGCCGCTGCCGTCGCTCCCGCTTGTGGCATCGCCGGTATTGCTGGTCGCGCTGTCATCATCGCTGCTGCCGGTTTCTGCGGCAGTATCGCCGGAATCCGGGTCACTGTCGTCGGCACAGCCAACAAGAACGGAAAACACCATTGCCAAAGCAAGCAGAAGAGCCAGTATTTTGCTGATCCTTTTCATTGAAATCCCTCCGTTATTTTTAGAAATGGGGCATGTGTTCTTCCTTGAAATCCGAGTAAAGCGTTAGTGTCCATACACCGGGTTCACAGATGGATAAGTCGTTCGATATTACCATGAAACAGCTGATCCTCGTCCTCCCGGGAAAGGCCAAGCGAACGGATTGTCTGAATATTTGGCGCCAACTCCACTTCGGCCGGCAGTGGGAAGTCTGTGCCAAACAGTACATGATCTGCGCCAAAATAGTCCAGACAGAGACGAATCGCGGATGGACAGACACCGTAATAGGCTGTGTCCACGTAGAACTTCTTCAGGTTTTCATAATACCGGTCAGTCAGCGTGCGGTCCGGCTCGACATATGCGGGGTCATACTTGCTGGTTGTTTCAAACATGTCACAGAAATACTGGGACTTCAGGCGTGTATGAAACTGCGGAATAAATGAGCCGCCGTGGTGCGCGACGATCTTCAGATTGGGATGCGCCTCAAATACACCGGAGCAGGCGAGATGGAGCATGGCGTCAGCCGTGTCAGCTAACATTTCCCAACCGCCGCTGTTGTCCACAGGGGCGCGGCTGGAGATAACCGGGCAGGGGTGCATCCAGATCGGCAGATCAAATGCGGCCATCATGTCCAGCAACGGACGAAACTCTGACGAGGCTGGTTCTTTGCCAAAGAAATCACATGGCAGCAGAATGCCTTTTAAGCCGAGCTCTGTAATTGCACGCTCAGCCTCGCGCATGGCGCTTTCCACGCTGTGAATCGGAACGGTGGCGACAGATGCGGCGATTATATCCGGGAACTGTGCCTGCAGTTCTGCCGTTGCATCGTTATAGATGCGCGCGAGATCTTCCATCGTCCCGTCCGGCAGGTTGTGCTGGAACGGAAGCTGCATCGGGATGCTGACACTTTTTAGATCCGGATAGTCGGAGAGCAGCGCCCTGCGGTCGTTCATGTCCGCCAGGTAGCGTGGAATGTTTTGGT
>CAZGBU010000170.1:0-2840 GCA_964523945.1 uncultured Oscillospiraceae bacterium
CCTTAGATTGCTGGATTGAATAAAAACCCGCGGGCGCTGATTCCATCTTCAAACGAGATATTCTTCGCCAATCCCGTCCTCGTCCGCGCCCGGCGCGCTCGTCGGCCGCGCCGAACAGATAGAAGTCGTTTTCGCGCCCGCCGAAGCGGACGCGCAGCCGCTGCTCGGCGCGGTGCTCGTCGAGCCCAAAGCCGAGCTTGCCGAGCCGCGGCAGCACCTCGGCGAGCAGGTTGCGGCGGATCGCGCCGACGGTGCGGCCGCACAGGGCAAAGCGCTGCCCGTCGAAGCACTCGCATGCCCACAGAAAAAACCCCAGTCCCATGCAGAGTGTCTTGCCGGAGCGCACCGCGCCGTCGCAGATGATCGCGTCATACTGCCGGTCCGGGCTGCGCGGCATCCACCAGGTCATTGCCCGCTTCTGCTGCGGGGAAAAATCGTCAAATCGCATCCGCTCCCTCCTGTGCTGTGTGCCGGACCGCCGCCTGCCGCCGGTCCGTCTCACTCCCGCCGCCCCATCGGCCTGAAGTTGCACGCGGCCGTGCAACCGTGTGCTGCCTTCGCACAAGCGGTCCGCCGGTGAAAACAAAAACGCGGGGAAGGGGCCTGCGCCCGTTCCCCGCGCTGCGGTAAAAACAGCAAAAAAACCGGCACGGCCGGCGGATTTTCCGCCGGCCGCGCCGAAGTGCTGCCAAACTGTAAAGCGCCATGCAGGATGCGGCGCGTTTCCTGTAAAAGGCCCCGCCGGAGCGGATCAGAACTGGCTCGCCGCGATGAACGCCGAGCGCATCACCTTCTGAATGTTGCCGACCGCTTGGCAGTCGCCGATCATCTCGAACCGCTCGCCGGCCGCGCCCGCATACGAGAGCGCGTCGGCCTGGCACGGCTGCATGCCGGCCGCGAGCAGCACCGTTTTGCCCGGAACGAACTGCTCGTTGCCGTCGCTGTCGCAGTAGGTTACCCCCGTCGCGCTGATGCCGGTCACAGTCGCATTCGTGATGCCGGTGAACGTCTCGCAGGCCTCCCACTCGTCGCGGAACATCTTCCAGTAGTGCACCGGAACCGAGTCCGTCGCAAGCATGTCGCGCATCTCCAGTACCGTCACCTTGCGGCCCATACGTGCGAAGTAGATGCCGGTCTCCACGCCGATCTCGCCGCCGCCGATGATGACGACCGTGTCCTTGACGTCGGCGATGCGGCCATAGGAATCGACCGCAGTCATAACGTTTGCGCCGTCCGCGCCCGGGATCGGGGGATGCGCCGGCACCGCGCCCGTCGCCGCAAGCACGACGTCAAAGTTCTCCTTTGCCAGCGCCTCAGGTGTCGGCGCGCAGCCGAGCTTCACATGGATCGGGCGCTTGTCGACCTGCGCGATCAGCCACTTGCGCAGATTCTGCAGCGTCCACTTGAACGGCACGGCCTCGGTCACGCAGAGCTGGCCGCCCAGATGATCTTCCTTTTCAAAGATCGTCACGTTGTGGCCGCGGTCGGCCGCCGTGATCGCGGCCTTCATGCCGGCCGGGCCGCCGCCGATGACCGCAACGCGCTGCGGTGCGCCGGCCGGCTGGATCATGTATTGAATGCGGTTTTCCAGCCCGATGATCGGGTTGACCGAGCAGACCGACGTCCAGGGGTCCTTGTTCGACGAGCGGTGGCACTTGTTGCAGCGGATGCAGGGGTTGAGATCCTCCGCATGGCCGGTGCGCAGCTTCTCGCCGTAGTCGAGGTTCGAGATCCACGCGCGCGCCATGCCGATCATGTCGGCCTTGCCCTCGGCCAGGATACGCTCGTTTGTCTCCGGGAAGAAGCAGCCGCCCACTGTCATCACCGCGATGCCCTTCAGGTGTTGCTTGTAATATTCCGCCATGTACAGCCACGGGGTTTCCGCGTGGAACTGGATCGGGTGTGACTCGTCGATCAGCGGGCCTTTGACCTGTACAATGTCGAGCACGCCCTCGAGACACTGGATTGTGCGGCACATCTCCTCCATCGTCGCGCCGTTCTGGTCTTCCGGATCGTGGCCGGAGATGCTCATCTCGATGATAAAGCCGCGGCCGCACTTCTCCTTGATTTTCTCCATGACCAGGCGCGGGAACGCCGCGCGCTTCTCGGGCGAGCCGCCGAACTCGTCGGTGCGCTTATTGGTGATCGGCGACAGGCACCGGCCGATGAACTGGTGGCGGTAGGCGCCGTGGATCCAGATGCCGTCGTAGCCGCAGTTCATCTTGAGCTGATAGCAGAACTCTGCGAGCTTGTCGGCGCACTGGATCATCAGCTCTTTCGGGCACTCGACGCCGTCATAGCGCGGGAACGACCCGTCGCCGACGACATAGGCCGACGCGATGCCCGTCGAGACGTCGTAGTTGTTGCCGAGGAACGAGCCGGCGTTCTCGCCGTCAAAGCCCTCGGGGTTCATCAGGAATTCGTTGATGTCCAGGCCGCGGTGCAGCGCTTTCGCCCCGTAGGCATGGATGCCCTCGACGAGCTGCGCGACGTAGTGCTGGTTGTGCCCGTCGGACAGGTCCCAGTTCTGGTCGTGGCCCGGGTTCGGGTGGCTGCCGGTGCTTGCGCCCGTCACAACGACAATGCCGGCCCCGTTTTTCGCCCGGTTGGTGTAGTCGGCGATCACGGCCTCGGTTGGATACGGCTCCGGCCCCTGCAGGAAGTGCAGGCCGCTCGGCGTCGATTCCATCCGGTTTTTGATCACAGCGCCGTTCGGCAGAACAATCGGTTCAAACAGATGGGGGTAATGCTTCATAGTTGGTTCTCCTTTCGCGGGTGTCTCAGAGGATACCTCCGGTACTTATTATAATAATTTGTGTGCGAATGTCAAAGGCGGCGGC
>CAZGBU010000171.1:0-2749 GCA_964523945.1 uncultured Oscillospiraceae bacterium
CATTTTGTTTGATAGACCGCAAGGCAGTCTTCAATTCCCATGCTGCGCAGCGTTTCCTGGAAGGAATCCCAAGTTTCACCGGTCAGCGGAGACGCTCCGGTCATGAAGGCCAGAAGCTGCTCTTCTGCATAAAGGCCGCAACGGTCGGCATTGCGCTTGGTTACGCGAAAGCAGGCGCCCGGAGCGTGAGTATTCGGCTGAAAACGGAGAAGGAATATACTTGCTGTATTTCACTTGACCGCCAAAAGCCAGTCGGCACAAAGCAGAGGATTTGACAGTATCCGCGCACAGCATGGGCGAAAATCCGGATTGATTGGAGGAACCTGAACAGCCTTCCCCCCTGTTCTCTCCACCATATTCCTCTCAGACACAGAGCAGCAACCGGAGTGCTTCGGCGCTCCGGCTGCTGTCCCCATGTTTTTCCACACAGTGCGGCAAAGGCCGCTTCCTCCTATGTTTTTCACCCCTTAGCCGGCATTCGTCTCCCCCTGCCGCCATTCAGCTGCCCTGTTTTCAGCGTCTCCGAGGCCGCACAATAAAAATTCCCCCTTCCATGAATGTATGCTTTTATGGTATCATAGCAGCAGTCACACAGCCGAGACACATGGTTCTGAACTGCAATCTGTTTTCATGGCTGGGCGTCACAGTATCTGTGGCCCAGCCGGTGCACGCCTACAAGTTCCGGCTGCGGTTTACTTCGGAAAGGTGGAACAAATTTTGAAAGTTGTGATTATCGGCGGCGTTGCGGGCGGCGCTACTGCTGCGGCCCGCATCCGCAGGCTGGATGAACAGGCCGAAATTGTGGTATTCGAGCGTTCCGGATATATTTCTTATGCCAATTGCGGCCTGCCATATTATATTGGCGGCGTCATCACAGAGTCTTCAGAGCTGACACTTCAGACGCCGGAGCAATTTTTCTCCAGATTCCGGGTGACCATACACGTACACCATGAAGTAATCGCCATCCATCCAAAGGAAAAGACGGTTCTTGTAAAAAACCTGGAGACCGGAGCGCAGTTTGAAGAATCGTATGATAAGCTGCTGCTCTCTCCCGGCGCCAAACCCACGCAGCCAAGGCTGCCCGGCGCCGGCATCCAAAAGCTATTTACCCTGCGCACTGTGGAAGACACCCTCCGCCTTCAGGAATACATCCAAAAGAATCATCCCAAATCTGCCATACTGGCAGGCGGTGGGTTTACCGGCCTGGAGCTGGCGGAAAATCTGCGGGAACTTGGGCTGGATGTCACGATCGTACAGCGGCCCCGGCAGCTGATGAATCCCTTTGATCCGGATATGGCCGCGTTCATTCACAGCGAAATGCGCCGGCACGGCGTCAGGCTGGTACTTGGGCAAAGTGTCGAAGGCTTTGAAGAAACAGACGGCGGCGTGGATGTGCTGTTAAAAGACGCGCCTTCGCTCCACGCCGATTTGGTAATCCTGGCCATTGGTGTGACACCGGATACGCACCTTGCCCAAGAGGCTGGGCTAGAACTGGGCATCAAGAACAGCATCGTGGTGAACGACCGGATGGAAACTTCTGAGCCCGACATTTATGCCGTCGGAGACGCAGTACAAGTCAAGCATTTCGTCACCGTGCAGGAAGCGTTGATTTCTCTTGCAGGCCCCGCCAACAAACAGGGACGGATTGCGGCGGACAATATCTGTGGCGGCGACAGCCGGTATACCGGCTCTCAGGGCAGCAGCGTCCTCAAAGTATTTGACATAACGGCCGCTGTCACCGGTATCAATGTATCCAGTGCCAGAAAAGCCGGTATCGACACAGACCAGGTGGTACTCTCACCCATGAGTCACGCTGGATATTATCCCGGCGGCAAGCTGATGACAATGAAGATCGTCTATGAAAAAGAAACCTACCGGCTTCTCGGCGCACAAATCGTGGGCTACGAAGGCGTGGATAAACGTATTGATGTGTTGGCCACCGCCATCCGCGCAGGGATGAACGCCACTGAGCTGAAAGATCTGGATCTGGCCTATGCGCCGCCCTATTCCTCTGCAAAAGATCCCGTCAATATGGCCGGCTTTCTGATCGACAATATTGCAAATGGAATCCTGAAGCAATGGCACCTGGAGGACATGCCCACTCTGCCCCGAGACGGTTCTGTGACACTTCTGGACGTGCGCACGGCGGATGAATACCGCCAGGGCCATGTGGACGGGTTTGTGAACATCCCTGTGGACGCTCTGCGGGACCGGCTGGATGAAATCGACAGGGACAAGCCTGTCTACGTGATGTGCCAAAGCGGTCTGCGCAGTTATATTGCCTGCCGCATTCTCACAGGGTACGGCTGGGAGTGCTACAATTTCTCCGGCGGCTTCCGCTTCTATGACGCAGTCACAAACGATCGCCGTCTGATTGAAACAGCCACCGCATGCGGGATGGACTGCAAATAAATAAACCGTGCATGCGCTTGTTTCCGGCAAGTGGATGCACGGTTTTGTCCGTTGCGGCGTCTCAGAAAGCCGGATCCCGCATCCGGCACTTTTCCCGGTACTCCCGGGGCGTCAGAGACGCATAGCGCTTAAAACGGGTTAAAAAACTGGCGCTACTCCCATATCCAGCCTGTTGACTAATCGTGGAGATCGCCAGATCCGTGTTTTCCAGGAGCCGTTTTGCGTCCGCAATCCGGGCCTGGTGAGAGGAATGCATCGCCATTGATCAGCATGCTCCGGATCGGTACTTCGCACGATAATCACACGTTCCGGCGCCCAATCCCCCACGCTGCGCCGT
>CAZGBU010000172.1:0-2730 GCA_964523945.1 uncultured Oscillospiraceae bacterium
TGCTGATGCAGCTCGGCACCCTGTACCAGGAGAAGGACATCAAGCCGGAGTTCGAAATCTTTGATTTCGGCGCGCTGCGTGCAGTCGGCATCTACTGGAAGAAGGGCTTCGTCAAGGCGCCGCTGCACTTCCAGTTCTGCCTCGGCGTCGTTGGCGGCATGGACGCCTCCCCGCGTTCGCTGCAGATTCTGCTCGATGAGATGCATCAGCTGCAGGCCACCGGCCAGCTCCCGCAGGAGTGCACCTGGTCCGCATTCGGCACCGGCAAGGGCCATCTGCCGGTCATGTTCGCCGCGCTGGCCAACGGCGGCAGCATTCGCGTCGGCATGGAGGACAATGTCGTCTACGGTTATGACAAAGAGGGCAAGAAGATCCCGGCGACCAACATGATGCTGGTTGAGCGCGCGGCCAAGGCGGTCGAAGCATTCGGCGGCGAAGTCGCCACCGCTGCGGAAGCCCGCGAGATCCTCGGCCTGAAGCCGCTGGATCATGAGGCTGTCTGCAAGGCGCTCGACGAGGTCGACGTTGCCGCGCTCGAGGCGACCAAGCAGGCCACCAAGGACAAGTTTGGCGGCCCGTACTTTGCGGCGGCCGGCATGGGCGGCGGCAAGAAGTAATTCCATACCGCAAAAAATGTGGGAACCGATTGGTTCCCACATTTTTATTGTGCAATCTGCGCGCGAATTTGCGGCTTCAAAGAGCTGCAAATTCAACTCTGATGAAACGCGAAAGGGAACCTGACGGTTCCCTTTCACACTTTCCTTCCCTCCGAATCTTTTGGCCGGAGCGGCTTTTGTGTCAGCCTCTGCGCGCCGCCGTTCTGATGCGGCGGCGCGCGCTCAAGTTGTCTTATTGTTCCTCCGGCTCGGCCGGTTCCGCCGGTTGATTCAGGCGCACGGTAGCTGCCTCGACCTGATGATCCTGAATATCCGTCACCTGAATAGAGAGGCTGCGGCCGCCCTTAAGCGTCACCTCCAGCGAGACAAATGTGCCATCCTCCGGAACGCTGCCCAGCTCGCTGAACACCAGGCCATTGAACGTATCATATTCCTCGTTGGAAAGCTGCACGCCAAGCGTTTCCGACAGATCACGGATCGCTACACTGCCATGGATCTTCCACGTATTCTCATCGATCTGCTCCATCTCCGGCTCATCGTTCTGACCCTCGTCGCCCAGATCACCGACCAGCTGCTCGATCAGATCGTTCATGGTCACAATACCGCTCATACCGCCATATTCGTCCAATACCACAGCCAGCTTGTTGTGCGTATGCTTCATATTGCGGAAAAGCACATCCGCCTTGACGCTCTCCGGCACAAAATAGGCCGGCTTGACAGCATGCGCCATCACAGACTCACGGCTCTGATCCTCCAGGCGGAAGAAATCCTTGGTGTGCAGCACACCAATCACGTCATCTGCCGTCTCGCCGCAGACTGGATAGTAGGTATAGTGGCTGCTGTAAATGGTGTTCTTCCACTCCTCCATTGTTTCTTCCATCCACAGCAGCGCAACCTCCGTGCGATGCGTGGCAATTTCGCCGGCTGTCAGGTCGTCGAATTCAAAGACATTCTGGATAAACTGCTGCTCCTCATGGTCGATGGCGCCCTTGGCCCACCCCATATCGACCATCATCCGAATCTCCTCTTCACTGACCTCGTTGTCTTCTGCATTCGGATCAATGCCGATCAGTCGCAGAATGCCGTTCGTGGAGGCGGTGAGCAGCCAGACAATCGGGCGGAAAATCTTCGAGATACCGCTGATGATAGCCGACATGGCCAGTGCCATCTTCTCCGCCTTGCGCATGGCAATCCGTTTGGGCACAAGCTCGCCAAACACCAGCGAAAAATACGACAGGATGATCGTAATCACCACAACCGAAATGGTGTTGAGCGTAGAAACGGAGACACCGACGCCGAGCCCGACCAGCCAGTCGACGATCAGATCCGAGAAGTTCTCCGCTGCAAATGCGCTGCCGAGGAAGCCCGAGAGCGTGATGGCAACCTGGATTGTCGCCAGGAAGCGCGCCGGCTGACTGGTCAGCCGTGCAAGGCGAATCGCCCGCTTATCTCCCTCCGACGCCCGTTTGGCCAGCTTGGCGTCGTTGAATGAGATCACGGCAATCTCTGCGCAGGCGAAAAAAGCGTTACAAAGAATCAGAGCCACCTGCAGCAGAATCATAAGTACAACTGAATTACCCAAAATGCATCCTCCCAATAAAAACAAACATCGCTTCCTGCCGCCCGGATCACAGTCCGGCCCGGCACACTGCTGCGTACCGCCAGGCGCTCACAGCACCGCGGGCCACGCCGCGGAATCCATATGCCGCCCAAAAAGCACAAAAAAGCATAGCCTGTGGCCGCCGCGCGGCACAGGTTATGCTATACTTCCACATACCATATCAAATTCCAGACTGCAGGATGGTTACAGTTACCGTCGCCGTCGTCCATTGCGGAAAAAAACTCCTTACACAGCAGTAATATTGTATATTATCATATATGAAAGAAGGTCTCATGTCAATACCAAAATTTGATTGTCTCCTGCTGTGCTGCCGCAATCATCCTTCTACTGCGGCAGACTACATACGAAATGTCATTTGATATGCGTCCTTTCTGCGCAATATAGTAAAATATAATTGACAAAATGTCGCCTCAATGTTAGTCTGGTCACAGGAGGAAGGAGTGGGTCCTATGCCGCGTAATGTTGTCATTACCATGCTCCTGTTGATCTATG
>CAZGBU010000173.1:0-2717 GCA_964523945.1 uncultured Oscillospiraceae bacterium
TCCTTACACGCCTTGCAGTCCATCAGGGGATCGGAAAATCCGACGACGTGGCCGGAGGCCACCCAGACCTGCGGATTCATCAGGATCGCCGCGTCGAGACCGACATTGTACGGGCTCTCCTGTACGAACTTTTTCCACCACGCCTTTTTGACGTTGTTTTTCAGTTCCACGCCGAGCGGGCCATAGTCCCAGGTGTTGGCAAGGCCGCCGTAGATCTCGCTGCCGGAAAAGACAAAGCCGCGTCCCTTACAGAGCGCGACGATTTTCTCCATCGTCTTTTCGCTGTTGTTCATAGTCTGGTATCCTCCAATGTGTTCTGTACAATAATAAAGATATTATACCGTGCCGCCGCGGCTTGTCAACCAATGATCGCCTGATTTTAACGGTATTTCGCGGGTTTTCCGCGTTTTTTGGTGGCGCGGTATGGGGTTGCGTTCCCCGCCAGATTGTGGTATGCTGAAAAAAAGATTCCCCATCCGCCGATGACCCATTTCCCGTTTTAGCAGGGAGGTGCCCCAATGCTCCGATACGTTTTCAAAAAGACACTTAAGCGGATGCTGGTCGCGCTGTGCGCCGTGCTGCTGACCTCGCTGATCCTCTTTCTGACGCCGGAGGATCCCGCAACCTGTCTGCTCGCCAAGCCAGTGATCTATCTCTACCCCGAACAGACGACAGAGGTCACGGTGACGCTCGGCTGCGCGGACGAGCTGACTGTCTCTGACCCGGACTACGGAACAGGCTGGCATGTACGCGCCGAGCCGGACGGAACGTTGACTGACCTGACAGACGGACTGTCCTATCGCAGTCTGTTCTGGGAGGCGGAATCCGCCGTGGCGTTTGACTTCTCGCGCGGCTTCTGCGTGGCTGGCTGCGACACAGAGGCATTCCTAACCGACGCGCTCGCGCAGTTGGGGCTGAATGAGGCAGAATCCGCTGAATTCCTCGCCTACTGGCTGCCGCGGATGGAATCGAACGCCTGGAATCTGATGGCGTTTCAGACCGATGCGTATGAATCCGCCGCGCCGCTGACTGTTTCGCCTGCGCCGGACAGCGTACTCCGCGTCTTCCTGGCCTAGCAGGCACTCGATGCGCCGGTCGAGATCGCGCCGCAGACGCTGCCCGCGTTCATCCGCACCGGCTTCACCGTCGTCGAGTGGGGCGGCGCACAAATTGATTGACGCGTTCCAAAACAGGCTATGATAGCCATAGGCTGATCGGCAAACCGGGCGGGCAGAGCCCGTTCCGGTTTGCTGTGCTGTTTTTCGCCGTTTTCATCCCGCACCATCCCGAAAGGAGTTCCCCATCCCATGGTTCGAGCCGTCGCCCGGTCGATTGCGTCCGCGATTTTGCTGGTGCTCACCGGCATCATGATCGCCTGCGCCGTCTACGCGCCGGATTTTGTATTCTCGTTTTATCCCGCTTTTTCGCGGCAGGCGCTCAGCGTGCTGGCCGCCGTCACGGGCGTATTTCCGTTCGCCGTATTTGAAGTGCTCGTCGTTCTGGCCGTGCTGTGGGCGGTCTACACGCTTGTTCGCGTGATTCTGCGCCGGCATGGTATTCTCCGCTGGCTGAGCGGTCTGCTGCTCGGTGCATGCATCTGCGTCTTTCTGTTCGTCGGCCTGTGGGGGCTGAACCACTTCGGGCCGACACTGGGCGAAAAGCTCGGCCTGACGGTCGGCACATACACAAAAGAGGAACTGGTCGAAGCAGCGGAATACTATCTCTCCCGCGCAAATGCGCTGGCGGAGCAGATGCCGCACAACGACGACGGCACAACCATCTTTTCCGACTTTGACACGCTGGCCGCACAGGCCGGCGACGGCTATGCCGCGCTCGCCGAGACATATGAGACATTCACCGGCTCGACCGCCCGCGTCAAAAAGCTGATGATCTGGTATCTGTTCAGCAAAATGGGTGTCACCGGCATCTTCGTCTGCCTGACCGGCGAGAGCTGCGTCAACCCGGACACCTACGACGCCTCGCTGCCGTCGACAATGTGCCATGAGATCGGCCACCGGATGGGGTGCGCCGGCGAAGATGAGGCGAACTTCTGTGCATTTTTGGCCTGTCAGGCCAACGATTCGGTCGAATTCCAGTACTCGGGTTATTACAGCGCATTTATCCGCTGCTATAATTCGCTCTACTCTATCGATCAGGACGCTGCCGGCGCGCTGTGGAATGCTGCCTCGCCATATATTCAGGCTGACGTGCGCGCGGCCAACGCGCACTATGCCCAGTATGAGGGTGCCGTACAGGAGGCCGCGCAGGCCGTCAACGACACCTATCTCAAGGCGTTCTCCGAGGAACTCGGCGTGCAGTCGTACGGCGCAGTCACCGACTATCTGATCGCCTGGTATCAGCAGGTTGTCGCCTGAAATGGCGGTCCGGTGCATTCGATATCCGCACGGACAGAAAACATGCGGCGCTTGACAGCGCCATTTTATTATAAAATCGAATATCAGACTGTCTAATATTTGAGATTGGAGTATGCCATGAGCCAGGATCATGTGCGGACTTATGTGAATCAATACTGCCGGCTGCGAGACGTGCAGTTTGCTGCTTACGAACTGTACGCCCGCAGGCATAATCTGACTGCAAAAGAGCTGTTTGTGCTGGACATCCTATGGTTCGCACCGGAGGGGTGTCTGCAAGCCGATATCTGCGCGCGGCTCTCGGCCACCAAGCAGACGATCAGCGCCATCATCAAGAAATTTTGG
>CAZGBU010000174.1:0-2659 GCA_964523945.1 uncultured Oscillospiraceae bacterium
TATGACGTTTTCCGCCGCGTTCCTGCTGGAGTCTGCGGCCGGCTGGCTGATTTTCAAACTCCGGCGCCGGCGCACAGAGCGCGAAGAGCGAGAGAAAAAGGACAAAGCGTTCCAGGACTTTGAGCGCCGCCTGCGCGAATGGGACAAATAGACGCAGCCCATCCGGCGGCGCGCATGCCGCCGGATGGGGGGATTGGAAAAGAAGCTCGAATGGCTGCTGAGACAGCATCCATTTCCGGGAGGTGCCGCATCGATGGACAATCGACCAAGGATCAACTGGATCAACGTCGCGGTCAGCGTGATCTGCGCGGGACTCGCGCTGTCCAGCGCTATCTCCCGCACAATGCGGTTGTGCCGGTACTTCCCGTCCGCCGAGGATGCCTTTTTGTGGATCGCGCTGCGGCTGCTGCTTGGGTTCGTGTTGGTGAGCGGCGCCGTGTGGCTGCTGGCGATGGGGTGGCGGCAGGCGTCGGCGGGGCGCGGCCGCCGGAAGCTGCGGGCGGCGCTTCTCTGGGCCGGCGCCGCGGCTGTCCTTGCGGGCGCGGGGCTTGTGCTGGCCGGTGCGCTGACGGATACGGTGCGGTTGTGCCTGCGCGTCCCGGCTGCACAGGAGGCGATCTGGCTCATCGAGCTGCGGCTGCTGGTCGTGTTCCTGGCGGCGGGCAACGCCGCACGGCTGCTGCTGGAAAAGCTGCGGCGGCGCGGAGCCGAACGCCGCGCGCGCGAAGAAGAGAACAAGGCGCTCCAGGACTTTGAGCGCCGCCTGCGCGAATGGGACGAATAGACGCAGCCCATCCGGCGGCGCGTATGCCGCCGGATGGGAGGATTGGAAAAGGAACTCGAATGGCTGCTGAGACAGCATCCATTTCCGGGAGGTGCCGCACCGATGGACAATCGATCAATCACCTGGGGCATTGTTGTAAGCAGCCTCTCTAGCGTGTGTCTCACACTGTACGCCGCAATCCACCGCATTATAAGGCTGTTTACCCGCTTCCCGGAAGTACAGGATTCGTTTTTGAGGATCGCGCTGCGGCTGCTGATCGCGTTCGCGCTGGCAATGTGCGGCTTGTGGCTGCTGGTGAAGAGCTGGCGGCAGGCGTCGGCGGGCAGCGACAACCGGAAGCCGCAGTCGGTGCTGTTCTGGATCGGCGGCGGCGCCGCCCTGGCGTGCGCGGGGCTTGTGCTGGTCGGCGCGCTGACGGATACGGTGCGGCTGTACCTGCGCGTTCCGGCGGCAGAATCGATGATCTGGAGCTGCGAACGGCGACTGCTGATCGTGTTCCTGACGGTGAGCACCGCCGCACGGCTGCTGCTGAAAAAGCTGCGGCGGCGCGGAGCCGAACGCCGCGCGCGCGAGGAAGAGGACAAGGCGTTCCAGGACTTTGAGCGCCGCCTGCGCGAATGGGACGAATAGACGGGCCGGCCGCGCGCGGCCATTAGAAACACCCCCGCAAACAGGGGGTTGGCCTTCGGATTCCGCTATAATCAGCCGCTTGAAATTTTGCCCACGAACCGATATACTGAAGCCAGAAGAAGCGCCGCAGCGGCGCGAAAGGAGTTATCACATGGAGTTCGAAGGCAGATACCAATACGAAGGTGGCACGTTTGCCATCCGGCGCGTCGCGCGCGGCTACGAGGGCGAGCGGATCGACGCCGCCACCGACCGCTCCGCCGTGCTGTTCAACCTGCACACCGAGGGCGACGAGCTCGTCGGCCAGGCGGAGGGCAGGACCTGGCGCATCGGCCGCACGTGCGTGACCGACGGCGAGAAGACCTGGCCCGTCACCTTTGCCGCGGCAAAGCGCCGCGCGCTGATCCTCTACGCGACGATGACCAAAAACACCGAGCGCGTCGCTAACTGGTTCCGCGAGCAGCTCGAGTACTATTACTGGGACGTGACCATGTTCCGCCTGGTCAAGTCCGCCGACTGGGCCGGCATGCAGAAGGATCTGTATTTTGACGACTACGACCTGGTGCTGCTCGGCAGCCCGATTGTCGCCGGTTTCCCGCTGACGATTGTCAACAAGGTCTTTTCGCTCGGCGCGGGCGGCGCGCTCGAGGAGAATGTGAACAAGCAGGTCGAATCCGGCAAGGGCTTCCAGGCCGGCGCAGACGTCATGGGCGGCGGGCCGGACGGCGTCTCCGGCGCGGCCGGTGAGGGCGGCGGCAAGCCCGGCGCCGTCGGCGCGCACTGGCGGCGGCATATGTGCCCGTACCCGGGCGGCGCGTGCCGCGATAACTACAAGCCCTACGGCGTGGTGTTCACCACCTACGGCGGCGGGTTTTTCGGCCCGGTCGAGGCGAGCGCGACGCTCGAGATCCTGAAGATGTATCTCAACCTGAACGACGTGCAGACGATCGGCCGGTTTGCCTGCTGCGGCCGCGAGTTCGGTCCCGCCGGCCTGAAGCCCGGCGAGAAGCCGCACACGATGGACGGCACCGAGATGCCCGAGGCAAAGGTCTATCCGACCAAGGACGGCGAGCTGCAGTCCGGCTACTTCTTCCACAACCAGGGCTGGAACAAGCCCTGCGACCGCGACGAGTGGAAGGCCAAGGCGCTGATCGCCGATATCGTCGAGGACGTGTTCTGCACCTACGACGGCGTCCGTTACGACTGCCTCGGCGAGTACAGCTCGATCAGCTGACCCGGGCGATCTCA
>CAZGBU010000175.1:0-2591 GCA_964523945.1 uncultured Oscillospiraceae bacterium
AAATAATTGGCGCCGTACCGGCTGACATAATTCGTCGGATTTTGTGCATAGTCATCTACCGCGGTATCTCCAAGCTCGCTCCAGAATGCGTCATAAAACGCTTTGCGGAAAGAGCCATCAATGAAACCCGCGGGGTCATGGGTGCTGCTGCCAACCGTCAGATCTACCTGGGTTTCATCCTCCAGCAGAACATGGCCGTACTCGTGGAGAATGGTATAAGTGAGCTTGCTCCAATCCCGCTTCGCTCCGTTTTCATCGTATACATCGTAGTAGTCTATGCTGATGGAAAACCGGGTGTTATCGGAAGCCCCATTTTCATCCATGGGAGATGTATAGGCCAGCACATTGGTGGTCCCGTCGGTAAACAGGTTAAATTCTGCGATTTTCTGCCGTGCTTCAAGCGGAAGAATGTCGCACAGATATGCCCACACCGCGGCGTCCTCCGGATCTGTAATGCTGGCCTCGCCGCCGCGCACCGGATAGGAGGCCAGTACATTGGTGATGCCGACAGAGTAATTCCCGACCGTGACCAGACAGTCTTCTTCATCGGAAGAAAGTGTGATATACTTGCTGTAGATCGGATCAGCCCAGCCAGCCTGCCCGCCTTCCTCCTCTGTGGGCGCTCCGTACATGGCCTGAATCAGCGAACGAACAGCGTCTGTAGTGTAGCCAGTTTCCTCGGGACGGATTTCAATATGATCCAGAAAACCATTCCGATATTGATAGTAGGTGTTCATCGGCGTATCCGCGTCGAACCAGCGCATCGCATACTGGTAGATTTCGTATACGTCAGTCCAGGTATTCCATGAAATCTCATAGGTATCCACCAGAGTGCCGGAGGCGCCGATGTACGCCTCGGTATCGGCCAGAGAACTGCCAAAGTAGATTACATTCTGCCTTGTTTGACGGTAGGTGTAGCCGTCGCCCTGCGCTTGCGCTGTTGTGCGGTATGAGGCTGTATCAAACGAGCAGACTTCCTGCACCGCATCGATGGCGGTCTGTGCAGCAGCGGCAATTGCATACAGATTCAGCTGATCGGCCGTATCTGCCGCTGAATCGTACAGATAGCCCTGCCCATCCTGCATCAGCAGGACGGAGGGGACGCCGGCAAGTTGAAATGAGGCATGGTCACTGGCGGTTTCCGCCTGCCGTGTCAATGCCGGATCAATTGCCTGAAGCAGGTCGCTGACCCAGTTCGCTTCACCGTCCATGGTGCAGACCAGAGTATTATCGGTACCCAGTCCGCCCAGCATATCAAATTGAATGTTGCCGATCATTCGGTCGAGTTCTGCATCCGTGAGGGAAGCGGTATAGGCGCGGGAGCCATTTTTGCCGTTTTCCTCATCTGTAAAGCTGATCAGACGGATCTCCGTATCAGTTGGAATGTTACGCAGTGACTCTGCTGCATAGAGCAGCGCAGCGACGCCGGACGCATTGTCATTCGCCCCGTACGCAGTCGGTACACTGTCGTGGTGCGCGGACAGGATCAGTATGTCCGCGTTGGGCGAAGACGCGCTCTTTTTTGCGATCACATTGGTTCCGGTCTGTCCCTCGCCGTTGGTATACGTCTGAAGTGTAACCGTATAACCCATTTCCGAGAATCGTGTGTTCAGGTATGCCGCGGCATCTGCTTCCCCCAAGGAACCGATCGGCCGATGGGCTGCAGTGAGAACGTCCAGATCTGCAGCGAGGCTGGAGACGTCGGGCAGGGAAGCGACGCGTGCCATCATATCCAGCGCCTGTGCCACGGTGATCGTGCCATTCGGCGACAGCAGGTCTGTGCTCTGCCCGGTTAAGATGCCGGCCTGCAAACCCCATTGCATCGGCTCCCTGGCCCATACGGTGCCGGCGTCCTGATATTGCTGCAGGCCCTGCGCAGCCGTCTCGGGAGTCCCCGCCTGCCGCCAAAGCATTGTAACAAATTCCTGGCGGGTGATCAGACGTGCCGGCATGTAGACGCCGTCTCCAGTGCCGAGGAAGTAACCCTGTTCGGTTCCCCAGGTGATTGCATCAGCGTAATCGCCGGACACATCAGAAAAGGGGCATGCACCGGAGACTGTTGGCTCTCCCGCTGCCTCGTAGAGCAGCTGAGCAGCTGCGCCGCGGGTAACAGTTGCCTCCGGCGCGGACAGAAATTCCTGGCTGATGGACGCTTCCTGCCCCCAGGCCAAAGCGTCGTCCGCCTGAACGCTTGCCGAAGCGGCTGGGATGCTGGAAAACAACAGTATCCCGCAGAGCAATAACATACCAATTCGCTTCAAAATAACCACCCCATCTTCGTGTTGTAAGCATGAAACAGCTCTATCTATGGCAGACGTTCCCGGAAGGAAGAAGTTCCTGCTATATGCAGTTGATTTCAAAAATGCGTTGCATAGACGGGATCTTGATTGACGAGAATACAATACCGGAATACCGGAGCAAAGTGGATTCCCGATATATTTCCCGTCAAACAAAAAACGCCGTCGCGAACGATATGCAGTTGCGACGACGTTATGGGAAGCGTTGACAAAAAGATACCCAGAGTTGTAACAAGAAAACCAACTGCGAGCCCAGCGCAGCGGGTCGCAGTTGGAAAGGAGGAGCAAGGGAGC
>CAZGBU010000176.1:0-2579 GCA_964523945.1 uncultured Oscillospiraceae bacterium
ATCACGTATTTCGTTAGAGCGTGGGCAATATAGCAAAAAGAGGCTGCTACACAGGGAATACCCTGCATAGCAGCCTCTTTTCTGTTAGAATTGCTTTGGTGGGCTACGCCCACACAATTTTTGTGGAGGGATAGTTATGAATGACAAAAAGTCAAGGGCGATGACGGAGTTAGTTTTTGAACCGCAGGACATCCCGGAATACGCCTTGAAAATCGTGGCGATGGCGGCCCTCGAACTTACCGAGAGCATCCTCAGGCAACCGGGAGGCCGCGAAATGCTGAATGCAGAAACAGCCAGAAGGCACTTGAGACAACGGGAGGAGGCGAAAAAATCGGCACCAAAATGAACCTCAACATGAACCTCAAAAAACCCATTTTAAGGGCCATGCACCTCAAATGAACCTCAATATTTTACGTTTATCTTTGCCCCATTACGTCAAATTTCGCTAAAAGAAAAATCCCTGAAACCATTGCGGTTTCAGGGATTTCTTGAAATATCAACGCTTGGAGAACTGCGGCGCACGTCTTGCGGCTTTCAGACCGTACTTCTTGCGCTCTTTCATTCTCGGGTCACGGGTCAGGTAGCCGGCCGATTTGAGAATCGGACGGTACTCAGTCTCGTTGACCTTGAGCAGCGCGCGGGCAACGCCGTGGCGGATCGCACCGGCCTGGCCGGAGACGCCGCCGCCGGTGACGGTGCAGACGATGTCGACCTTGCCGAGCGTGCCGGTGGCGACGAGCGGCTGACGGACCAGGAGCTTGAGCGTGTCAAGACCGAAATAATCGTCGATATCGCGGCCGTTGATCGTGATCGCGCCGGTGCCGCCCTGGTACAGGCGCACGCGGGCGACAGAGGACTTGCGGCGGCCGGTGCCGTACTGATACTGCCTTTTGCTCTCGTACATTCTCGCTTACCTCCTTAGTCCAGCGCCCAGACTTCGGGCTTCTGGGCGGCGTTTTTGTGCTCGGCGCCCTTGTAGATGCGGATGCGCTTCATGCTGTTGCGGCCGATGGAGTTCTTCGGGAGCATGCCCTTGACGGCCAGCTCCATCGCGAACTCGGGGCGCTGCTCCATCAGCAGGCGGTACTTGACTTCTTTCAGGCCGCCGATCCAGCCGGTGTGGTGGCGATAGTATTTATCCTCGCCCTTGTTGCCGGTGAGGATGGCCTTGTCCGCGTTGATGATAATGACATAGTCGCCGCAGTCGACATGCGGGGTGAAGTCGACCTTGTGCTTGCCGCGCAGCAGCTTCGCTGCGACGGCGGCCGTGCGGCCCAGCGGCCGGTCGGCTGCGTCGAGAATGTACCACTTACGCTGGACAGTCTCTTTTTTGAGCAGAGTCGTGGACATTGTGCGTTCCTCCATATGATCTTCAAATAGTTTTTGACAAATGATTCAGGCGCGCTTACAATCACGTTGGTGTCAGCGCGCTTCCTTTTTATATCACAAGAGAATTTCGATGTCAATCACTATTTTTCAAAAAATCAATTTGGATTCAGAAGAGCTTTCAAATGCTCTTGTTTTCGCCTGAATGCTCTTGAATGCTCGAAAGGCAAATTACGTTTTTAGGAGACGGTTATGCAGAGACTGATGGGACTGATGCGCCGGTGCATCGACGATTATCAGATGATTTCACCCGGCGAGACGATTGCGGTCGGCCTGTCCGGCGGCAAGGATTCGCTCGTACTTCTGACGCTGCTCGCGGCGATGCGGGAATACTATCCGGGCGGCTATGCGCTTGCAGCGTTCACGGTCGATATGGGCTTTGCCGGCATGGATTTTACGCCGCTTGCCGATTACTGCGCTGCGCTTGGCGTGCCGTTTACATGCCTGCCGACGCAGATCGGGCCGATCCTGTTTGAGCACCGGAAAGAAAAAAATCCCTGTTCGCTGTGTGCGAAGATGCGGCGCGGTGCGCTGCATCAGGCGATCACAGAACAGGGAATCCATAAAATTGCGCTTGGCCATCATTATGACGATGCGGTTGAGACCTTTTTGATGTCGCTGGTGTTTGAGGGGCGGCTGAGCTGCTTCCAGCCGGTGACAGAGCTGGACCGGACCGGCGTGACCCAGATCCGGCCGATGCTGTATCTGCCGGAGAAAACAGTCGCAGACTTTGCCGCCCGGATGCAGCTCCCGGTGGTGCACAATACCTGCCCGGCGGATCGGAACACGCGCCGGCAGGAGATCAAGGAACTGATCTATCAGCTCTCCGGCACCTATCCCGCACTCAAGGAGCGTATCTTCGGTGCGATGCAGCGCCTGCCGCTGCCGGCGTGGGGTGTGAAGCCGCACGGTCCGCGTCAAAGCAGCGACAGGTAGCGTGCCACAAGCAGCAGACCAAAGCCGGGCAGCCCGAGAAAGCCCACCACTGCCGCCGAGACGAGATTGAGCGTCATCGCAAAGCCAGTGACGTCGGAAAACTGATTGAACAGAAACAGCAGCGCATAGCCGCACGCCGTGTTGACGAGCAGCTTGAAGATCAGCCGCATCGGCGTCGAGATCACTTTCAGCAGCACGAGTATGGCGAGAACGAGCGCGCCGTACAGCAGATAGCGTTCCAAGGCTGTCCGCCTCCT
>CAZGBU010000177.1:0-2448 GCA_964523945.1 uncultured Oscillospiraceae bacterium
CGTTGTAGGCCCGCACCACCCGGATGCCGGTGAGCTGTTCCCGGGTCACCCGGTTCAGGTTGTCGGTGAGGCCCTGGATCTTTTTGAACCGGGGCAGGGCGAAGATGAGGGTGATGGCCAGCACCAGGCTCAGGACAAAGACCGCCACCGCCGTGGCCGCCGTCCAGTGCCAGTCTTTCCCGGCGATCTTGCAGATGGCCCACACCGCCATGATGGGGGCTTTCACAATGGCCTGGAGGCCCATGGCTACCAGGTTCTGGATCTGTGTGATGTCGTTGGTGGTGCGGTTGATGAGGCTTGCGGTGGAAAACCGGTCTACCTCCTCCAGAGAGAAGTCCAGGGTCTTGTCAAAGACCTTACCGCGCAGCGTCCTGGCCAGTCCGGCCGCTACCCGGGCGGCAAAGTATCCCACGATGACCGATGCCACGCCGCTGCCCAGAGCGCACAGTAGCATATAGACTCCCTGGGTCAGGATGTCCGCCATAGCGCTCCCTTCGGTCTGGACCAGGGTGGTGATAGCCGACATATAATCGGGCAGTTTCAGGTCCAGCCACACTTGGACCACAATGAAAATGAGGCTGGCCGCAATCATGGCCCATTGTTGCCGATTGACGTAGCGCAAAAGTTTCTGCATAATTTATCCTCCATTCGATTGGCTTGCTGGCTTATTTTGAAAGCAAGATATTAATAGCTAGCTGTTGATATAGGAAGCTTAAATGCCCGCATCCGGGCAGGCATTCAAGTCAGGGAGTCCCGCACCTTGCGCAGTAGCATGGCAAAAATCTCACGTTCAGCCGGCGTCAGGGCGGACAGAATATGCGATTCCGACGCTGCCATGCCCTGTTCCGATGCCTGGCAGCGCCGCGCGCCATTCTCTGACAGCCGAACGATCTTAATTCGCCGGTCCTCGGAAGAGCCGAAGCACTCTACAAATCCTTTCTGCTCCAGGCGTGACACAATCCCGGCTGCCGTGGACTGGGCCACATGGATGACTTTCTCCAGTTCTTTCAGGGACATCTGTTTTTCTTCCGTCCGATTCAGTGCCAGCAGAACGCCCACTTGGGCCATGGTCAGGCCGTCTGGGCGCAGGCTGTTGTTGGCCTGTTTTTCCAGCGCATCGTTGATCTGCTTAAGCATAGTTCCGCAGGAATCTTGAGACAGCATCTTTCATCTCCCCCTTATGATAAAAAGATAATAGCACGCTTTTGTTTTGATGTCAACAGTTTGCGATTGTTTTTGCGGCTTATTTTGTTTCGCGTGTGGCTGTACCTGTTTTGATTCGGTCGATTTCGTGCCAATGCCTGCGGCAAGGCGCCCGAAGCGGTTACACTAAAGGAAACAGCAGAAAAGGAGCACGACATGGAAAAGAAAATCCGAACCGAACAGCTGGTTTCCTTTGGCGCGTACCTGCGGGAGGAGGAGCGCAGCGATGCCACAGTGCAGAAGTATCTGCGTGAGATCCGGCAGTTTGCCGCATGGCTGAATGGGAACGAGATCGATAAATCCACTGTTGCCCGGTGGAAAGCGCATCTCCTGGCCGAAAACTATGAGCCGTCCACCGTGAACGGCAAGCTGACCGCCCTGGACCGCTTTTTCGACTTCGTGGGCTGGCCAGACTGCAAAGTGAAGCACCTGAGGCTGCAGCGCAGGCTGTTTCGGGACGACAGCCGGGAGCTGACCAGAGCCGAATACGATCGCCTTGTCGCGGCTGCGGCGGCGGTGGGAAAAGAGCGCCTTTCCCTGCTGATGGAGGCCGTCTGCGGAACCGGGATTCGAGTATCCGAGGTGAAATACTTGACTGTGGAGGCGGCGCAGAAAGGCAAAGCGGAGATTTCGCTGAAGGGCAAGATCCGCACCATCCTGATCCCCGGCAAGCTGTGCCGGAAGCTGCTGAAATACGCCAGGAAACAAAAAATCACCTCCGGCGAGATTTTTCTCACCAGAGGCGGAACGTCACTGTCGAGGAAGCAGATCTGGGCGGAGATGAAAGCGCTCTGCAAGGCGGCGCGGGTCGCGCCCAGCAAGGTATTCCCCCACAACCTGCGGCATTTGTTCGCCCGGACGTTCTACCGGGTGTGCCGGGATGTGGCGAAGCTGGCCGATGTCCTGGGCCATTCCAGCATCGAAACCACCCGTATCTATCTGATCTCCTCCGGCGCCGAGCACGCGCGGACTCTGAACCGCCTGCAGCTGGTCTGCTAGACAGAATCAATCGTCTGTCCCGTTATCACACAGTACATCATCACAATATTGTCCTTTACAGGACTAATCATAGCAGTATCCATTTGGAAAATCAAGTAGATTCACGCTTTTTCGCGCAAAAACGCAGGGCCGACGGCTGGATTTTCTGCCGGCCCGGGTTGCTGCGCCCTGAATTTGGAACACGCCGCCCATTTGGGCGGTTATTTTTATTTCACGTGACCGATGCGCTGCATAGAAGAGGGGGTA
>CAZGBU010000178.1:0-2391 GCA_964523945.1 uncultured Oscillospiraceae bacterium
ACGGGCCGCGCCTGTTATTTTTCTGCGTCCGGATGGCCTGCAGTGGGTTTTGCACGAGGCAAATCCCACTGAAAGTACGCGGCCAGGCAGCGGATGAGCACGATCAGTGCAAGCCCGGTCAGCGTGGCGGCCGTTTCACCGGCTACATGCCAGAGCAGCGCTCAGGCGAGTGCGCCGGCGATCGAGGCGCATGCGTAGATGTGCCTGGTGAAGATGTACGGCGTGTTGCCGGCAAACAGGTCGCGCAGCACGCCGCCGCCTACGCCTGTGATGACACCGAGAAAGACGACAAGAAACAGTCCGCCGTCCGACGCGGCAAAGGCGACGCTGACGCCATAGACCGTAAAGCTGCCGAGGCCAAGCGAGTCGGACACGAACAGCAGTGGATCAAACAGCTTTTGATGTACAGCAATGAATCGGTTGGAAAACAGCGCGAACGAGACGACACCGACGCACAGCGCCAGAATCGTATATGTCGGATTTGTGAGCATGGCAGGTGGAAAGATCCCAAGCAGAACGTCGCGCAGCGCACCGCCGCCGACGGCAGTGGCCAGACCGAGCATGGCCACGCCGAACAGATCCATCCTTTTTTCATGCCGGTGAGCGCGCCGGAGACGGCGAACGCAACGGTGCCGATGATGTCGAGCACGAGCAGCAGAATCGTCATTCTCTGTACCTCCCGAAACACAGAAAATGCGCCGGATGGCGCACACGGTTTTTGCCCGAAGCGGCAGGAAATTTTGCCGCCGACTATGGTAGCGGAAGCGTGCCGGAATGTCAAGCGGGAAACGATGTGCAGCGCTGTCAAAAATGCGGTGAAAGATTTGGACAGGTTGCCGCTGGCGCGGATGGGACGGATGGCTTACAATAGCCTCAATGGCGGCCGGCGGGCCGCGGAAGGAGACGAGGCAATGAAACAGCGTGCAATTTCGCTGCTGCTTGTGCTTGTGCTGTTGACTGCAGTGGTCCCGTCGGTCAGCGCAGCGCAGCTGGAGCGAAGCAAGACCTATGAGCCGGGGCAGTTTATCGACGTAGCGCCCGGCAGTGATCTGGAGGAGAATGTGAAGACCGCTTATGAGCTGGGGCTGATGCAGGGTGTGACGAGTGAACGCTTCGGCGCGGAGGAAAATCTGTCGCGTCAGGCGGCGTTGATGATTGCCTGCCGGCTGCACAGCCTCTATCAGACGGGCGAGGATACAACCGAGCAGGGCCGGGATGGAACAGGCCGATTGCAGTGGTACCTGGCCTATGCGGAGGAAAACGGGATTGATACCGACCTGCCCAGCTGGGACGGCGCGGCGACGCGCCTGGAATTCGCGCAGCTCCTGTCGAGTGCGCTGCCGGACGAGGCGCTGCCGGCCATCAACGAGATCGGTGATGATACCATTCCAGACCTTGCGGCAGACGAACCGGGAGCGGACGCGGTCTACCGGCTCTACCGCGCGGGCGTGCTGACCGGACGCGACGCATATGGATCATTCGGCGGGCAGCTTCCAATCACACGTGCCGCGGCGTGCCGCGTTGCGGCACGGATGGCGGATGAGACGCTGCGCCTTCCTCTGACGCTCAACGAGCAGACGCTTGCGGCCTATCGGGATGCTGTGGCAGCGCTTGAGGCTGCGGAGGCCGAGCGGCTGGCGCATGCCATTGCGCAGGTGCGCACGATCAGCGTCGGCGCGACGGTGCTCTATGACGCCGGGCTGTATTCCGACATGTACCGCACTGCGCGCATCGGCACGGTCGAGGCAGGCACATATGTGTATTATGTAAACTACTATGGAACAAGCGCGGCAAAAATTCGCCTTGCTGACGGCACAACGGGCTGGGTAGCCTATTCCAGTATCCGCATCAGCTCGGACGACTACGTCCTGCCGGCGGATTACACCCTTGAGCAGAAAGAGGGTTTTGTCAACCGGTACGAGTATGAAAGCGAGACGGATTACCTCGTCTGGATCAGCCTCGCCACACAGCAGGTAATGGTGTATACAGGCGAAAAGGGCGACTGGTCGCTGCTGCACAGCTTTGAGTGCTGCACCGGCAAGAATACGACGCCGACCATCGGCGGTGTGTTTGCGATCCAGTATCGGCAGCAGACCTGGGATTTCGGCAGCTATTATGTCAGCAAAGTCATTGTATTCAACGGCGGGCATGCGTTCCATACACGCACCTATGTCAAGTCGACGGGGAACCTGCTCGACCCGACGATCGGCCATCCGGCTTCACAGGGCTGCGTCCGGATGTACGATACGGATGTACAGTGGATGTACAGCAATCTGCCGGTCGGGACGACAGTTGTCGTATATTGAAAGAAAAATGGGGCACGGCGGAAGCCGTGCCCTCGCTTATTCTTCCTGCCGGTAGTAATCCGTTTCGATCATGGCGTCGCTGGTT
>CAZGBU010000179.1:0-2363 GCA_964523945.1 uncultured Oscillospiraceae bacterium
TGATCGTCGTCTGCAGGCCGGACGAGTCGATGGACTGGTACGAAAAGATGTGGCGCTACTCCGTCGAGCTGTTCCGCTCGATGGACATCCCGGTGCGCCAGCTCGAGTGCTGCTCGGGCGATCTGGCCGACCTCAAGGTCAAGTCCTGCGACATCGAAGCGTGGTCGCCGCGCCAGGGCAAATACTTCGAGGTCTGCTCGTGCTCGAACCTCGGCGACGCGCAGGCGCGCCGGCTGAAGATGCGCGTCAAGGGCGCCGACGGCAAGACCTATCTGCCGCACACGCTCAACAACACCGTCGTCGCGCCGCCGCGCATGCTCATCGCGTTTCTGGAGAACAACCTCCAGGCCGACGGCTCGGTCGTCATCCCCGCCGTGTTGCAGCCGTATATGGGCGGCACCGAGCGTCTCGTGCCCAAGCACTGACCGGCGCGGCAAATCACAGTTGCTATCTTCCGTGCCCGGCACGTGTTATGATAGATAGGGCTATATCTGTCGCGCGAAAGACCCCCGGCGGAGTCATCCGCCGGGGGTCTGCGCGTCTTTGGGATTGTGATGAGGATCACTGGGGTGATTGGGCGAGCGCTTCGGCCAGCTCGGCCATGATCTCCGGCGTGTGGATCGCCTGCGGGCAGCTTGCAAAGCACGCGCCGCACCCGACGCAGTCCGCCGGCCCCGGGCCGTCCTGCTCGCGCAGCCGCTCGAGCGGCATCGGCGCGCGGCCGGAGAGGCACCAGGCGTTGTAGACGTCCAGCACCGCCGGGATGTCGATCCCAGCCGGGCACCCGTCGCAGTAGCGGCAGGTCGTGCACGGGACGGTGTAGCGCTTCAAAAACGCCTGCGCCGCCGCAAACGCGACATCCTGCTCCTGCGCGCTGAGCGGCCGGTCCTCGGAGAAGGTCGCCGCGTTCTCCTCGACCTGCGCCAGCTCGTTCATGCCCGAGAGCACCACCTGCACATTCGGCAGGCTCTGCACAAACCGGAACGCCCACGACGCGATCGAGCGGTCCGGCGCGGCAGTCTTCAGGGTCGCGTTGGCCTCGTCGCCGAGGTCGGCCAGCCGCCCGCCGCGGCACGGCTCCATCACCATGACCGGGATGCCCGCTTCGGTCAGAATCTCGTACTGCTGCTTCGCGTCCTGCAGCGTCCAGTCGAGGTAGTTGAGCTGGATCTGCGCGAAATCCCACGGCCGCACCTGCACGAACCGGCGCAGCGTCTCGGGCTTGCCGTGGCTGGAAAAGCCGAGATAGCGGATCTTCCCCTCGGCCTGGAGCTGCGCGAGAATGCCGGGGATGTCGTGCCGGAGATAGTTCTCAATCGTCTCTTCGTTGACGTTGTGACAGAGGTAGAAGTCGAAATAGTCTACGCCGCAGCGCGCGAGCTGCTCGTCGAAGATGCGGCGGACATCGTCCGGCGAGTGCACGAGGAAGCCCGGCATTTTATCGGCGATGAAATACTGCTCGCGCGGATAGCGGCGCAGCGCGCGGCCGAGAAAGACCTCGCTCTTGCCGCCGTGGTAGACATAGGCGGTGTCGAAGTAGTTCACGCCCAGTGCCCAGGCACGGTCGATCACGGCCTGCGCCTTTTCCTCGTCAATGGGGGCCTCGCGTCCTTCGCCGATCGTCGGCAGGCGCATATTGCCCATGCCGAGCAGCGAGGTCTTGAGGCCGGTGGTTCGAAAGTCCCGATACAGCATAGCAGTTCCCTCCTGTTTCATGTCTGCGCGGATGCCCGGCCGCGCTCAGGGCGGCGATTCCACGACGATGTCCGCCGCTTCCTCGACCCCGGTTTTCGCAAAGTAGAGATCCTCCAGCGGGATCCATTTGCTCAGGTAATCTCTGAAATGCGCTTCGTCCTCGCGCCGGCGCAGCCGCGCGAGCCGCACGTCGAACGGCGCGGTCAGCACCACGCGCAGATCGTACAGATCCCGCAGCGTCGGATGCAGCGCATACGCGCCCTCGATGATGTTCAGCCGCGTGCGCGCCGGGCGCACCGGCGCGCCGAATGCGCCCGTCCGGCAGCCCCACGGCCGGTATTCCGCCGTCTGGCCGGCGCGCAGGGGCGCAAGGACCTCCGCGGCAACGCGCTCGTAGTCGACGTTGCCGCCCGCGGCCGCCAGCCGCTCCGCCGTGCGCTGCTCCGGCCGGAGGAAGAAATCGTCCATGTGGAATACGGTGCACTCAAACCGCCCGGCCAGCCGCGCCGTCAGGGTCGTCTTGCCCGTCGCGCACCGGCCGTCGATCGCCACGAGCAGCACCGGCCGCTCGGAGGCAAGCAGCATTTCGATCGCTTCCACAAGATGCATGGGCATCACCTCCAGTTACAATAGATTTACGGTTTAAGGCACGGTAGCCAGCCGTGTCT
>CAZGBU010000180.1:0-2352 GCA_964523945.1 uncultured Oscillospiraceae bacterium
GATCATACGCATAGGTATAGCCCGGCGTGCAGTATTGCGAGGTCGAGGCAATATACGATACCGGTTCGTGATGCAGCACACCGTAAGCCAGCTCCGCAAGGTCAGAAGCCGGCGTGCCAAAGCAGATCGCCTTGCGGAGATTTTCGTTCTCAAACGCCTCTGTCCCATCGATGACATCGTAATTCATGGTCAGCAGCGCAACGGCATTCGAACTGACCGACTGCGCTGTGCCGATCGAGGGATCGTTGATCACCCGCTCCATACTGGAGCTGCTCAAAGAAAGCGCCAGATCAATTACGCCGTTTTCCAGATCAATCATCATTGTTGTCTCATCGGAATACTGATAGCAGTTGATTTTATTGGCATAACAGAATGCTGTGGTCATGTACGCCTCTGTGCCCCACCAGTCATCCACCAGCTCGTAGGTCGCAGAGGCATCAATTGTCATCTCGGTCGGGACGTAAGCCCCCGTCCCATTTGCCAGGGAGGGATCAAACCAGTCAAAGGACTCCTCTCCGCCGTGATCTGCAATCCACTGTTCTTCGAGAACTCCAATGGCAAGAATGCTCTGGTAAGCGCCAAATTCCATATTGAACGGGATGTAGGCCGTCATATTGTCCTCCGAGACATATGCCGCGTCCAGATTGACATACTTGGCCCAGTTGCCGGCCGCCATTGCAGCATTGGTATTCCGCCGGAAGCTGTAGAGAATATCCGACGCGAGCAGCTGATTCCCGGATCTGTTGAATACCACGCCGTCCTTAACATGCAGGATAATGACATTGTTTTCATCCACCTCCCAGCTGTCCAGGATCAGGGAGGTGTACTCCCGGGTGGCCGGATCGACAAAAAAGACGCGCTCGAAAACCAGGTTGATTGCCGACTGCCCCACATCGGTAGAAAACCCGGACGTCGCATCAAAGTGGCCGACAAACTTTCCTCCAACAGAACCGACATTGATCTCCACATATTCGTGGTCAGCCGCACTGATCGCCTCTCCCGCATTGCCGATCCCGGTCGCACCCTGGACATCAGATTCATTGGATACACCCGTTGCCTGATCTGTCTCTGCGGTATCCGCTCCGCCGCCCGGGGTGTCTCCTGCCGGGGAATCCGGCACGCTTTCATCCGTCGTCTCCTCCGCCGTCCCGCCGCAGGCAATCAGCGCAAAGGAAAGAATTCCTGCAAGGAACAAGGCAAGCAGTCGTTTTCTCATCGTTCCTCCCCTTTTCTTTTTAAAAATATCAGGCAGCCGACACTGGATATACGCCGACTGCCTGATCCAATTTTATGCATGGGTGCTGTCTGCGGTAAAGCGCATTCTTTTCATAGATTGCGCAATTTATCAAAAAACAGAATGAATCCAAGCTGAGCGCTACGCTTCCCCGCGGAATGCGCAGATCAGTGCATCGAGCAGAATGTTGCTGCTCGATGTGTCATTTCGCTGCCTGACCGCAAAGATCTCCAGTCCACCGTCTTCAATCGGCAGGCAGTAGCTCGACAAGGTATCTGAAAACACAACCGAGTCGTGATCCTTCGGCATAATAGCGACCCCCCGGTCAAACTCCACACAAGTCAGGGCCGTGATACCGGAGTCTATCCACTCGATGGCCGGATGGCTGAAATCCGCAATCCTGCTGATATATCCAACCGGCACACCGCTCAGCCGGCTGCGGGGATACCAGACAATCCTGGCCTTTTTCAACTCATCTGCAGCCTGTTCGCGGGAAAGGGCCTTTCCATACCCCTGTCTGCGTTTGGTCACGATGCAAAGCGGCTGCCGATGGAGCAAAGAAACCTGGTACCGCTGCTGATCCAGCGTATCGCCGGAACAAGTCAGAACCAAATCGCAGTTGACCAGCATATCCTGCAGATTTGCCGGACTGAAATAATGGGGGCGAATGTCTGTCTCACCGCTCTCACGCACAGATATACAGGCGCTGAAAAACGCCCGCTTGAAGCACTTCAGTGGGTACAGCGTATCCTCAACGCCGACGAGAATGCGGTCGCCGTTCGATTCCAGCCGGGCGCTCAGTTCCATTTGGTTTGCCTGTGCCAGTATTTTTCTTGCATCGTCCAGAAAGCGCAGTCCTGCTTTCGTCAGGGTGACGCTTTTTGTTGTCCTCTCCAGCAAAACAACGCCGATATTCTCTTCCAGATCACGGATCCGTTTGCTGAGCGTCGGCTGTGACATATTCAGCGACATTGCCGCCGTAGTAAAACTGTGGCACTCCGCCACATGTACAAAAGCCAGAATCTGCTTCAACTCGAACATACCCTGCACCTTACCTTTCCTGTCCTGTTTCCTTGCCCCGGGGGATTCGTCGACGGGATACATTACATTGTAACATA
>CAZGBU010000181.1:0-2307 GCA_964523945.1 uncultured Oscillospiraceae bacterium
GCAGAAAATTTCCGTTTAAGGTGCCGCTGTTTGTGTTTGAATCGGAGTATGACACGCTGCGCACCACGGCGTTTTTGGAGCAAGTAAAGAGGACTCATAGTGCGGTCTGGGGAGGGTACGAACGTGAAGCGACTTAAAGGCCATGGCGTTTCAGAAGGCATGGCCATGGGCAAGGCCTATCTCTACACGCCGTTTGTACCCCACATTGGGCGGGAGCGTCTGGAACAGGAGGCTTATCCCCAGGCGGAGGAAGCGTTCCAGCGAGCTATTTTGTCCGCCCGCAGGGAACTGGAGCAGATTTTGGAGGAGCTGCCGACGGAACAGGTGACTGAGCGGAAAATACTCCAGGCTCACTTGGAAATTTTGCTGGACGGCGAACTGGAAGATGAGATCCGTCATGCCATGTGGTCAGGCGAAAATCCGGCCATGGCCATGGAGACGGTGTTCGGTCAGTATATGGAATTGATGCAAGCCAGCGCCAACTCGCTCATGCAGGAACGGGCGGCGGATTTTCTGGACGTGCGCAACCGCTTGCTGCGGAATCTGGCCGGCATTCCTGAAAAGAACCTGCGGCAGCTGACGGAATCTGTGATTGTGGTGGCTCATGACCTCATGCCCGGAGACACAGCTACCATGGACCGTACCCGGGTGATGGCTATTGTCACCGAGGTCGGCGGCCGCACGTCCCACACGGCGATTCTGGCCCGTAGCTATGGGATCCCTGCTGCTGTTGGCGTGGAAGGAGCTCTGGAGCAGATTTCTGATGGCATGCCCATGGCCGTGGACGGAAAAACCGGCACGGTAACGGTGGCGCCAGATGCGGAGACAACGGCAAGCCTGCTGGAGGCGCAGGCGCAGCTACAGCAGCGGAAGGAACAACTGGCTCGGTATCTTTGTCAGCCATGCACGACCGCTGATGGCACCCGGATCCAGATCGGATGCAATCTGGGAGCCGACCTGAAAGAAGCTGCGGAACTGGAGCCCTGTGTGGATCTGGTGGGATTGTTTCGGACGGAATTTCTTTACATGCAGGGGTCGGCTCTGCCTGCGGAGGAAGCCCAGTACCAGGTCTATTGCAAGCTTTTGGAATGCTATGGGGACAAACCCGTGGTGCTTCGGACACTGGACGTGGGCGGTGACAAGGAGCTGACCTGTCTGCACTTGCCCAAAGAGGAAAATCCATTCTTGGGCAAGCGAGCCCTGCGACTCTGCCTGGGCAGTCCTGAGATATTTCGTTTTCAGCTTCGAGCGGCGCTTCGGGCGTCGGTCCACGGGAATCTCTGGATCATGTTTCCCATGGTGGCTTCCCTGGAGGACTGGCGTCGGGCCAGACAGTTTACACGTCAGGTACAGGAGGAGTTGAAGAGCGAGGGCATTGCCGTTTCCGAAACGGTTCGCTTTGGTATTATGATTGAAGTCCCGGCCGCCGTGGAAATGGCCGATGAGTTGGCGGCAGAAGTGGATTTTGCTAGTATTGGCAGCAACGATCTGTGTCAATACGCCCTAGCGGTGGATCGTGGGAATCCGGCGGTAGCTGAATATTACCAGATGTACGCACCGGCGGTGTTTCGGATGATCGGTCGGGTGATTCAGGCCTTTGACCGGGCGGGAACGCCCATCAGCATCTGCGGCGAGTTGAGTGGCGACGTGTCGGCTGCCATGGCGTTGGTGGGTCTCGGAATGCGGAAACTGAGCATGAGCGGCGGTCTGGTCGCCGCCATGAAAGAGGCCTTGGCAGGAAAGACACTGTCGGAGCTGGAAGAGACGGCGGCTCGGGTTTTGCGCTGTAGAACTGCGGAAGAAATTAAAATATGCCTGAGGGCAGAGATTGAAAAATGAGGTGGAATCTATGTATCAAAAAACTTTGATTGTGCGCAATCCGAGCGGTCTCCATGCGCGCCCTGCGTCGGAGTTTGTGGCCCTGGCCAAGAGCTTCACCTGTGACGTCTCCATCTGCCGGGCTGGCCAGACGCCGGCGGTCAACGCCAAATCCATGGTAAAACTGTTGACCTTGGGGATTTGCCAGGGCGAAGAACTGACCATTAGCGCTACCGGTGAAGGAGAAGAGCAGGCAGTAGAAAAGCTGGGAGCCCTGATTGTGAGCGGCTTCGATGAGTCCTGAGTTGTTGTACGTTAAGAACGTTTACATTCTAGGGCGGGCGTTATGTCCGGCAGCTGGAGAGGAAGCTGGCGGGTCGTCGGATCATCCTATTGAATACTGTGTCCTAAACAGTCTGGCCGCCGGCTCACCGGTAGAGCATCTGACAGAAATCCAGATTCCTGTGATCCGGGCAAGGTGAGAACAAA
>CAZGBU010000182.1:0-2296 GCA_964523945.1 uncultured Oscillospiraceae bacterium
GCCGCCGGATCCAAATAAAAACCGTCATGGGCGCATGCCCATGACGGTTATCCTTTCTGTACAACTGTTATGGCGTCCGCACATCCAGATCATAGATGGTGACGTCGACAAGATACGGATTGTAGAGCTCGTTGACCAGTTCAATAATATCGTAGGCCGAGGCAATGTAATATGACCCGCCGTTCCAGTTGGCTGCATAGCCGGGGAGCGTGTTGGTTTCGATCTGTGCCGTATCGCAGCGCATCACGGCGCCGGCACACCAGATGAGGTTGGGAATGGACAGATCGGTCGTGATGTTTTCCGTCACAAGCGGGATCAGCCGCGGCGCTTTGAGAGCGTTGCCAAGTGTGACCCACTGGTCGAGGCAGGCAGAGATAAAATCACGCTGCACGTTGACGCGCTGCAGATCCGCCATCGCATAGCCCGAGCGATAGCGAACCAGTCCCATGGCCTGTTCGCCGTTCAGGGTCTGCAGTCCTGCGCTCAGATTGATATTCAGATTCTGCGCGGGATCGACATAGTACATGTCCTGCGGCACGTCAAACTCCACGCCGCCCATCAGATCGACCACCTCGACAAACCCGTCGAGGTCAATGAGTACATACCCATCCGGCCGAAAGCCGATCAGCTTTTCCACCGCGTTCATCAGCGCGTCCATGCCGTCCTCGCCGCCGCCGTAAACGCCATAGGTGCCGTTGATTTTCGGCACAGCGTATGAGTCGTTGACGAGCGTATCGCGTGGGATCGAAAGCAGGCTCACACGGCCTTCGCCGGCATCAATGGTGCAGAGCATGATTGTGTCGGTCCGCGTTCCGCCGGCGTCGGTACCGGCAAGCAGGATGGTCGAGCAGCCGTCCTTGCGCGCGCCGAGTCCTGTGGTGGCCTGCGGCTGTGCAACGTCGGAGCGAAGCAGAAAGATAACCACTGCGGCGAGCAGTGCCAGCAGAAAAAGCAGAAACAGGAAAAACTTCAGCAGCCGATGCTTTTTCTTCCGCTTCTGCGGCGGCTCGGGCGGCTCAGCCGACGATCGGTGCTGCGTGCCGGCCGGGGGCGCGGGCGGGGGCGTCTGCCGCGGGGGAGCAGCCCGACGCTGTTGCTGCGCGCGCTGCTGGTACACCTGCTGTGGCTGCTGACGATATGCCTGTTGCGGCTGGCGGTATGTCTGCTGCGGCTGCTGGCCGCGCGGTGCGGCCTGGCCGGATGGCTGCGCGTTCTGCGTCCTGCCGTAATATTGATCGAACAGCTGTTGGCGCGCCGCTTCCTGCGCGGCAGTTGGCCGGTGTGGACGCGGCTGCTGCGTGTGCTGTACAGGCTGCTGCGCGGACTGTGGCCGGCCCTGGGCGGGGGTGGCGTCCTCGTCCGGCTCCTCATAACCGATGTCGCGCAGCAGAGCGTCGAGCCGTTCGTAGTCGAAAGGTTCGTTCGGATCCATTGCTGGCCCTCCTCGTCGGGAATATCCCTATTGTAGCCGTGATTCGACCGGAAGTAAATAACGAAAATCTACAAAAAGACCGAAAGCGCGAGAATAGTGCTTGCAATATCCCGGCGATATGGTAAAATAATTAAGCTGATTTTGACGCAAGACTAACGAAAATGTAAGGAGATGTTACTGTGGAAAACCTTTTTTGGATTGGTTTCCTCGGCGCGGCGATCGCACTGATCTTTGCTGCGCTGCAGAGAAACAAGGTCATGAAGGCTTCCGAGGGCAACGAGAAAATGGTCAAGATTGCCTCCGCAATCCGCCAGGGCGCCAATGCCTATCTCAAGCGGCAGTACACCACTGTTGCCAAGGTATTTCTCGTTGTGTTTGTCATTCTGCTGATCATCGCGTTCGCGTCTGGCGGCGAGATGCTCTCGCGTGTGACGCCGTTCGCGTTCCTGACGGGCGGTATCTGGTCGATGCTGGCCGGCTTTATCGGCATGAAGATCGCCACCAACGCCAACGCCCGCACGGCGAACGCCGCGCATGAGAGCCTCAACCGCGGCCTGCGCGTCGCATTTTCGTCCGGCTCGGTCATGGGCTTTACCGTCGTCGGTCTCGGCCTGCTGGACATCACGCTGTGGTTCTTTGGCCTGAAGTATATCGGCGGGCTCGACGCAGTGCCGCTGGCCAACATCATGGTCATGAACGGCATGGGCGCATCCTTTATGGCGCTGTTTGCCCGTGTCGGCGGCGGCATCTACACCAAAGCGGCCGACGTTGGCGCTGACCTGGTAGGCAAGGTGGAAGCCGGCATCCCTGAGGATGACCCCCGCAACCCCGCCACCATCGCCGATAACGTCGGCGACAATGTCG
>CAZGBU010000183.1:0-2087 GCA_964523945.1 uncultured Oscillospiraceae bacterium
GCGGAACTGTCATTGTACCTGCAACGGCCGGGCGGACACGCTTTCCATGAAGAAAAACATGCTGCAGACAAAGGTATGGGGGAGGTCGGCACAGTTTTTTTTCAGCAGGTTTTGCGAGGCTGCATTATGGGCGGCGGCTTTGCTGTTCTTGCAATGGGCGGATGTCGTCCGGCGGGCACAGGTCTTTGCAATAAAAATAAAGAAAAGGAGAATGATATGAGATTGAAGAAAACCCTACCAAAGATCGTGGCCTTCGCGCTCAGCGTGGCCATGATCGCCGGATGCGGCAGCACAACCACTACCACATCCTCCGACAGCGCCTCCAGCAGTTCCACCTCCACTTCCAGCGAGACGGCCGTGGAATCTACTGTTGAGGATGGCTACATTGCAGCGCCCTACTCCGCGTCCATCGTGGAAGAGCTGACCGCCGCGGTTCTGGATCCCGTGTTCTACGAGAATGAGGACGGCCCCACCATCGGCGTGACCCTTCTGGGTGTTATCGTGGAGGACGGCATGTACTTCCGCGACCTAGACAACGACCAGGAACTGGATGACTTCGAGGACTGGCGTCTGGATGACGAGACGCGCGCCGAGGCCTTTGTTGCCGCCCTCACCGACACGCAGCTGACCCATCAGGTCGTGAACGTTATGGCTTACAGCCCCGTCAGCACCGCGACCGCAGACGTTGTGGACGAGAACGGCGATCCGGACTGGAGTCTGCTGTTCCCCGCGGTCGGCGGCTTTAACGACACGGGCGAGTATGCCAACAACGTGGAGTGGCTGACTGAGGCCAAGTCCCGCAGCTTCGTCCTCCGCAGCAATCCGGAGACGGAAGTAGCCGTCTGGTTTAACAACGGTCTGGAGCAGTTCAGCGAGTACGACGCCATTGTGAACGGCGAAGTGACGGTTCCGTTCTTTATGTTCACCAACCCGATTTCCCACGGGCTGACCAGCAGCGAAGGCGTTGCGGCCGCCGTGCTGGGCGCGGGGAGCGCGGACATCGTGTTGGAAGACGCGCAGCTGGATCGACAGGTGATGTGGGCCAAGGGCGTGGACGGCCTGTACGGGCCGCAGATCGACCTGGCGACCGACCCGCGCTGGTCCCGTAACAGCACCACCTACGGCGAGCGGGAGGACACGGCCGCCGAGATCGCCGCGAATCTTGTGATCGGCTATCAGAACGGCGATCAGGGTATGGTGGAAGGCAGCGTGCTGGTGACAGTGAAGCACTTCCCCGGCGACGGCTCGGCCTACAACGGCTTTGAGAGCCATGGGCAGACCGGCCGCTATCGTATCTATGCTACGGAGAACTCCCTGGCAGATTACCAGCTGGTGCCCTTCATCGCCGCCATTGAGGCCGGCGCGGCCGGCATCATGCCCGGCTACTCGATGCCTTCGGATGACGCGCGCAACGCATCTCAGTCCATTACTTACAATGGCGAGACGTATGACATCCTGTTCGGCGGCCGCGGCAACTCTTTCAACGAGGATATTCTCCAGACGCTGCTTCGCGACATCCTGGGCTTTGAGGGTCTGATCAACTCTGACTCTCTGCAGGTCAATGCGCAGCAGGGCGTTGAGGATCTTACCAGCTATGAGCGTATGGTTGCGTACATCAAGGCTGGTAACAATTGTGGAGTTATCGCATTTGATGATGCCGATGGATCCGATCTGCTGGACGAGGCTCTTGCAAACGGCGACGTGACCCGTGAGGAGCTGGTAGAAGCGGCTTACTACCGCATACTGCCGCAGATTCAGAGCGGCAATCTGGATAACCCCTACCGCGATCTGGAAGAGAGTGTTGCGACGGTCAACGAGGTAACCCCGCAGGTCGAGGCTGTGGCCGAGGAAATCAATCTGAGCTCCATCGTCCTGATGAAGAACACCGAGAGCACACTGCCCCTGACGGATACCAGCATCAGCGTTTATGTCCAGGGCTTTAATCAGAACGACGACGCGGACGTCTCCGGCCTCGTGTCCGAGCTGGAAGCTGCCGGCTTCACCGTGGTGGACGACTACAATGATGCGGACATCGCGTACCTGCGCGTGACGCCTACCATTGTGGGCTCCGGCTCCAGCGAACTGGC
>CAZGBU010000184.1:0-2069 GCA_964523945.1 uncultured Oscillospiraceae bacterium
TCCGAGACGGCGAACAGCACGGCCTGTCCGGCCAGACAGACCCGATCGCCCTCGACGCGGCAGTGTAGCGTCCCCCCGCGGCGCGATGCCTGATACGCCACGAGCGCCGGCTTGCCGAGCCGGCCGGCCCAGTATGGCGCGATGTGGCAGTGCCCCGAGCCGCAGACCGGATCCTCGGCCACGCCGAGCTTCGGCGCGAACGAGCGCGAGACGCAGTCGCAGTCCGTGCCGCGCGCGGTGATGTGGACAAGCAGCCCGTCGAGCGCCAGGAGCTTTGCCGGGTCCGGGTCCGCGCGCGCGACCGTTTCGGCGTCGCCGAGCACCAGCAGCAGGTCCCGCCCGAGGAACGCCTCTGCCACCGGTGCGCCGACGGCCTGTTCCATCGCCTCTGTCACGGCCACCGGGGTCAGCGCATACGCCGGGAACGTCATCTCAAACAGCGCGCCGCTGCGGCGGACGGGAAGTGTGCCGGACAGCGTCTGAAAGACGACCGCATCCGCCCCCGGCTCACAGAACCGGGTGATGACATACGCCGCGGCCAGCGTGGCGTGGCCGCACAGGTCGATCTCGCCGCCCGGCGTGAACCAGCGCAGGTGGTAGCCGTCCCCGGTCCGGACGGCGAACGCCGTCTCGGACAGGTTGTTCTCCCCCGCGATCCGCTGCATCGTCTCGTCCGGCAGCCAGCCGTCCATCACACAGACGGCGGCCGGATTGCCGTGAAAGATGCGGTCGGTGAACGCGTCGACCGTATACTGCTTCATCTCAGATCACGCGCAGGCGCAGCACGTCCGGCATGGCGCGCACCACGTCCAGCGCCGTCTCCGGCACCGCTTCGCCGAAGTCGATCATCGTGTACGCATACGCGCCGCGCGACTTGTTGACCATGTTTTCGACGTTTGCGCCCCCGCTCGAGAACTCCGCCAGGAACGACGAGAGCATGTTCGGCACGTTGCGGTGGAGGATGCACACGCGCACGCTGCCGCTGCGCGGCATCTCGCACGCGGGCAGGTTGACGGAGTTGCGGATCGTCCCGTCGAGCAGATAGTCGGCCAGTTCGTCGGCGGCCATGCGGGCGCAGTTCTCCTCGGACTCGGGCGTGGACGCGCCCAGGTGCGGCAGCGGCAGCACGTTTTTGGCCAGCGCGATGCGGTTGTTCGGGAAATCCGTGACATAGCAGGCGACTTTGCCGCTCTCAAGTGCGGCGAGCATGGCGTCGTCGTCGGCCAGCTCACCGCGGGCGAGGTTGATGACGCGCACGCCGTCTTTCATCTTCGCGATCAGCGCGGCGTTGATGGTGTGCTTTGTCTCGTCGTTGTACGGGACGTGGATGGTCAGATAGTCGCTCGCCGCGGCCAGCTCGTCGAGCGTGGAGACGACCCGCACCGCGCGGTCGAGCCGCAGCGCCGTCGTCACCGACAGGTACGGATCATAGCCGACTACCTCCATCCCCATCGCCGAGGCGACGTTGGCCACCAGCACGCCGATCGCGCCCAGGCCGATGACGCCGAGCGTCTTGCCGGTGATTTCGGGGCCGACGAAGGCGGCCTTCCCCTTTTCGACGACGGTCGTGATGTCGATGCCGGCGGCCACCTGCTCGCGCACCCACAGCGAGCCGCCCATCACGTCGCGCGAGGCCATGATCATCGCGCCGATCACCAGCTCCTTGACGGCGTTGGCGTTCGCGCCGGGGGTGTTGAATACGACGATGCCCGCCTCGGCGCAGCGGTCGAGCGGGATATTGTTGACGCCGGCGCCGGCGCGCGCGATCGCCAGCAGCGACGGCGGGAAGTCCGCGCCCTTCAGATCGGCGGAGCGGACGAGGATGCCCTCCGGCGCGGGGCAGCCGTCGTCGACGGCGATGCCGCGGGCGCCGAGCCGGTCCAGTCCGGACGCGGCGATGGCGTTGAGCGTTTTGACGGTATACAAGCTGGTCGCCTCCTGTACTTTCTCACATTACCGAATTGTTGTATGGATTATTATACGCGCCGGCGCGGGGGCTTGTCAATCCGCGTTCCGGGTGAATTCCAGTTGATTCCGGGCGCCGTTTTCGGTATAATGGACAAAGATTG
>CAZGBU010000185.1:0-2063 GCA_964523945.1 uncultured Oscillospiraceae bacterium
TCACAGTGCCGATTGTAATCGTCGCTGCCTCACCAGCCGGTCCCTGCGGGCCAGTGGCACCGGTTGCACCACGCGGGATAGTAAAGTTCAATATGGCATTCTGGCTGGTGCCGGTATTGACGACAGATGCATCTGTCCCCGGTGCGCCGGTCGTAACTGTACCAACCGTAACAGTGGCCGCTTCGCCAGCCGAGCCCTGTGCGCCGGCAGTGCCGGTCGCACCGGCAGGCCCCTGCGGTCCCTGTGGGCCTTGCGGCCCCTGTGGTCCCTGCGGACCTTGCGGTCCCGGCGGTCCGGGCGGCCCCGGCATCGGGTGAGAGCAGTTGGAACTGCATCCGCAGACCGCATTGGGACGATAAACATTCATCGGGATAGTTTCTCCTTTCAATGGACAATTGGTGCAATATGGGATCCAAATATGGTTCTCCCTTACCAGAATATGTACATCAGGCAGAAATCGACCCATTTTGAGCGAACAAGTTTTCTACATTGACCTGCAGCGCGGCGGCCGCTCCGAAAAACGGAACGGCCGCCGCGCTGCTATATATCATCAGGTCTGAGAAACTGGCGCTTCCACCTCGTCACCAATTAGCAGCTTTCTCTTCTTCCACTTTCCTGAGATGTAGTATCCACCGCCGATGATAGAACAGGCATAGCCGGCAATGGCATGACTAAGCCAGATGCCAAGCAGCCCGAGATGAAATACCTTATCAAACAAAAGAATCAGGCCAATGCGCGCAAACAGTCCGTCCATCAAGCCGACAAAAAGTCCGAGCGATGCAAAGCCAATTCCATTAATCAGGCTGAAAAATGGGGCACGCGTGGCAAATCCGAAGAAGTTGAGCACAGCAATCGGTACATACTCGTGTGACATACGGAGTACTTCCGAGTCAGAGTTGAACAGCGAGAACACCTGCTCCGGGAAGAAGACCATCACCAGGGACAGGAACAGTGCAAAGCCGCAAGAGACGATCAGCGACGTATGAATGATACGCGGAATACGCTCTTTCTTCCCGGCCGCAAGGTTCTGCCCGATCATTGATGCGCCCGCCATATTCATTGAGTTGGAGACGACATTCATGATCTGGCCAATCTTATTACCGACGCTTGTGACAGCCGAAGCAATTACGCCGTACACATTGACAAACGAGGTGACAAACATCATCGAAATGCTGATTGCACAGCTCTGCAGCATCATCGGCAGGCCGAGGCGAAGCATCAGCGCCATAATATTTTTATCGAGGCGGAAACTGCGCGGTTTAAAGTCAAAACCAAATGCTTCGCGCCGGATATACAAATAGATGATCGATGCAATAAAGGAAAGTGCCTGCCCAATCACCGTTGCCAGTGCCGCCCCAAATGACGCCATATCGAACACTGCGACAAAAACCAGATCAAGCACAAGATTCATCACCGCTGCAATCGCAATGAATACGAACGGCCGCCGGCTGTCACCCATACCGCGCAGAATTGCACTGACAATGTTATAACCGTAGATAAAGAACAAACCAGTATAGCAGACAATGGAGTAATCCATCGCTTCGGAATACGCCTCTTCCGGTACGTTGAGCAGATTGAGGATCGGCTCACTCAGGCTCAGGTAGAATACCGTCAGGATCAGTGACGCACCAAGGATGACCGTAAACATATTGCCGATTGTTCGCTTGACCGACTCCAAATCTTTCCTTCCGACATATTGGGAAATCATGATCTGACCAGCGCTGCTGAACCCCATGCCGATAAACGTCGCCATATGCAGAATTTCGCTTCCAGTTCCGACTGCCGATAGCCCGGCGCTTCCGACATACTGCCCCACCACAACCATGTCGACCATGTTGTACACCGTCTACAGCAGATTCGAGAGCATAAACGGAAACGCAAACCGCAGGAGCGTTCTGGTGGCACTTCCCTGCGTCAAATCCCGCACCATCGTCCTTTCTCCCAAGACAATCCCTCCTTGATAATATTGTATCGCAGGTTCCGATCAAACGCAAATGTTTTAGCAGCAAAGTATGTGTAACAAAATCGTTGGCAAGGGGGGCTGGCACCAAAATCAGAGCCAG
>CAZGBU010000186.1:0-2043 GCA_964523945.1 uncultured Oscillospiraceae bacterium
GTCCAATGAGGAATCCCTCAACGATTCTTGGGTAATTGTACGGTGTTGCCCTATGCTTTTGCGCCTGAATTCTCCAACACCACCTACAACACCATCTCCTGGCCCACCATCAGCCAGAGTACCGTGGGCGTGACCCTCTCCCCGGCGAGCGGTTACCTCCCCAACGTGGTCTCCGGCGGGGACTTCTCCTTCACCCTCTCCGGCGGTGGGGCGGACCTGGTGGACAAGGTGTACGCCAACAGCAACGAGTTCACCGCCGGTGGCAATGAGCAGGGCGGCACCACATATACCTACAATGCGAACACCGGCGTCTATACCATTAAAAACGTCACCGCCAACCAGGTCATCACGCTTACCCTCAAGGAGATCGGCATCACGGTGAACGGGGAGGACATCAGCGCCATCAATGGCGCCGGCTGGGCTTACGACGCCGCGGCCCAGACTTTGACCCTGAGCCGCCCCAACCTGACCGTGAGCGGCAGCAACGATCCCGCCATGGTTCCCAATTTCAGCATTGCCGCGAGCGGCAGCGCCACCAGCGTCTCCTTCAGCAGCCTGAACTTCAACGGCAAGAGCGTCCGGTTCGAGGCCCAGGAGACCACCCTGTCCCTGGCGGGGAGCAACCGCATCACCTCGAAGGATACCGCGGCGCCCGGCTGCTGCAAGCCGCGGGCGGCCTCACCATCCGGGGCAACGGCGGCCTTGCGCTGGAGCTGGAGCGGCCTGAAACGGATACGGATGCCGGGCGCATATACGCGCTGTATTCCGGGGGGACGTTGACGGTGTCCGGCAACGCCGTCTTGACCGTGAACGCCCACCGGGATGACGGCATCTTCGCCGCCGGCCTGGACGTGGGCGACGAGAGCGGCCAGGGGCAGCCCGCCGTGCGCGTGCAGGCGACTAACTGCGTAAGCGCGGACAACATCAATCTGCGGTGCGGCGAGCTGAGCGTGGAATCGACGGCAGTGTCAGCGGCAGAGACGAGAGAGTGGGTCTTCAGCCTCGACCTGGGGCAGAAGATGACGATCACAGGCGGTGTCCTGGAGCTGAAGACAAACCAGCAGTATCTCATGAACTTCAGGGATCGTATCAACGTCGAAATTTTTGTGCAGTACCCGGCGGAGCAGTACATGGTGCGCTACGTCAATGGCGCTGGAGAGTATGTCACGGCCGTAATGGATGAGGATCGGATTTACTATGACGATGCCTTGAATGAGGCTGGTGAAACAGTGCACTGGCAAGGTTTCGAGGAAGATTCTAAGCCGAGATCTTACCTCCGCATCAGCCCCCTGGGAGCGCAACTGGAGGAGGATGATGGTCTCACCCTCTCCGTGGAGGTCGAGAGTATGGAGTACTCGGGTACGTTCGCACTGCCGGGAGAGCCAGCAGAGGGACAAGAATTCTTGCGGCTGTACTATGTGGATCCGAGCGATTCCGGCGAAAAGACCATCAAGAGTATAGATGCCGAATTTGTAAACGGAACGCCCACGATCGAAACCTCCGGGACGCAAGCGCCCGACTGGAAGATCGTGGCCTACTCGGAAGGCGGCGGCATCCTGACCCTGCAGCCCCGGTACATTAATTGGGAGCAGAATCTAGAAGACGGTGGCTGGATCGGTAAAATCATCACCGGCTTCCCGTCCGGTGAAACGGAGCCGGAGTACGACTATACCCTCAGCGGCATGGCGTACATCCAGAGCGGAACGGGAATTCAGGGCGCTGTGGAGGCCGGGGGCAGCGGCGTTAAGAGCCTGACCCTCCGGGACTTCACCTGCGCGGCGCTGACGGTGAACGACAACCCCGTTTATCTGGAAGGGAACAGCACCCTGGTGTCCAACAGTACGCCCCTGACTGCCGGCGGCGCGAACCATGTGCTGCACCTCTACGGCGCGGACGGTACGGCCTCGCTGAACCTCACCAGCGGCGGCAACCTGGCCGCAGTCCAGGCAGACGCCATCAACCTCTACAATGTCAACGCCCTGATCACTTTCGTGAATGCGGACACCGCCCCCATCCAGCCGGTGACAGAGGGTACGGCCGTCA
>CAZGBU010000187.1:0-1954 GCA_964523945.1 uncultured Oscillospiraceae bacterium
TCGAGGGCGATCGGGTCTGTCTGGCCGGACAGGCCGTGCTGTTCGCCGTCTCGGAGCTCTGCCTGCCATAACAAAACCGGGCTGCTGCAAAATCTTCGAAAAATGCAGGCATTTTTTCGAGGGGATGCAGCCCGCGGCAGCGCACTTCGTCGGGGCAAAGTTCGTTCAACGCCGTTTCCGCCTGACGGCGAAAACTGTGTTCTCTCCCTTGCCCCTCCTCTCCCGTGCAAACTTGCAGTTTGCACGGGTCCCCGATCGGCTCGCACGTTTGCGGGCTGAGCGGTGTTTTTTCCGATGCACATGTCACCGGAAAAAACGGATCCAATTTTATTTCGCCGCCTGCGGGCGTTGAAACTCTGCCGAGGGCTGATTTGCCTGCAAGCGCGTCTGCGCTCTGTGCAGAATGTTGTTTGACTCTTTTGACAGCATAAGGGCTGCTGCGGATTTCGCAGCAGCCCTGTTTGCGTATTATGGCTACGCCGCATCGGGCAGCAGCGTGCGGCGGCGGACGCAGTAATACCAGATGCCCAGCGCGTCGGCCAGGAACCAGCCGATCGGCACCGACCACCAGATGCCCGTCACGCCGGCGGCGGACGAGAGCGCGTAGGCCTGCGCCACGCGCGTGCCGAGCGAGACGACCGTCAGCACGACCGACATCCCCGGCCGGCCGAGCGCACGGTAGAGGCCGTAGAGCAGGAACAGCACGCCGATCGCGGCATAAAACGCGCTCTCGATGCGGAGATACCGCACCCCCTCGGCGACGACGGCCGCCTCGCCCGCGCCGACAAACAGCCGCATCAGCGGGGCGGCGAACACAAAGATAACCGCCGACACCGCAAGTCCGAATCCGACCGACGCGGCCGCCGCCCGGCGCAGCCCCGCCCGGATGCGGTCATAGCGCGCCGCGCCGCGGTTCTGGGCCAAAAAGACCGAGCACGCGTTGCCGAAGTCCTGCACCGGCAGGTACGCGAACGCATCGATCTTCACCGCCGCGGCAAACGCGGCCATCACCGTCGGCCCAAAGGTGTTGACCAGCCCCTGCACCGACAGGATGCCGAAATTCATGACCGACTGCTGCAAACACGTCAGCGCCGAGTATGAGAAGCTCTCGCGCACGCGCGCGAGCCGCACCCGTGCCGGCCGCAGCCCCGGCGCGCGGCGCCAGGTGTAGAGCGCGATGCCCACGCCGCTGACATACTGCGAGAGCACCGTCGCCTCCGCCAGGAACGCCAGCGGCGCCGCCGAGCAGCCCAGCGCGCGCAGCAGCGACGCAAAATAATTGTACAGGAAAATCGCCGGCAGCCCCGCGTAGATGACGAGCAGATACTCGTTCATCAGCGTGTCCAGCCCGGCCGGGACGTTCAGAAAGCGCAGAATCAGCGACTGCCCGGCGTAGACCAGCGCGGTCATCACGGCCGTCACGGCGGCAAGCAGCGCGAACGAGGCGCTCGCGCACGCGCGCAGCCCCGCCTGGTCGCCCTCGCCGTAGCGCAGGGAGAACACCGTTCCACTGCCCATTGCAAGGCCGAGCAGCACGGACGTGAGAAACGTCATCAGCGTGAACGCCGAGCCGACCGCCGCCAGCGCATCCGCGCCCAGAAAGCGGCCGACGATCAGCGTGTCGGCAATGTTGTAGCACTGCTGGAGCAGGTCGCCCAGGATCATCGGCACGGCGAAGCGGATCATCGTGGCGAGCACCGGCCCCTCCGTCAGCGGCCGGCCGAGCGGCGCTGTCTGTGTGCGGCGCATCGGACCATCTCCTCTCTTTTCCCGCCGGCTGCGCCGGCGCACACAGGTCTTATCATACCGCATCCGCGCACGGGTGTCAATCGCCGGCAGAGCAGGGCGCAAACCTGCCAGTCTGTTATGCCTCCGGCGGGTCTTTTGTGATAGCGTTCCGCCGGGCGCGGACTTGCCAGTTTGTTTTGCTTCCGGCGGCCTCTTTCTTTTGCTC
>CAZGBU010000188.1:0-1875 GCA_964523945.1 uncultured Oscillospiraceae bacterium
TCAAATCGGCGGCCGCTTTCCCTACAGCGTTTTTTATTGGGACATTCTGCTCAACGCGCTGCGCGTGCTGGTTTGGGCCGTGTGCGCTGCGCTGGCCATCACCACATGGCGCGTGCGGCACAGCGGCCGCGTCGCCGCGGCGGTTGCGCTGATCGTGCTGGCGGGGCTTGTGCTGCTGACGCTTCGGCCGTCCGTGTATGATATGACGCGCACGACACACTTGGCAACGCTGCTGGATGTGTCCACCCGGGACAATCAGATTACGCTCCAACCGGCAGACGGCGGGGAGCCGTTCGTGCTGCACTGCACCAATGCCGAAGCATTTCTGCTGCAGGAGAAGGTCGGGTCCGTGATTCATTCCGTCACCTATCAGTGCTGGAGCGAAGACGATTCCACGCTGGGGCAGGCCGACGGGACGCGCGGGAATCTGCTCGACTGCTGGATCGCGCCTGAGTCCGCAGCGGACGAATAGCGGCCATTGCAAATCACAAAATCAGGCGGCCTGTGGTGCTCCACGGGCCGCCCTTTGTCCGTCCCCTGCGGGACGGGCTTTTTGCGATGCAAAAGCATAGCAAAAAAACGGCCATGTGCCGCTTTCAGCGGCACGGCCATAAAATCAAAGCGCGTGGGCCGGGACGGCCCACATGCGCGAAACTTCATGCGCCGCGCTCTTTTGCCTGTTTTCGTGGTGCGCCCCATAGCGCATGAAGTTTCATACCGGATCGCAGGGCGCTCAGCGCTGTCCGTCGGGCAGGTGCAGCCAGTCGTCCCGCGTGATGCAGGTGACATGCCTGGTGCGGTAGACGCCCTCGATCGCGCACGGGACTTTCGCGACGGAATGGTGATAGCGGAAGCCGCACTTTGCCTGCACCCGCCGCGAGTTGCTGTTCCCGTCGAAATAGGCGCACCAGATCCGCTCGAGCTGCAGCGTATCAAAGCCATAGCGCAGCAGCGCGCGCACCGCCTCCGGGATCAGGCCCTGCCCCCAATAGGGCACGCCGATCCAGTAGCCGATCTCCGCCTCGCTGTCCGGCCGGCCGGCGCCGCCGCGCCGCAGCGCAATGCTGCCGACCGGCTGACTGGTCTGCTTCAGGACGACGGCAAACGTCCCGTCCGCGGCGAGCGGACCCCGGATGGCCGCCAGGCTGTCGGCCGGGCTGGTGTGCGCCGGCCAGCCCGCGCGCGGTCCGACGTCCGGATGGCAGGCATAGCGGTAGAGCGCCGCCGCATCGTCCTCGCGCCACGGGCGCAGGATCAGCCGCTCCGTTTCCAATGTCATATGGGATCCCCCCTGTCAAAATGCAGTCTGTCCCGGCGCCGTTTCGCCCGCCGCGTCCTTTTCATAGGCGATGCGCGGATCGTCGTCCTCTTCCACATGGATGATGCCGCAGCGGACGAAGCCCAGCTTTTCCAGCAGGCGCTGCATCACGATATTGTCCCCATGCGTATCCACCCGCAGGTGGCCGCACCGGCCGAACGCCCAGTTCAGGCAGAACGCGCCGATGCCCGGCTGCGAACCATCGCCGGCGAGCCGGTGCACGACGCCGTAGTCGTCTCCGCCGCGCCAGGCGCCGTCGGTGATCGCGCGGTACGTCGGCTCGACATCCGGGCCGCAATCGTAAAAGAATGTGCCGATCACCGCGCCGCGCGCGTCGGTGCAGACATAGCTGCGCCCCGTCTCAATGTCCGCGCGGATGAGCGCCTCCGGCGGCCAGTTCGTCGCGCCCCACTGGCGCGGATTGCCATGCGCGGCCATAAACCGCCGCGCGCCGGCGTAGATCTCCATCACGCGGTCCAGATCCCGCCGGGTTGTTTTTCGAATGTTCATCGGTTTCACTCCTGTATCGGGGCCGTTCCCGCCCGCCGCGTGCCGCC
>CAZGBU010000189.1:0-1871 GCA_964523945.1 uncultured Oscillospiraceae bacterium
TTATAAAAATACGGCTTATGACACCGGCAGCAGGCGGATTCTGGAACGCGGAACAACAGAAGGCCGGCAGCTCTCTGAAGCTGCCGGCCTGTGCCGATTCTTTCTGTCCCGGCTGCACCGCAGCCGCTTTAGTCGTGGATGTTCCGCTGGTGCAGCATCTGGACGAATCTGGGGTCACTGTGATCCACAATTTCACTGCGGCCGATATCCAGCTCCGCGATCTCCGCCATATCCGCGTCACTGAGCTGGAAGTCCCAGATGGCGAGGTTCTGCTCCATGCGCGCTTGTTGGACTGACTTGGGAATGACGGTTACGCCGCGCTGCACACTCCACCGCAGCGCCACCTGTGCGGCGCTCTTTCCGTACTTCTGCCCGATCGCGGTGAGCACCGGATGGGAGAAGATGCCATGATTCCCCTCCGCAAATGGTGCCCATGCCTCGGGGTGAACGCCGTATTCTTTCATCAGTGCCAGGGCATTTTCCTGCTGGAAGAACGGGTGCAGCTCCACCTGATTGACGGCAGGCATGACATCCACCGTCTCACAGATATCTGCCAGCCGGTCGGGGTAGCAGTTGCACACGCCGATGGCGCGCAGTGTGCCGGCATAATAGGCCTCTTCCATTGCACGATACGCGCCGATGTAGTCGCCCATGGGCTGGTGGATGAGATAGAGGTCCAGATATTCCAGTCCCAGATGATGCAGCGAGGTTTCAATGGCCGCCTTTGCGCCCGCATAGCTGGCGTCTTGTACCCAGAGCTTGGTGGTGATGAACAGCTCCTCGCGCGGCACGCCACACGACGCGACAGCCTTGCCTACGGCCGGTTCATTCCATAAGATGCGGCTGTGTCGATCAGGCGATAGCCGCATGAAATGGCGTCCCGCACGGCCTGCTCACACACGGCCGGATCGGCGATCTGGAATACGCCGAAACCTTCAAGCGGCATTGTTATGCTGTTATTCAGAGTGATGGATGCAATCGAATGCATGAATGATTCCTCCTCGTGCTGATCTGCTTTCAGCGTGGCTCAGGCGGCACCGGAGCCGCCGTCCACGGCGTAGACGGCACCGTTGACATAGCTGGCTTCGTCGGAAACCAGAAATGCAGCCACGTTGGCAATTTCCTCCGGCGCGGCGAACCGGCCGCAGGGGATCCCGGCGGCGATGCCGTCGCGATGCTTTTTGGCCGCCTCATCTGAAAGATCGGTGGCATTCCAGATGTTTGTATCTGCCGCGCCGGGGGCGATGGCATTGACGCGCACGCCCTCGCCGGCCAGTTCCAGCGCCCAGACCCGGGTGAAGTTTTCCACCGCGGCTTTTGCCCCCACATACATTGACAGGTTGGGGGCGCGGTGGGTGGCGCCGACGCTGGAGAGGTTGAGGATCGTGCCCTTTGATCTGCGGATCAGGGGCAGGGCATGGATGGTCATGTTGACCAGTGCCCGCACGTTCAGACTGAACGCGCGGTCATAGTCGGCAATGGTAATCTCCGTGACCGGCTGAACCGGGCACCAGCCGGCGTTATTCACCAGAATGTCAAGCCGCCCGAACTGCGTCTTGACGTTGCGGATCAGCGCTTCAATCGTCTCGTCTTTCGTGATGTCGCCGACGACATAGCTGATTTTGCTGTCGGCGGCTGCTGTCTCCTGTAGCGGCAGCCCCCGGCGGCCGACGATGACCACTTGGGCGCCCGCCCGGGCGAACCGCTGCGCGATGGCGCGGCCAATGCCGGAGCCGCCGCCAGTGACAATGGCCACTTTCCCGTTTAATTTCTCCATGATGCGGTCTCCTTTCCTGTGCGGACGGCTGCAATGGCTGCCGCCTGTCCGGTTCACCCTGAATTATAGTCGATTCCGGCACCGGGCAGAAGTC
>CAZGBU010000190.1:0-1825 GCA_964523945.1 uncultured Oscillospiraceae bacterium
TGTGTGGAGCCTGCGGCTGCCGCTGTGCCGCAGGCCTGAGCAAGCAAGGAGAAAGAGGAGGTATTTTCGTGGAACCGATTATCATTGTATGTTGTGTGATTGCCGTTCTGGTGTTGATTATCCTGATCCGCAGCATCCACGTTGTGCAGCAGTCGCGCGCGTATGTAATTGAGCGGCTTGGCGCGTTCAGCGCGGTCTGGGGCGTGGGCATTCACATCAAAGTCCCTTTCTTTGAGCGCATTGCCAACCGGGTGAGCCTGAAAGAGCAGGTGCTTGATTATCCGCCGCAGCCTGTCATCACGAAAGATAACGTCACAATGCAGATCGACACGGTGCTCTATTTCTAGATCACCGACCCGAAACTGTACACCTACGGCGTGGAGCACCCGATGGCTGCCATCGAGACGCTGACGGCCACAACGCTACGCAACATCATCGGCGACCTGGAGCTCGATCAGACGCTGACTTCGCGCGATGTCATCAATCACAAAATGCGTGCGATCCTGGATGAGGCGACCGACCCCTGGGGGATTAAGGTCAACCGCGTCGAGGTGAAAAACATCCAGCCGCCAGCTGATATTCAGGCTTCAATGGAAAAACAGATGAAAGCCGAGCGCGAACGCCGGCAGGCAATTTTGCAGGCCGAGGGAACCAAGCAGTCTGCGATTTTGGTGGCCCAGGGCGAGAAGGAGTCAGCCATCCTGCGTGCCGATGCGGAAAAGCAGGCGGCGATCATGCGCGCTGAGGGCGAGGCAGAAGCCATCATGGCGGTGCAGAAAGCGCTTGCCGATTCGCTCAGACTGCTCAATGAGGCGTGCCCGAATGAGCAGGTGCTCAAGCTCAAGGCGCTCGAGGCGATCCAGAAGGTCGCGGATGGCCAGGCGACCAAGATCATTATCCCCTCCGAGCTGCAGGGCCTGGCTGGCCTGGCGGCGTCGGCCAAGGAGATCTGGAACAGTTGAGAAACGGGAAAGCCCTGCGGGAAACGATCGTTTCCCGCAGGGCTTTTTTGCTCAGATGGTACCCGGCGAAATCCCAAACACGTCCAGCATGTCCAGAATGCTGCCTTCTGCATCGATCAGCGTCTGTGCGCTGCAACCAAGTGCGCGTATGGCGAGGTCGCCGCTGCCAAGCCGTGTCACGGCAGCCTGCGTGCGCGGCAGGCTGTCCAGATATGCGGCGAGCCGGTCGACAAGCGCATCGTCGGGGCAAAATCCGAAGAGAGCAAGGCTCAGCAGGTGCGTGTATCCTTCGTACAGGCCAAAGCCCGCCATATCCGATTCGCCCGGGATAAACCGTGTATAGTCCCGATGGATCAGCCGCCCCGTCCGGCGCACCTGGAGCAGGCTCTCGTAGGAGCGATAGGCGAAGCGCTCTGCCCGGGCACTGCGCCCGCATGCGAGAATCTCGGAAAAAACCAGATGGCTGTCAGGTGCGAGTGCAGCGGTCGTCTCCGCGCGGAATGCCGCGCCGGCAAATGGGATGACCGGCTGCGGATGATAGACCAGCAGCGCACCGGACTCCAACGTCAGCAGGAGCGTCCACCGTGCACTGCCGCCAGCCATGTCAAAGAGCTTCTCAAAGGATTGGCTGACCACCTCCAGCCGGCATCCTGCGCCGACATGATAGGAGATCGCTTGCCGGTCGCCCGCGAGAATGCCGGCCGACGCAAGCAGTGGCATGAGCTGTGTTCGTCCCGGCAGTTTGAACGGCTGCATCAGCTTGAACGGCGCAGTAAACGAAACATCCGACAAAACGGTCCGGCCGCCGCGCAGCTCGACTCCAAGGAACTCACCTGTGACCTGTTCTTCCTTGGCTCTGGTTC
>CAZGBU010000191.1:0-1785 GCA_964523945.1 uncultured Oscillospiraceae bacterium
TCGACATCCAGGGCGTTGAGGACTTCCACGGCGAGATGGACTTCAAGGTCGCCGGTACAACCGAGGGCGTCACCGCCATCCAGATGGATCTGAAAAACGATGGTCTGACCATGGAGATCATTGAGGATGCGCTTGAGATCTGCCGCAAGGCGCGTCTGGAGATTCTGAACGAGATCATCCTGCCCTGCATTCCCGCGCCGCGGCCGGAGGTCTCTGAGTACGCCCCGAAGATGATTACGATGCACATTGACCCGGATAAAATCCGCGAGGTCATTGGCTCGGGCGGCAAGACGATCCAGAAAATCACCGGGGAAACCGGCGCGAAGATCGACATTGAAGACGACGGTTCCGTTTTCATCGCCGCTGTCGACGCCGAGGCCGCCAATGCCGCCAAGAAGATGATCGACGATATCTGCTTTGTCCCGGAGGTGGGCAAGCTGTACTATGGGCAGGTCGTGCGGATCATCCCAATCGGCGCGTTTGTCGAGCTGGTTCCAGGCAAGGACGGCATGATCCACATTTCAAAACTCGAGAACCACCGCGTCGAAAAGGTCGAGGATGTGCTCAACGTCGGCGACTGGACGTGGGTCAAGGTCACCGAGATTGATGAAAAAGGCCGCGTCAACCTCTCGCGCAAGGATGCGCTTAAAGAGCTGGCCGCGCAGAAGCAGTAAAAACAAGCGACGCGGGTGCAGGCAGCTTGCCTGCACCCGCGTTTTCTTACCAGTTGCAATCGGCACGCCGGCAGTTCACTCCTGCGGTGTGGGATCCGGTGCGCGCCCGAGCAGCCACTCCACCGAAACACCCAGAATATCCGCCAGCGCGCAGAGCTCAATATCGGTCACCGGCCGCTTCTGTCCCTCGAGCAGCGACAGCGATGGAATACTCATCCCGATCCCTGCCAGCTGCAGCTTGGCCAGCAGCTCGTGCTGCTTCATACCGCGTGCGCGGCGCGCCTGCGTCACCCGCGCGCCGATCAGATTCCGATTGCCCAGCGCAAGTTTCCGAATTCTCAGCCGGATCACCTCCCCAACATCCTGATTATATGCAGGGAGGGGCTTGCGTTATTTGCCGACGCCAAATATAATGGAATAAATTTGGCGCAATTAAAAATAGGAGGCTATCCCCAACGATTCCATATGAAAAAATGTATGCCATCGTGTGCAGCGCAGCATCTGACGCGCTCGATCTGCTGCCATGCACAGATGAAAATGCGGCTGCGCGCGATCGACTCGCGCAGGCCCTGATCGACGCGGAGGAACTGTATCTGTCGGCGGAGGATGAGCCGGTGCTTCACCTGCTGCCGCACGAAGGCGAAGACAACACGCCGCAGGCACCCAATCCGTAATCGCCGCAGTCGTCCGGCTGCAAAAACAGGGCCGTCATCCGTGGGATGACGGCCCTTCTCCATTCTCCGGCCGTGCGGCGGCCGCTGCCGGCTGCCGGCAGGTTACGGTTCCGGGCGGAATTTGAGCAGCTGGTACTGCTCCACTTCCAGCACGTTCGCAATATTGAACAACAGTTCGAGCGACAGCCCGCGATCCATATTGGGCGCCTCGATTGACGCCAGATGCTGCCGGCTGATGCCAAGCGCTTCGGCTGACAGGCCCTTTCTCCGCCGGAAATATCCGATGACATGATATAGATCCACCCACCGCTCGTGGTTGTCAAACTGCCTTGCCACAGCCGCATCACCTCTCGCCATTAGTCTACCCAATGCGCGGCTGTTCTAAAATAATCTTAAAAGCGTCTATTGACATGTAAAACACGTCAATTTATAATTAA
>CAZGBU010000192.1:0-1736 GCA_964523945.1 uncultured Oscillospiraceae bacterium
CTGGCGCTTGTCCTTGAGGCCAGGGCCGGTGAGCAGGCACGGTTGAATATTGACGGCCGTGACCGAACAAAGAAAGGAGCCAAGACTATGAGAGCAAAACCCAAGACTAAGAAGAAAACTCGACGGGCTGATGGTGTAATGAGCCCCGAGGAACTGGCCCACGCCATCGCGGCTTATAAAGCCCGCCGCGCCGAGCGTCTGGCTGCCAAGGCTGACGAGGAGGACGAAACCGTGCCTGTGGCAGATCCCAAGCCCATCGAAGACATCATCCCGGCTGCGGATGGCGATGATGAATCGGTTGTCCTCTCCGAGCAGGAGGACGAAGACGATATTGCCGAGCAGGTCCAGATGGTCAAAGATCGCCGTGACCGTCGGGACGAGGACGAAGATCCCGCAGACAAAGAGGCTGCCATGGGCGTGATCGCACAGCTGGACGGTGATATGGAAATCCTGTTCGATATCATCGACACCCTGCTCGCGGAACGCGACTTCGACAGCGCCGACCCGGACGACCCCGACAGTGCCGAGGATAGCGAGGAAGAACTTACCGCCGCCATGGCGGAGTACCCCGCTGAGGACAGCGAGGATGAGTTTTCCGCCGTCGTAATGGAGAACCCTGCCGAGGCCAACGGGGATAACGAAGGCTTCCCTGATGTGCTTCTCATCGAGGAGAACTCCGACAGCGATGACGACGACATTCCCACCACCAACGCCTCCGAGATCGGTGAGTCCGTCCTGAATGTAGACGCCGTGGATCGGATCGTCCGGCAGCGCATCAAGCTCGGCATCGTTGGCCGCGCCCTGAACATGAACGGCCTGGAGAACATGGGCATCAAGGCTGCCAAGAAGGCCGTTATCCGTGCTGTCCGTCCTGGTATGCGCTTGGATGGCAAGAGCACCGCCTACATCAACGCAGCCTTTGACTACGCTGTTGCGGACGTCATCTCCCGGAACCGGAAGGACACTTCCTATCAGATCAAGCAGATGTTTAATCAGGACGGCCGCCGCTATGGCCGCGGCTATGATGGTGATTCCTCCATCAAGGCCCGGCAGCGCATGATCGACCGTCAGCAGAACAAGAAGAAGGAGGACAAGTAAGATGAGTGCTCAGACCAGATACGGTTACGCAACCCCGATTGGCGCCGCCGGCGGCATTGTCGATTTGGCGCCCTATGCGGTTGACACCTTCCTGAATGAGGAGGAGAACGGTGTGATGAAATTTGGCATGGGCGTTGTCCAGGGCTCCAAGCCCGGCATCAACATTTCCCTGCCGGACACCGATTCCTCCGCGGACAATTTCGAAGGCGTGACCACCAACAACCGCACCACTGAATATGACGTGGACGGCAATCTGTCGGTCCGCAAGGGCAAGGGCATTGGCGTTATGCGCTACGGCCGGATCTATGTCCGTGTTGAAACCGGCGACGAGCCTGCCTACGGCGATCCTCTGTACCTCATCACCGATGGTGACGAGGCCGGCTGCTTCACCAGCACCGAGGGCTCCACCATCGCTGTGAACGGCCGTTTCATTGGCGGCATCGACAACGGCATCGCCCCCGTCGAGCTGATGCGGCAGCCTGTCATCAGCGGGAGCGACTCTGGCGGTTCTTTCGCCGGCGCGACTCAGCTGAGTGACCTGAGCGATGTTGACCTCACCACTCCCGCTACTGACGGCCAGGTCCTGAAGTACAGCGAAGCCGACAGCAAGTGGAAACCTGGCACTGATAACACCAGTG
>CAZGBU010000193.1:0-1734 GCA_964523945.1 uncultured Oscillospiraceae bacterium
CTATACATTCTTCTGATCGCTGTCATCCGTCTGATGGGCAAGCGGCAGATCGGCGAGATGGAACCTTCGGAATTTGTCGTCTCGATGCTGCTGGCCGATCTCGCAGCCGTACCAATGCAGGACATCGGCATTCCGCTGCTGTCCGGCCTGATTCCGATTTTAACGGTGCTGGCGCTCGAACTGATCCTGGCCGCCGCATCCATGCACTCGGTTCGCGTACGCAAAATTCTCTGCGGCAGCCCTGTCGTGCTGATGGAAAACGGCCAGATTCTGCAGAAGAACCTGCGCAGCACACGCCTGACGCTCGACGAACTTGCCGAGCTGCTGCGCAGCGAGGGCTACGTCGATCCGGCTCAAATCCAGTATGCCATTCTCGAGACGAACGGCAAACTCAGCATTCTGCCCTATCCGAAGTACGCGCCCCCTACAGCGCAGGAGCTGTCCGTCAAGGTCGATCCGCTCGAGCTGCCGGAAACGGTCATCACTGACGGCCGTATTCTCTGGGAGAATCTGCGCCGCGCCGGCCGCGACCGCAGCTGGCTCGAGGAAACGCTCGGCCGGCTGGGCTGCCAGGCCGGCGACGTGTATCTGCTGACTGTCGTCCCGAGCGGGAAGCTGTATTTCGTCCGAAAGGGGGATACCTGAGATGCGGCGGGCAACCTTTGGCATTGCGCTGCTCACAGTCATTCTGGCAGGCTGTCTGATACACCTGCATGTACTCGAACGCTGCGTCGATCGCTCGGCCGGTGCGCTGGCCAACGCGCGCACGCTGGCACTGGCCGGATCCTATGATGCAGCAGAAGCCGCAGCACAGCGCGCCTGGGAAAACTGGGACCATGCAAGAGTGTTCCTCGGATCGGTGCTGCGCCACTCTGAGTCGGACGAGCTGGGCTGCACCTTTGCCCGCCTGCCGGACTACGCCGACGCCGACGGCGCAGCGGAATTCTGCGCCTCGTGTGCCGAGCTGATCGCACGGCTGTCACACATTCTCGACACCGAACGGGCCAAGCTCTACAACATCCTCTGACACGTTCCGCAAAACGGCGCCCGCAGGCTCTGCTGCGGGCGCCGCGGGCGGCTTGCGATCCACCGCGCCGCTCCCGCGGCTCAGCGTTCGTCGAGGATTTTATTCAGCTCTGCCATAAAGCTGTTGATGTCCTTGAACTGGCGGTAGACTGACGCAAAGCGGACATACGCCACCTCGTCAAGCGGCTTAAGCCGTTCCATAACCAGCTCGCCAATGCGCTCTGAACGCACCTCGCGCTCGAGAGAATTCTGCAGAATCTGCTCGATTTCCGACGTAGCCGCTTCGAGTGCAGCCATGGAAACCGGCCGCTTCTCACACGCGCGAACCATACCGTTGAGCACCTTGTTTCGCTCGAACGTCTGGCGGCTCCCGTCTTTCTTGACGACGACAATCGGCAGGCTCTCCACCGTCTCATAGGTGGTAAACCGCTTCGCGCACGAAAGGCACTCTCTGCGCCGGCGGATGCTCAGGCCATCATCGGAGTGACGTGAATCCACGACCTTGCTCTCCTGATAGCCGCAATAAGGACACTTCATGGCAAACGCTCCCTTTCTCTATCTGGGCGCTGCGCGCCGCATCAGCGGCCCGCGCCGGGCGCGGCCCACCGGGCCGCATTTTTATTATTATACCAAACGCCGCAAACGGTGTCCACCCTTTTCTTTTCGGCGCTCAGCCCAGGAGCTCCTGCATGATCTCCGCCAGAGCGG
>CAZGBU010000194.1:0-1732 GCA_964523945.1 uncultured Oscillospiraceae bacterium
GCCTGGATCTCAGGCTTGCCGTTGATATCACCCACATCGCCGTTTCCCCCGGCCAGCACATGGCCGAGATTCTTCCAGCGCAGATGCTCCGTCAGATGATCAAAGTAGCCCAGCACATCTGCAAAGTCGTGCCCCTCTGCCGCCATCAGGAGCGCCGCGTCACGTCCGTTTCCCCGCAGGAGATTGCCGTCTCCCTCCTCCAATGCAAACAGGCGGTCGACGGCGGTACGCAGTTGACCGCTCATGTTCCAGTAGTACAGCGGCGAGGCCAGCACAATCACATCGCACGCCCGCACAGCCGGGTAAATCTGATCCATACCGTCGCGCTGTACACAGGGATGCTCTTTCCCGCTGTGGCCACCGAAGCAGCCCTTGCAACCGTGGATATCCATGGCGTCGAGGGAAAACGAGCTGACTGTATGCCCCGCGCTTTCCGCGCCTTCGGCAAAGGCTTTGACCAGAGCGGCGGTATTCCCGTTCGGGCGCGGGCTGCCGTTCAGGATCACGATTTTCTTGCCCATCTCCTGTATCCTCCCTCAAAACTTGTCTGCCAGCGCCGCCGCCTGCTTGCAGCCGTCGGTCTTGTCGATGTCGCCTGCGTTCAGCACGCCGGGTACCAGCACCTCGCCGACCATCTTCCACTTGTTCAGCGCCGCCGTGCGCTCCATCGGGATGCGCACCCCGTCCAGCACGGTCAGATCCTCTTCCTCGCAGCAGGCGATCAGCGCACATTCCTTGCCCGCAATTTCCTTGCCGCCCACGACCAGAGAATAGAGACGGTCAATTACGCCCTTGATCTGCGCCGGGATAGAGTACCAGTACACCGGCATGGTGAACACCAGCGCATCCGCCTCCAGAACCGCGGGGGCAATGGTGTTGAAATCATCGTCAAAGGAGCAGGCCTTGCCGGTCTTGAAGCAGGTCTCGCAGGCGTGGCAGCCGCCGATCTTCATCATCGCGGCGTCAAAACGGGGCACCGTATGTCCCTTTGCTTCCGCAGCCTTAATAAACGCGTCCGTCATGGCAAAGCTGTTCCCGTTCCAGCGGGGACTCCCTGTGATCACAACAATGTTCTTTCCCATAAAGCGATTCCTCCTGTTTGGTACGGCCGTGTAAACAGCGGCCGTTGACTTCTTTCAATGTCTATATTACAATCTTAGCCAGAACAGAATTAGAGTCAAGTACGCACAAACAAGTGCGATACTATCGGGCAAGAGTAATACTAACCTTTAGGAGAGTGCAATATGGTGGAACGATGCATTTCCAATGAGTGTCTCAGCACAACCGGATTCAGCTATACCCTGTCGCTGGTCAACGGGAAATATAAGATGACGATTCTCTATACACTGATGGAATTCGGTGTTGTCCGGTTCAACGAGATGAAAAAATACATTGGCGGGATCTCCTACAAGACACTCAGCTCCACGCTGAAAGAGCTTGAGGCCGATCAGCTGATCCACCGCGAGGAGTATCCGCAAATTCCGCCCAAGGTGGAGTACAGCCTGACCGAGCGGGGAAAATCCCTGATCCCGATTCTCGACGCACTGTGCGAGTGGGGCGACCAAAACAGACTGTGACCGCCCGATACCGGCGGGGACCCGGCTGCTGCTCGGTCCCCGCCGGCGTTTTCATGGATGCGGAACAGAACCTTTGGGTTTCAACTGCACAACCAATGGAGACTTCTGCCCGGTGCCGGAATCGACTATAATTCAGGGTGAACCGGACAGGCGGC
>CAZGBU010000195.1:0-1700 GCA_964523945.1 uncultured Oscillospiraceae bacterium
CTTTAAGTGAATCACACCGCATTATTTTTGCTCAGCGTAGTTTTTGGACAGTCTCGGGGGGGGCGAGGCCGCCATGCAGCCGGAATTTTCTGCCACGCTGCTGAAGGCATGCAAGCGGAATTTCCTGCATACCGCAGTTGAGACCTGCGGCTTCGCGTCGGAGGAGGCTGTCCGCGGTCTGATCCCGTTCACGGATCTGTTCCTCTATGATATTAAGGCCGTGGATAGCAGCAGGCACCGCGCCGGTACCGGGCGGGGCAGCGAACAGATCAAGCACAATGCCAAACTGCTGGCCGAGGCGGGGGCGGCATGCGGATTCGCATGCCGCTGATTCCCGGTTATAACGACAGCCGGGAGGATGTGTTGGCTCTTCGGCGCTTTGTGGAGGAGGAGCTGAGTCTGGACGCCGGCGTTATCGAGCTGATGAAGTACAACGCCCTAGGAGAGGTGAAGTTTCGGCGGTTGGGCAGGACGGATGCACCGAGCCTGAGAGCCCAGAGCGACGAGTACTTGGAAGAACTAAAAAACCTGCTACGCTGAAACCGGCGCGGCAGCAAGGAGAGAGGGAGCGTCGACATGACACAGGGAGTTTATAGAATTGTGGAAAACAGCCTAGCTGCAAAACAGGTGTATCGGATGGTGCTGGAGGGCGAAACTGTCGCAATCCGGAGACCGGGGCAGTTTGTCAATATTCGGCTGGATGGATTTTACACTCGACGGCCCATCTCAGTCTGCGATTATGATGCCCACACTTTCACGCTGCTGTACAAGGTCGTCGGAGACAGCACAGAGTACATGAGCGGGCTTGCGCCTGGCAGGGAGCTAGACATCTTGGTGGGGCTGGGCAACGGCTTTGACACTGGAAAAAGCGGGGATGTCCCGCTGATCTTAGGCGGCGGCTTGGGAGCTGCACCGCTGTACGGACTGTGCGGGGCGTTGCTGGCAGAGGGCAAGTCGCCCTTGGTAATTTTGGGCTTCAACCGCGCGCCGGAAGTGCTTCTGGCAGACGATTTTGCCGCATTGGGTGCAGATGCGATCCTTGCCACGGCTGACGGGAGCCGTGGTGTGAAGGGTTTTGTTATCGATGCCATTGCAGGCCGGGAATATACGTATTTCTATGCTTGCGGCCCCGAACCCATGCTGCGGGCAGTGAACGAGCGGGCCGTTGGCTCCGGACAATTCAGCTTTGAGACCCGCATGGGCTGCGGCTTCGGTGCTTGCATGTCCTGCAGCTGCAAAACTAGGTTTGAATCCAAGCACATATGCAAAGACGGGCCAGTGTTTGAGAGGGAGGAGATTCTATGACAGAATTGAATGTGACTATGAGCGGGTGGGAGGTGGACAACCCCGTGATCGCCTCCAGCGCACCTATGGCTATTGACTCCTATTTGCCGACCTGTATAACGTCAACATCCTAGGCGCGTTCTCCATTAAGGGTATCACACGGGAGCCTGGGTTTGGAAATCCGCGGCCTCGTACAGCAGAGTGCACCTACGGGGGTACTCAGCAGCGTCGTCCTCCAGAATCCGGGGATTGACGCGGTTATCACAGAGGAGCTGCCCAAGCTCAGCAGACATTATCGCAAAAAGGTGCTGGCCAATGTCTGTGGCTCCTCGGTGGAAGAGTACGCCTACGTGGCCCATCGCTTTGACCGGTCAGAGCAAGTGGGGATCATAGAGGTAAACCTCAGCTGTCCCAAC
>CAZGBU010000196.1:0-1681 GCA_964523945.1 uncultured Oscillospiraceae bacterium
GATCTCATCAATCTCCCAACCGAACGGCTCGATCTCCATCATCGACATGCAGGCGAGCGACCCCTCGTTGTGAATGGCCTCCGCCGCGCGGGAAAAGATAATTTTGACGTTGTCGAGTTCAAAGTTGATGCCCTTGAACTCGCCGGGCTCCGGCGGGCGGAAATCAGCCTCTTCGCCGGGACGGTCCGCCATGGAGTGGCGGATCTTCACCTGGTCCATCGGCTTACGGCACTCCTCCGGCCACGGCCAGTTGGGGCTGGGCTTGGTCACGATGGCCGCGCCCTCGCGCGCGCGGTCGCCGGCAAACGTCACCAGTGACTCCAGCGGCAGGTCGGAATTGCTGCCGACAACAAAGGTCGGCACCGCGCGGCTCATGCACATGCGGTTTTTCAGGATGCGGTTTCCGATTTTCAGCGGGCTGAGCAGCAATGGAAATTCAGTTTTCATGGCGTTATCCTTTCCTCTCACTTGGATTTGTGGTATCATTTTATCAGATTCCGACCGGCTGCACCATGCAACATGCGTCCGGTCAATGCAAATATCAAATACCAGGCAGAGGAGGCCGCCCGCATGACCATCGAACAGCTGCGTGAATTTGTCACCGTCGTCCAGTTTAAAAACATCACGCGTGCGGCGGAGTTCCTGTATCTGTCGCAGCCGACGCTCAGCCGGCACCTCTTCGAGCTCGAGGATGCGCTCGGCACCCAGCTGCTCGACCGCAGCAGCGCGCGGCGCTTTTCCCTGACGCCGGCCGGCGAAGTACTCTACAAGGAAGGGCAGGCCATCCTCGCTGCCATCGGCGATGTGGAATACCGCGTCCAGCGCGCCGGCTCCGGGGAAGACGGCCTGCTCCGCATCAGTTCCGGCCTTCTGTACTGCGAGCCGTTTTCGCATGCTGTCGGGCAGCTGCGCCGCACATGCCCGGCACTCAGCGTGCAGATTGCATTCAACGCCGGCCGTCCCACCTCCCAGAGCGTACTGGGCGGTTCCGCCGACGTCGGGCTGTGCTACCGCCACGAGCTCGGCTCGCTGAGCGAAGGGCTGGAATTTCTCCCGCTTGGCGACGATACGTTCTGCGTCCTGCTCTCGGCACTGCACCCGCTTGCGCAGCGCAAAAGCGTCAGTGTCCACGAGCTGTCTGGCGAGCGGATGCTCTTTGTCCGCGATCCGGAAACCGGCTTCTATGACGGCGACGCATTTGCAGCGCTGATGGCGCAGTTCCCAAACCGCGCGCCGGAGGCCTCCGTCACCATGGAAGCTATGGTGCTGCAGACCCGTTACAATCTTGGCTTCTGCATCCTGCCGGCGCGTGCGGCGAACGAATACCGCTGCGGCTGCGCTGTCATTCCCCTGACCGGCAGCGGCGCTCTACTGCACACGCAGCTTGGCGCAGTCTGGAAGCGGTCGAACCGCAACCCGGCACTGCATCGCTTTCTCGCGCTGCTGCCGGGAGGCAGTGCATCATGATGCGCCGTCTTGCCCGCGTGCACCATAACGGCCGCGCCCTGCTCCTGTTTGAACTGCTCTACAAGGGACTTACGCTGGCCGTCTTCACACCGCTGGTATACGGTCTGCTCAATCTTTCGCTCCGGGCGGCCGGCCTTCACTATCTGTCGGCAGGCAATATCGTGACATTTCTGCGCGCGCCGGTTACCATCGCCGTTATTGTACTGATCGCACT
>CAZGBU010000197.1:0-1657 GCA_964523945.1 uncultured Oscillospiraceae bacterium
GGGCAGGCTATCTGATTGCCAATCTGGTGCGGGATCCGGTCTCGGCGCTGGCGCTCTTCTTTATCGCGGTGATCCTGGTCATCATCGGCACCTACTGTCTATTTACGGCCGGGTCAATCGCGCTGCTCAAGCGGTTGCGGGCCAACCGGCGGTTCTACTACCAGACGCGTCATTTCACTGCCGTTTCCGGCATGCTCTATCGCATGAAGCAAAATGCCGTCGGTCTGGCAAGCATCTGCATCCTGTCGACGATGGTGTTGGTGACGGTTTCGACGACAGCGTGCCTGTATATCGGCACCGAGGCACAGGTGCGCGAACAATGCCCGTATGACGTGATGATGAACGGTTATCTGGACGCCAACCCGGAGCAGACCGCGCAGCAGCTGCGCACCATCGTGTTCCAGACCGCCGGTGAGGCGGGACTTTCGGTGACGGAGATGCAGGACTGGATCTACCTCGATTTTGCCCTGGCCATTTCGGGCGATGAGGTCCAGTTCGCGCAGAGCTGGGATGGCACCGGCGAACAGCCCGAGTTGGTATACGCAAGCGTTTTGCCTGCGGCGGAATATGAGCGCCTGATCGGGCAGACAGCGTAGCTTGCGCACGGCGAGGTCCTGGCCTATGGTGAGCTGCCGGAGATGTTCACATTCCTGTCGGAGACTTGGCATGTTGCACGCTATCTTGACGAGCTGCCGGCGGACAGCCGGAACGTGACGTATTCTGTGGATGAGATCTGCATTGTGGTGCCGGACGAGACGGCGTTTGACCGCTGGCAGGCGGCGCAGGAACACGAATTGGGCGAGAATGCGAACAGGCCGCAGCACGCAGTGTATTTCAACCTGACCGGCAGCGACAGGGAACAGCTGGCATATGAGCAGCTGCTCAATCGGGCACTTGGCGATCTGGACAACCTGCATTCGTATTACTATGTCATGCGGGCCGAAACGGCGCAGAGCCAGCGCGCATTCAACGGCGGATTCCTGTTCCTGGGCCTGTTTCTCGGCTGCCTGTTCCTGCTTGCGACAGTGCTGATCATCTACTATAAGCAGGTTTCCGAGGGCTATGAAGATCGGCAGCGCTTTGCGATCCTGCAGAAGGTCGGCATGAGCCGGCAGGAGGTCCGCGCGTCCATCCGCAGTCAGATTGTCACGGTGTTCTTTCTGCCGCTGGTGATGGCGGCAATCCATATCCTCGCAGCATTCAATATGATCCGGCGGCTGCTGTATCTGTTTTCGCTGACAGACTGGGTGCTGTTCGCCTGCTGGTATACCGCGTCACGGCGCGGACCTATTACCGCATTGTGCGCGCAGACGCCCCTGCCGGCTGAGCATTTCACATATCACCACACAGACAACCCCCTCCGCTGCCGGCGGAGGGGGTTGTCTGGTCAGCGGGTATAGAATTGATGTGTGCCGATCGTCAGCTGATAGGTGCAGTTCTCCGCGATCCAGCTGCTGGTGGACAGCGCCGGATTGAAAAAGAACAGACTTTCGCCGACCGTGTTCGCACCATCGAGCACCAGCTTTGCTGCGATCACGCTGATTGCGGCCGGTTCCAGATGGATCTGCCCGTTGACGATCGGCGTGAACTGTACACCGCCGACTGTGTCAAAGATCACATCGTACACCGTGTCCGGATAGCGGTTGCTGGCCACGCG
>CAZGBU010000198.1:0-1563 GCA_964523945.1 uncultured Oscillospiraceae bacterium
GTAGCACAGCCCTTGGAGAGGGGCTTTAATAACTACTACTCTATAATACAAGGAGGGCGGGCCATGTCGCTCCACGAGAAAATTTTTCAGCTGCGGCGGGCTGCCGGGCTGTCGCAGGAGGAACTGGCGGGAAAGCTCGGTGTCTCACGCCAGGCCGTCGGAAAATGGGAAAACGGCGCCGCGCTGCCGGACATCGGCAATCTCATCGCGCTCTCCAAGCTGTTTTCCGTCCCACTGACCGAGCTTCTGGGTCTGGACGAGCCGGCGGGCGCGGCGGCGGACAGCGCAGCACGCGATGAGGCCATCGCTGCGATCGAGCAGCTGCTGCGGCGGCAGGCGACGAACAGCCGGGTGGCGCAGAACGCGCAGAGCGCCGCCATCGGCCAGCTCGAGGAGCGCCAGACGTGCGCCCGGCGCAACACGCTGATCGCGTTCGGCTGCGCGGCGGCGCTGATTGCGGCGCTGGCAATCGGCGGCGCGAGGCGCATCTCCCGGCTGGAGGAGCAGCTGCACAATCTCAGTTCGCAGACATTCCAGCAGACGAACAATCTCTACTGGGAAATTGACGATCTGCAAAGCACCCTGACCGGCCTGCTCCGGTCACAGGCGAGCCTGTTCACGGATGTGACGTGTCAGCCGACCGGGTATGACCCGCAGACCGAAACCGTCGCCGCGTCCATCGCCGCGGCGCCCAAGACACTGACCGAGGGCAGCACGGCAGAATTCACCCTGACCGAGGTCAACACCGGCGAAACGCACACCGCGGCGGCGGCGCTTGACGGCGGGACCTTCCGCGCCGAGCTGGAGGTGCCGTCCGGCACCTCCGAGCTGCGCGCCGCGCTGGTGGACGACGGCGTGCAGCAGAACGAGACGATGGGGCAGTACAGCATCACGCCGATCGGACTGGCGGTGGACTACAACATCGACTTTCTGCCGGACGAGACGATTGGCTTTCAGGAGCAGACGGACGGGAGCTGGCGGTTTACCTTTGCCGGGACGCTGGTGCTGGAGAGCTGGCCGCGCGAATGGCTGGCGCGCGACGTCGCTTCCATCACGCTGACGATCCATGTCAACAGCGAGCCGGCGGCAACCGTCACGCTTGACCCCGGCGACCCAGATCACTGGCCCGACAGATGGGATCCGCCGTACGATGTCAATCCGCTCGATTCCAGCGCAAGCGTTGCCATGGAATACACTGCGCCGGACGGCGGTGCGCTGTTTGTGCAGCCGTTCGCGTCGGAGCCGCTGCCCTGCACAGCGGGAGACGAGATCCGGGTCGATCTGGAGGTGACAGACGCGCTCGGCCTGGTCTACCGGGCAGAGGGACTGTTCGAAGCGCGCTGCGGGCAGACCGGCATGTCATATCTCTCCGGCGGCGGATTGAGTCTGGACTACGCGCGCTATGAATGAGCGAAAGAAAAACAGCCCGGGCTGCGAATGCCCGGGCTGTTCTCTTTATCCCACCGCGGAAAAAATCGGCCGGAACACAAGCGTGTTCCGGCCTCTTGTGTTGGCATTACCTATCTTCCCGTGCAGTCGCCCGCAAAGTATTGTCGGCGCAAG